>NZ_CP116809.1 GCF_028464065.1 Saprospira sp. CCB-QB6 | reverse complement strand
TGCCGCCACTGCTCTGCTGTTTGCTGCCCCAAAAAGGAGCTAAAAGCGATTTATAGCGCTAGTTTTTAGCAAGTTATTGCTGCTTGAAAAAATTTACCAGCCCTTTTTAAAACATATTGTTTTAATCTAAAGGAATTTCAGTAGAGTATTTGATGTCATTCATCACAAAATCGGTCTGCACATGCCCAATATTATCCATAGCAGCCAAACGATTAAAAGTGAAGTCGTGATAATCTTGCATATCGCGAACGACAATCTTGAGGATAAAGTCATATTGTCCCGCAATATGATAGCATTCCATCACTTTAGGGAATTTGATAATCTCTTGCTCAAATTTTAAGAGGGCCGTTTGTGAATGCTCTTTAAGCGAAACGGATAAAAAGGCCATCAGGCCCATTTCTACTTTTTTTCGATTCACCAAGGCTACATAACCTTTAATGTATCCTCGCTTTTCTAAGCGCTTAATGCGCTCGTAGACAGGCGTGCTGCTCAGGCCCAAATCGGCCGAAATTTCTTTGATGCTTAACTTGGCATCCGCTTGCAAAAGTTGCAAAATCTTCAAATCAGTGGGGTCCAATTTCATGCGGCTTAATCTTTTGTTTAAATAAGGGGAAAATTACTTTGGCAGGGCCTTTTTAAAGGTCAAAAAGAAAATATTTACTGCCAAAAGCATCTTTTATAGTTCTATTTTCTAAAAATAGATTTTTTTCAGAAAAAAACGCTAAAAATCTAGTCCACTGCTCTAGATTTGCCCTGCAAAACAAATCCAACTCCTTCGCAATAAAAAACAACTACAATGAGCGAAAACTTGGCTTTTGGCCTCTTGGCGTTTACTTCTTACTTTTCTATTGTCAACCCCCTAAGCACTATGCCCGTCTTTATGACCATGACGAGCGAGTTGACAAAACAACAACAACGAGCCACCGCAAAAAAAGCCGTTATAGCCGCCTTTTTTACCATGTTGGCCTTTGCGCTTTCTGGGCAGCTTTTGTTTTCTTTCTTTGGCATTTCAGCCAATGCTTTCCGCATTGTGGGCGGTATCATCTTTTTCCAAATGGGCTCTGATATGCTGCAAGCCCGCTTGGGCCGCATTAAGGTCCGTGAAGAAGAGGTAAAATCTTATGTTACTGATATTTCAATTACGCCCTTGGCAATTCCACTCATTTGCGGACCTGGCGCGATCACTAACTCGATTATCTTGATGCAAGATGCCGATAATCTGGTCCAAAAATTTATTCTTATTGGCAGTATGGCCCTCATTCTGGGCATTACTTACGCTATTTTATATACTTCTTCTACGATCTCAAAATGGCTAGGCGAAACGGGGAATAAAATTATGCTCCGCCTAATGGGCCTAATCGTGATGGTGATCGCCGTAGAATTTTTCCTCAGCGGGTTACGCCCCATTTTGGCCAGCATTTTCCCCTCTTTGGCAGTGGCTGTCCCTAATTAAGATAAAATAACAATTTTAATTTTCTAAAGCTCTTCCTTTTCGGGAAGGGCTTTTTTTTTTTGGGGCTGCCCCGCCCTTCGGGCGGGTCGGGCTGTTTCGCAGCTCGCTATTCGCTCGGCCCTTCGCCAGCTTCGCTGGCTTGGTCTGGCCTTCGGCCACTGCTGTCCATCCCTCAGCTAGGCGGCTTCACCGCCTCTAGATGCAAAATTGGTCCATGTAGGCAATAAAGATTCCGTTATTTCTTTAAATCTTTATTTCGTTAATTATTTAATTAAAGATTTCTTTATAGGCACTAATTCCTGTTAATCAAACAATTGATTTTAGTGCCGAAGCGATTGGACCAAAAGCTGCTAGTAAAGATGAGCGGCCCAGCGCTGCGGAGGGGTGGCCGAAGGCCAGACCCAGCCGCCAAAGGCGGCGCAGGGCCGAGCAGACCTGCGAGCCCCGTAGCATAGCGGCGGCCAGCAAAGCTGGCCGCGGGCCCCAAATTATTATCCTTAGTCTTTTCTTCAAAAGCAACTTTAATGACTTCTCCACTCCTTTTTATTAAAAGGAAAAAGTTGAGGGACCAATAAATATTAGCCATAAAAAAGCCCCTATAATTGCAGGGGCTTTTCATTTATTTTCGCTTTGTTCGCTTCAGGCTTTCAAATTCGGCAAAAGCTTGACGACCCAGCCGCCCTTCTTCTGCTTGCCTTAAAGGCTCGCAAACTTTTAAACTCTCATGGCAATCTTTAGGCAATTGCTGGTAAAGTCCCGTTCCTTTTCGCTTCCAAGCAATCATTTCATCACTTAGCTCTTTGACAATTCTGGCGGGATTTCCGACCACCAAAGAACGAGGCGGAATCTTCATTTCGCCTTTTAAGAAACTCAAAGCACCCACAATACTATGGGCCCCTAGGCGAACATCATCCATCAAAACCGCATTCATACCGACCATGGTATTTTCTTCCAAATGCGCCCCATGAATAATGGCTCCATGTCCCACATGCGCCCCAGCTCCAAAGTAAGCTGAGCGGCCTGGGAACATATGGACCACACAGTTTTCCTGAATATTGCAGCCTTCTTCTAAGCGAATTTCGCCCCAATCTCCCCGCAAAACAGCCCCTGGCCCAATATAACAATGCGCTCCGATGAACACATTGCCCGTTACATTAGCCTGAGGATGCACAAAAGCCGTTTCATGCACCACAGGGCGGTATCCTCTAAACTCGTAAAACATTTTTTTCGCTTTTGCTTAGGCCTTGGCCTTAAAGTCATTGATGGCATTTACAGTAAAATCAGAAAGGACCAAACGCCCACTAATGGCCGCTCGTTCTGCCAAAAGCTCATCCCAGTTTTCGGTGCCTTTCCAGCAAATTCCTTTGAGCTCTTGCATGGCCTCAGGACTAGAATTTGACAAGTTGAAGCTCAATTTCAAGATAGCCTCATCCATCAATTCCGCGCTCTCAAATACTTCGGTAAAAAGTCCTTTTTCTCTGGCCCATTCTGCTGAATACCATTGTGTGGCATTGATGGCCATTTGCGAAAAGGCCGATAGACCCACTTTGCGCTCTACCGCTGGCCCCACTACAAAAGGACCAATACCAATGGCCAATTCGCTCAATTTTACGGAGGCGTATTGGGTGGCAAAACAATAATCACAGGCAGAAGCCAAACCAACTCCACCGCCTACAGCTTTACCCTGCACTCGGCCAATAATCAATTTTGAAGATTTGCGGCAAGCATTGATGACATTGGCAAAACCCATAAAAAAGGCCTTTCCCGTCTCCAAATCCTTAATTGAAATCAATTCGTCAAAACTAGCTCCCGCACAAAATGTGCGATTGCCCTCACTCTGCAAAACAATCACTTTTACAGCCTCCATAGCCGATACTTCCGTGATCGTATTGGCCAATTTGGCCAGCAATTTCCCAGGCAAAGAGTTATGCGCCGGATGGTAAAAACTAATTTTTGCCACGCCTTTCTCTACCGTCAATTCTACTTTTCCTAACTGCGTCTTATCTTCCATGCTATCTCGTTTTTATACTATATTTTAATGTTTTTGGGGCGTTACTCCCTTCGGTCGTCGAACTGCGCCCTAAAGAGCTTGTTGTGGCCAGGCGGGCCTTCGGCCCGCCTCTACGCCCAAATTTAGTCAATTCCGTTTTGGTCCAACATCTTCACCATAGTCAAAATGGTGGCAATGGCCACACTTTCGCCAGTTTCATCATAGACATCTACCAAAAACTTGACGATTCCCTTGGCAATATCTTCTGGCTCCCGCTTTTCTTGGGCCACTTTTTCCTTAACCGTCAAGCGCACGCCAATCGTCATTCCTGGATAAACAGGCTTGACAAAGCGGCATTCTTCTAAGCCATAGTTGAGCAAAACGGGCCCTTTTCTGGGCTCGACAAATAAACCAGCGGCCTTGGCCAAGACAAAATAACCATGTGCCACTCGCTGCTCAAAAATGGTCCCCTCCAAAGAGGTGGCATCCATATGCGCATAAAAGTTGTCGCCGCTCACATTGGCAAAATTGGTAATATCGGTCTCGCTAACGGTATGTTTATGCGTGATCCAAGTTTCGCCAACCTGCAATTCTTCAAAATGCTTGCGGAAAGGATGAACTTGGTCCTCAATATAGCGACCGCCATATTGATAGGTCTGCGTGACATTAGAAAGAGTGGTTGGACTCCCCTGCAAGGCGGTCCGCTGTAAATAATGCTTAACACCACGCATTCCCCCCATTTCTTCTCCACCTCCTGCTCGTCCAGGACCACCATGGCTCAATAAAGGCATGGGCGAACCATGTCCAGTACTTTCTTTAGCCGAATCGCGGTTGAGGATCAAAATTCGACCATGATGGCTAGCCGCCTCCATGACAAATTCTCTGGCTTCTTGGTCGTCTGCAGTAACAATAGAGGCTACTAAAGAACCTTTTCCCATTCGAGCCAAGGCCGCAGCTTCTTCTGTATTATCATAAGGAATCAAAGTGCTGGCTGGACCAAAAGCTTCTAGTTCATGTACTCGAGTTGCTTTGAAACCATCTGCACAACGCATGAGCATAGGCGCCAAAAATGCCCCTGTTTCGGCAGAAGCGCCCATGACTTCAAAATCGGTCATTTGACCAAAAACTAATTCGTTTTCTTCTGACAAAAGGCCAACTTGCTTGCGCACTTCAGCAACCTGTTCTTTGCTAGCCAAGGCGCCCATACGCACTCCCTCTAGCTGAGGGTCGCCCACTACAGTTTTGGCCAATTGTTGGCTCAAAGCCTCTTGGACCGCATCCATTTGCTGGCGAGGGACCAAAATGCGGCGAATAGCCGTACATTTTTGCCCTGCTTTTACGGTCATCTCTTTGCGCACCTCTTTGATAAATAGATCAAATTCGGGCGTGCCAGGCAAGGCATTTAGGCCCAAAACAGAGCAATTCAAAGAGTCGGCTTCCATATTAAAGGGAACGGCCTGCTCTACAATCTGGGGCAAGCTTTTGAGCATACGGCCCGTACTAGCCGAGCCCGTAAAGGTCACTACATCTTGAGAAGTCACCGAATCCAAAATGCCAACACCAGAACCACAAACCAACTGCAAAGCGCCCTCGGGCAAAATGCCTGAAGCCACAATATCTTGCACCATGGCTTGGGTCAAATAAGAAGTTTGTTCAGCAGGTTTGACAATAGCCGGCATACCCGCCAAAAGATTGACCGCCAATTTTTCTAGCATTCCCCAAATGGGAAAATTAAAGGCATTGATATGAATGGCCACCCCGCGACGAGGGACCATAATATGTTGGCCCACAAAGGTCCCTTCTTTAGACAAAGGAGCCGTTTCGCCATCTACAAAATAGGGTTGGTCTTGAAATTTTTTACGCAAAGAAGCATAAGCGAAGAGCGTCCCAATTCCCCCATCAATATCAATCCAGCTATCGACTTTGGTGGCCCCAGTTTGGTAACTCAGTGGATAATATTTTTTGCGCATTCCGTAAAGGTGTAAAGCCAATTTCTTGAGCATTCTACCTCTTTGGTGAAAAGTCATTTTGCGCAAATTGCGGTTACCGACTTCTCTGGCGTATTGGGCCATAGCCGCATAATCTAAACCTTGGCTGCCTACGGTGCTGATCAATTGGCCCGTAATGGCATTGTATTGTGCAATGCCATCGCCTTCATGCGGCTGCCACTGCCCCAAAGCAAAGTTGGGAATATTGGGAGTTGTTGACATCTTCTTTATTTCTTTAAATCTTTAATCCGTTAATTCTTTATTTCTTTAATTAAAGAAATCTTTATTGGTCCAAATAGCTACTTATCAGCCAGTTGTAAATTTTAGGACCAAAACGCAAGACTGTTATTTGGCCTAGCGATGTGCAGCAGTGGCCGAAGGCCAGACCAAGCCAGCGAAGCTGGCGAAGGGCCGAGCGAATAGCGAGCTGCGAAACGTAGCGCCGCAAGGCGAAGCCGCAGCGGAGGCCCCAAAACTGTTTAGACATTTACATTTTTGATGATGGTTGCATAGCCTTGGCCCACGCCAATACACATCGTTACCAAAGCGTATTTTCCACCTTTGCGCTGCAACTCTCGAGCGGCCGCCAACAAAATGCGGGCGCCCGTTACCCCCAAGGGGTGGCCAATGGCAATCGCACCGCCATTGGGATTGATGCGAGGATCGTCATCGGCTAGACCGAGGCTGCGGGTGCAAGCCAAACTTTGGGCAGCAAAGGCCTCATTGAGCTCAATCACATCCATTTGATCGAGGCTGAGTCCAGCTTTGGCCAAGGCTTTTCGGCTAGCTTCTACGGGACCGATTCCCATAATTCGAGGCTCTACGCCCACCACAGCCGAGCTAATAATTTGGGCCAAAGGCTGCAATTGGTAGCGCTCCACCGCTGCTGCCGAAGCGATAAGATTAACCGCTGCGCCATCATTGAGGCCAGAAGAATTGCCCGCCGTCACGCTACCGCCTTCCTTGCGAAAAGCAGCCCGCAACTTGCCCAAAACTTCTAGACTAGAATTGGGTTTGATGAACTCATCTTGATCAAAAATAAGGTCCTCTTGTTTGCGTCGTTTGATGGCAATCGGCACAATTTCTTCGGCCAAAATGCCTTTTTCTTGAGCCGCAGCCGCCTTCATTTGAGAGCGATAGGCAAAAAGATCTTGATCAGCTCTTGAAATTTGGTGCAAATCCACCAAGTTCTCGGCAGTTACGCCCATGCCATCCACTCCATAAATTTCCTTCATTTTGGGATTGACAAAGCGCCAACCGAAGCTAGAATCATGCATCTGCGCATCTCGGCCAAAAGGTTTAGAGACCTTAGAAATGACCCAAGGACCGCGGGTCATATGCTCCACGCCTCCAGCCAAAAACAGCTCCCCATCGCCCGCCATAATGGCCCGATGCGCATGAATAGCAGCCGACATGCCCGAAGCACAAAGTCGATTCACCGTTTCGCCAGGCACCGAATAAGGCAAACCCGCCAACAAAAGCGCCATACGGGCCACATTTCGGTTGTCTTCTCCGGCCTGATTGGCACAGCCCAAAATCACATCATCATAACTATCTTGCGGAATATTGGGATGGCGGGCCACCAATTCCTTAATCACATGGGCCGCCAAATCATCGGTCCGAACAGGCGATAAAGTCCCGCCAAAATTACCGATGGCCGTGCGTACACCATCCACCAAAAAACTTGCTTTAGACATATTGTTGTTGCTTGTTGTTCTCTTAGAACGCATTTAAAATAGGGGGCTTCCCCGCCTTTCAGGCGGGTCGGGCTGTGCCGCAGCTCGCTGCTCGCTCGGCCCTGCGCAGGCTTCGCCTGCTGGGTCTGGCCTAACGGCCACTGCTATCCATCCCTAAGCCTGCGGCGGCTTCGCCGCCTGTCTCGGCTAGGCCAGCTCCTCTGGGGTCCAGCTTTTAGAAGAGCGATAAACCGAGCCTTGGAAAATGGCCACTTGTTCGCCTTTTCCGTTATAAATATGGACCTTATAATGGGCCAATTTGGGGTGCAAATATTCTTCTTCGGCCCTCGCTAATAATTTTTCGCCCTCAGCTACCGCCAAAGTATGCACAATAGAGGTATTGATCGAGCGGCTTTTTGGACCATGTGCATTGGCCGCAAAAGCCAAGGCTGTATCGGCCAAAGAATAGCAAATGCCACCATGCGCAATGCCAAAACCATTTGTCATTTCGGGACGAACCCGCATGCTTAGCTCGGCAAAGCCCGGGCGAATTTCATCCACCTGAATGCCTAGCCATTGGCTAAAGGCATCTTTGGCCAACATCTGTTCGCCCACGATCCATTCTGCTTTTTCTTTAGACATCGAAAGAGGTATTTTCTTGAGCCATTCTTCTCAATAAAGGCGAACAGCGATAACGATCTTCTCGGTAAGTATCATAAAGGGCATCGAGTTGCTCTACACAATGAGCTGCGCCCAATTCATTGGCCCAAGCCAATAATCCTTTGGGATAATTAACCCCCTTAGTCATGGCCAAATCAATATCCTTAGCGCTAGCTACCTGCCAAAAGAGGGCATCAGCTGCTTCATTGATTAACATGACCAGAATGCGATGCAAAATCTGTTGGCCCAAAAGCTCCTCTTTTTGTGGAGCAGGGGCTGTTGCGCCTTCTGCATAACTATAATAGCCACGGCCCGTTTTTCGGCCCAAGAATCCAGCCTCAGCCAAGCGCTTTTGTGTAAAAGCGGGCTTATAGCGAGGATCGTAATAAAAAGCTTTGAAAACGGTTTCGGTCACGGTATAATTGATATCATTCCCGATATAATCCATAAGAGTAAAAGGCCCCATTCTAAAGCCTCCCAACTCCTTCATGGCCCAATCAATAGTCGCTACATCAGCAATGCCTTCTTCTAAAATGCGAAGGGCTTCGCCATAAAATGGGCGGGCCACACGATTGACAATAAAGCCGGGAGTATCCTTGGCCAATACGGTCAATTTGCCCCAGCCATCAATGATTGCTTTGGCTTTTTGGGTCACTACATCAGCGGTTTGGACCGCTGGAATAATTTCGACCAGCTTCATCAAGGGAGCTGGATTGAAAAAGTGGATGCCCAATACGCGCTCCGATTGCTGGCAAGCTGCCGCAATAGAAGCAATAGAGAGTGATGAGGTATTAGAGGCCAAAATACAATCCTTGGCCACTAGACTTTCTAGCTCTTGAAAAACGGCCTTTTTAATCTCCAGATTTTCAACAATGGCCTCAATCACTAGGCCCGAATCGGCCAATTTTTCAAGTTCAGAGATGGGCTCAATTCGGCCATAAATGGCTTCGGCCTCTTCTTGGCCCAAACGCCCTTTTTCAACTAAGCGATTGAGAATTTTCTTTAGCTTTCCGAGGGCCTTTTCTAGCGCCTGCGGAAACTTGTCATATAAGTATACGGAATGGCCTTGGGTGGCGGCAATTTGAGCAATGCCGCTGCCCATAGCTCCTGCTCCGATAACAGCAACTTTCATGGAAATCACTTTATTTGTCTTGATTAAATTTTGGGGCACGTTTTTCTAAAAAAGCGGCCACCCCTTCCTTAAAGTCAGCCGAATAGCCTGCTTTAATTTGTAGGTCTGATTCTAGTTCGAGTTGTTCTTCTAAAGTATTTGTAATAGAAGCATTCAGCAGACGTTTGGTCCAACCCAAAGCTTGGCCGGGCATATTGGCCAAGCGCTCCGCCAATTGTTGAGTAGCTGTTGTTAATTCTTCTGCGGCCACTACTTTATAAATCATCCCTAGTTCCAAAGCTTCTTGAGCAGTAAACTTCTCGCTGAGCATAAGCATAGCATTGGCTCTTTGCCAGCCCACCAAACGAGGTAAAATGTAGCTTCCGCCGCTATCGGGTACCAAACCAATTTTGCTAAAGGCTTGGGTAAAGCTGGCCTTTTCGCTACAAACTACAAAATCACAAGCCAAAGCAATATTGGCCCCAGCGCCAGCAGCCACTCCTTGCAAAGCGGCAATCACAGGCTTTTCGGTACGGCGAATTAGACGAATAATGGGATTGTAGTGCTCTTCTAAAATGGCCTCAAAGTTAATCCCATTATTGGGGTCGGTAACTTCATTGAGATCTTGGCCAGCGCAAAAGCCTTTGCCCTGGGCCGTTAACACAATCACCCGAATACTTTGGTCCGCAGCAGCTTCTTCTAAAGCGGCAATAAGGGCCAAAGCCATCGGGCGATTGAAACTATTATATTGTTTGGGACGATTGAGCGACAGCTCTAAAATGGCCCCTTCTTGTTTTTTTAGTAGTAAGTCAGACATATTTACTTTTTAATGACATTTAAAGTAGTCAAAAGGCTCTTTGCAATCTTGGCATTGATACAAGGCCTTGCAAGCCGTAGAACCAAATTGGCTCAACTGCTTCGTATTTCTAGAATCGCAACGGGGGCAAGCGGGTTGTGGAGCTTCCCCAAAAAGTGCATCAATCCGGCCCGCCTGCCCCTCGGGAGGAGCAATGCCATAAGCCCGCAGTTTTTTCCGGCCCTCTTCCGTGAGCCAGTCGGTGGTCCAAGCTGGACTAAGCACCATATTGATTTTTACGGGATGAATGCCTTGGGCCTCTAGTTCCGCTATAATATCAAATGAAATGGTACTCATAGCGGGACAGCCCGAATAAGTCGGCGTCAAGTCGATTTCTACCCCCTCTTCTTCAAAGGGACGAATGGCCCGAACCACCCCCATATCCAAAACCGATAGGACCGGAATTTCGGGATCTTTGACCTGGGCCAAATAGCCTTCTACTGCTGCGATTTGTACCGCCATAATTGGATAAAGATTTCTTTAAATAAAGAATTAACGGATTAAAGAAATAAAGATTCCGTTATTTCTTTAATAGGCTAAGCACGGGCCTGGCTTAGGGATGGATAGCAGTGGCCCGTAGGGCCAGACCGAGCCGCTGAAAGCGGCGAAGGGCCGAGCGAACAGCGAGCTGCGGCACAGCCCGACCCGCCTGCAGGCGGGGAAGCCCCAAAACATTACCATTCTGCTCCTGGATAGGTTCTTTGAAGTACCTGCAATTCGGCCAAAAGGTGGCCTAAAAATTCGGTATGGCTGCCCTCTTTGCCCCCTTGTTGGAAGGGTTCATAATCGGGTTTTTCGAGGGTAGCTTTGGTCAAAATTTCTTCTACTCGCTCAAAATAAGGCGCTTTAAGCTGTTCGAGATCTACGGCAATGCCGCTAGACAAAAGCGTCTGATCGGTAGCATTGGGCGTGCAAAGCTCGGCGGTATAATCCCAAAGGTCATCTAGGGCCGTTTGCATTTTTTGGCGGCTCAATTCGGTGCCATCGCCTAGGCGGATGCACCATTCGGCGCTAAAGCGAAGGTGATAGCGAATTTCTTTAATCGACTTGCGGGCGATTTCTGCTAGGCGGGCATCGCTGCTATTTTGTAGGGCCTGATAAAAGAGTTGATTATAGGCATCGAAGAGAAATTGGCGCAAAATGGTATAGGCAAAATCCTCATTGGGGTACTCCACCAAGAGGGGATTGCGAAACTCTCTTTCGGTCCGCAAATAAGCTAAATCATCTTCAGTGCAGCCCTCGCCCTTCAGCTCTGCGGCATATTGATAAAGTGATCTGGCTTGGCCCATTAGGTCCAAAGAAATATTGGTTAATGCAATATCTAACTCTAGTTCTGGGGCATGTCCGCAACATTCTGCTAGGCGTTGGCCCAAAACGAGATTGGTATCTGCCAATCGGAGGACATAGTCCAGTAAGGCGGCAGCTTGATCCATAAGATTCAGTTTTTTTGGTCTGAGCAAATAGGGCTACATATGGCCCACTTCATCGGGAATATCATAGAAAGTGGGGTGGCGATACACCTTAGATTTGGCCGCCTCGAAGATATACTCGTCTTCGGGTTCAGAGGCCACAATTTGGCTAGAAGGGATCACCCAAATGCTCAAACCTTCATTTCTGCGCGTATATACATCTCTAGCATTTTCTAGGGCCATTTGCGCATCTACGGCATGCAGGCTGCCCACATGTTTGTGCTGCAAACCCGATTTACTTCTGATAAACACCTCCCATAGAGGCCATGATTTCTTATCCATTGCTTGTTATTTTTAATGTTTTGGGGCCTCCGTCTCCCTCCGGTCGTCGGCGCTACGTTACAGGGCTCGCAGGTCTGCTCGGCCCTGCAGCCGCCAAAGGCGGCTTTGGGCTGGCGCTTTGCGCCACCCTTTCACATCGCTAGGCCAATTCCGTTTTAGGCGATGCCCTCTTCCTTTTGGCGGGCGGCTCGCTTCTCGGCATGAGCCATAGCGGCTTCTCTAACCCAAGCGCCATTTTCATGCGCTTTGCGTCTTGTTTTCAGGCGGTTTTTATTGCAACGTCCTCGGCCTTTAACCACGGCCCAGAATTCATCCCAATTGATTTCGCCAAAATCGTAATGTCCTCTTTCTTCATTCCATTTGAGGTCTGGATCGGGCAAAGTCACGCCCAAGTATTCGGCTTGGCGGACCGTTGCATCGACAAACTCTTGGCGGAGTTGGTCATTTGATTTTCGCTTGATTTTCCAGGCCATAGATTGGGCCGAATGCGTAGAAGCGGCATCACTTGGTCCAAACATCATCAAAGAGGGCCACCACCAGCGATTTACTGCATCTTGTAGCATTTGGCGCTGCTCTTCGGTACCTTGACTAAGGGCCAAAAGAATTTCATAGCCTTGGCGCTGATGAAAACTCTCTTCCTTACAAATGCGCACCATAGCGCGGGCATAAGGACCATAAGAGGTGCGGGTTAGCATCACTTGGTTCATAATGGCTGCGCCATCGACCAACCAGCCCACTGTTCCGATATCGGCCCAAGTTTGAGTGGGATAATTAAAGATGCTGGAATATTTGGCTTTGCCCGAAAGCAACTGCGCATAGAGCTCATCTCTGTCGATGCCCAAGGTTTCGGCAGCGCTATAAAGGTAAAGACCGTGGCCGGCCTCATCTTGTACTTTGGCCAAAAGGGCCACTTTGCGGCGAAGGCTGGGTGCTCTCAAAATCCAGTTTCCTTCTGGAAGCATCCCCACTACTTCAGAGTGTGCATGCTGAGAAATCTGGCGAATTAGCGTTTTGCGGTAAGCCTCTGGCATCCAATCTTTAGGCTCGATTTTCTGCTCGGCATCTACCTTAGCTTGAAAACGCTCTTCTAATTTTGCAATATTGATAGACTTAGTCATAAGTATTCTATTTTATCATCTTAGTCAAAATAGACTTAAGGCTTGATTCTTTAATATAAGGAAAAATACGAACGCTTGTTCGTACGCTTACTTAAATATCGTCAAAATCGAGCATGATTTCTTCTGATTTGGGGTAAGCTTGGCAGCTGAGAATCAGTCCATCGGCTACCTCTTCGGGTTCTAGAGCATAATTGACCATCATCTCCACTTCCCCTTTTTTGAGTCGGGCCTTACAAGTACAGCAAACGCCGCCTTTACAAGCAAAGGGGAGGTCAGCACCTTCTTTCATCGAGGCATCTAATAAATTATCTTGGCCAAAGGGCAAATCAAAAACAAAGCTGCGGCCATCTACGCGGACCTCTACTTTAGCGGCCTTGCCTTGATTTTCTTCTTTGATTTCTGGTTTTTTCTGTCCTTTTTGGTTGGTTCCAAAGAGTTCGAAATGAATATTTTTCTTGTTTAGTCCTTTTTGGGCCAAGCCCTCTTTAAGAGCGAGAATCATTGCTTCTGGTCCACAAAGGAAACATTCGTCAACTGTGTTGAGATCGACTAAAGTTTGGCTAATCGCCTCAAACTTTTGGGCATCGATGCGGCCAAAAAGGATATCCTCATCTAGTTTTTCACGGCTGAGAATATAAATGATCGTAAAGCGCTCTAAGTACTTATTTTTCAGCCCTTCTAGTTGCTCATGAAAAATAATATTGCGGGTATTTTTATTGCCATAAAGCAAGGTAATCTGGCTATTCGGCTCTGTTTCTAGGGTCGTTTTGATAATCGACATCATAGGCGTGATGCCGCTACCTGCAGCCACACAGAAATAGTGTTTACTTTGTTGGGGATCTAAATCCGTATAGAAATTTCCCATAGGCGGCATAGCCAAGAGTTCATCGCCCACCTTTAGCACCTCATTGGCAAAAGTAGAGAACTTACCGCCGGGCAATAATTTGACGGCCACCCGAAGCTCTTGGTCCAAGGGGCTAGAACAAATCGAGTAACTACGGCGAACATCTTCTCCATTGATTTTGGTTTGCAGGGTCAGGTATTGGCCCTGAACAAACTTAAACTTCTCTTGGAGGTTTTGGGGGATGGCAAAGGCCAAAGAGCGGCAATCCTCTGTTTCTTGGCGAACATCCGACAATTGGAGTGGATATAATTCGGTCATATATAGTCAGTGTTTTTTAAATTCAATCTCAGTGGTTAGGCAGCCGAAGAAAAAGGCCAAACCTTTAGCTATTTGGTGGAGCGGCCTAGCGATGTGAAAGGGTGGCGCAAAGCGCCAGCCCAAAGCCGCCTTTGGCGGCTGCAGGGCCGAGCAGACCTGCGAGCCCTGTAACGTAGCGCCGCAGCTTGCTGCGGAGGCCCCTACTAGTACTTCAGCAACTTTTCTAAAGCAGTTTGGACCTTCTGGCTAGAAGGGAGCATGGCTTTTTCTAGATTTTCGTGCAAAGGAATAGCGGGTAAATCTTCTGCGCCTAAAGTTTGGACTGGAGCATCGAGCGACTCAAAGCAATTTTCTTGGATTCGGGCGGCGATACTTTGGGCAAAAGTGCAATTTACAGGCTCCTCGGTGAGGACTAGACAGCGGTGATGTTTTTTGAGCTGGGCATAAATCATTTCGGTATCTAGAGGGGCCAAAGTGCGGAGATCCAGAATGGAAACTTGGCCAGGGAAAGCTTTGGCTGCGTTAAGGGCCCAATGCACGCCCATACCGTAAGAAACGACCAAAGCTACAGGGCCTTCCGCCTTTTTCTCTTCGGTGGCTTCTAGGACCATATTGGCTTGGCCAAAAGGCAAAGCATAATCGCGATCGGGCATAATGGTTCGGGCGGCGGCGGTGCCAGGCACCTTAGACCAATACAGCCCTTTATGTTCAAAAATAACGACGGGGTTGGGATCTAGATAAGCTGACTTCATCAAGCCTTTTAGATCGGCGCCATTGCTAGGATAAGCGATTTTAATTCCCTTGATATTGGTCAAGACCGATTCTACGCTAGAAGAGTGATAAGGGCCACCACTTCCATAAGCGCCGATAGGCACGCGGAGAATCATGCTTGCGGGCCATTTTCCGTTAGAGAGATAATACGATCGGCTTAATTCGGTAAACAATTGATTGAGGCCTGGCCAGATATAATCGGCAAATTGGACCTCTACGATGGGGCGAAGGCCAGTAGCGGCCATCCCCACCGTGCTTCCAATAATAAAGGCCTCTTGGATGGGCGTATTAAAAACTCGGTCATCGCCAAACTTTTGGGCTAGAGTAGCCGCTTCGCGGAACACCCCGCCTAAGCGGCCGCCCACATCTTGGCCATAAAGCAAACATTCAGGATGATCCTCCATCAGTTCTTGAACGGCAAAAAGTGCTGAATCGACCATCACTTTTTCCTCTCCATTAGCGGGTCGGCGTTCGCCTTGTTCGCTGGTAACAGGTGTGGGGGCATAAACATGCTTAAAAATATCTTCTGCTTGAGGATCCTCTTGGGCTAAAGCGCGCTCGAAATCGGCTTGCACCTTTTCTTTGGCGGCCTGTTCAATATCCTCAATATCGCTTTGGCTAAAGCCTTCGGCCAGCATTTGGCGGATAAAAATGGGGGTAGGATCTAATTTGCGCTGTTCTTCGAGATCATCTCGGTACCACTCCATGCGCACCCCAGAAGTGTGGTGATTGAGCAAAGGCACCGAAGCGTGCAACAAAAAGGGGCGACGTTCTTTGCGCATAATGCGCAGAATATCTTGAATCTCAAGATAGCTCTCTAGAAAGTTATTGCCTTGAATTTGGCGGGCCTCGATGCCGTGGAAACCTTGAATATATTCAAAGGCATTTTGGGCACGGGTTTCTTCTGCATTGGCAGAAATATCCCAGCCATTATCTTGAACCACATACAAAATGGGAAACTGCTTAAGGGCGGCCATTTGGAAAGCCTCCGCCACCTCGCCTTCTGTTACCGAGGCATCGCCCAAAGAACAAACTGCAATCGGCAATTGGCCCTGAAAATCTTCGGTATAAAGGCCCATTTTTTCTTTGTACTGGATTCCCATAGCCACCCCAGTAGTGGGAATAGCCTGCATACCTGTAGCAGAAGATTGATGAGGGATTTTGGGTTTATCTTCATCCCTTAAGCTGGGATGCGAATAATAAGTTCGGCCGCCAGAAAAGGGATCATTTCGCTTGGCGAGCAGTTGCAACATTAAATCATAGGGCTGCATACCGATAGCTAGCAAAAGTGCATCATCTCGATAATAAGGGGCCACAAAATCTTGAGGAAGCAATTGGCTACCTAAGGCCACTTGCAAAACTTCATGCCCTCTAGAAGTAGCATGCACATACTTAGCGACCAACTTAAAATTCTCTTCGTAAAGGGTGGCCATTGCTCTAGCCTGGCTAGCCAAAAAGAAAGATTGGCGCAAAGTTGCCTTATCGATTTGAGTGCTGATATTGCTTTCCATAAGTAGTTTGTTTCTCTTGATTGAATTGGGCGAGCTAAATAATACGAACAAATGTTCGTTTCTATAAATTTGGCTTCAAAAAAAAAGGCCGTAGGGCATTTATTTTTGGATTCCTTTGAGTAGGATGCGTAATACTTGTTCTTCTAATTCGCTGGCAGTAAGTGTACTATTGCGATGATTCCAATTTGGCAGCCAATGAATCGCATTGAGCAAAGCATAAAGCAAAAGTTCTGTGTCTAGCTGGGGTAATTCTCCAGCGGCTACGGCTTGCTCAATAATGGCCCTAAAGCGATTTTCATAATCTTTGCGCAGCCGTCTAAACTTTTCGAGATGGGGGCTGCTAAGGTGTTTCCATTCATCATTGAAGACCGTTAGGCTACTCACATCCTTGAGCGCCTTGCGAATATGTAAGCGCAGTAAACGCTCAATTTTTTGGCCCTGACTGATGGGAAGTTCTTCCACCTCTTGCATAGCTTTGAGAAAATCTTGGGCATGTTCAAAACAAATTTGCTGCAAAATCTCTTCTTTGGACCCAATGTGATTGTAAAGACTAGAGGCTCGCAGCTCTACCCGCTCGGCTAAATCGCGCATGGAAGCAGCTTGGTAACCTTTTTCTTTAAAGAGTTGAGCGGCGGCTCGATAGATTTGAGATTTTTTGCTTTCTTTTTCTAAACTAGGCATAGGTTTTATTTTCATTTTGGCCCAAAGGAGATCGAGCGTCCTCCAAAATTACAAAAAAGCCCCAACTTTTGTCGAAAGCTTGGAAACGGCCCTCGGCCTAGCGATGTGCAGCAGTGGCCCTTAGGCCAGACCGAGGCCGCAGGCCGAAGGGCCGAGCGAATAGCGAGCTGCGGAACGACAACAAGGCCTTTAGGCTGCAGTTCGACGACCAAAGGGAGTAACCGCCCGCCAAAGGCGGGCGGCCCCAAAAAACAAACATCCTCTTATTCTTCAATTTTATCAGATGAAAGCGCCTTTACGATTGGGATTATGGGCCTGGCCCAAACAGCAAAAGCAAGAACTATTGGCCGCTTTGGCGTCTTTGGAGGACTGGGAATTGGGCGAAGAAAAATTAGCGGCTTCCATTCTTCCCTTTTCCGCTTTGGCCGATTTAACAGCTAGCCAGGTTCGGCAACTTGGACAGCTTTTTTGTTGGGCTCCAGAGATCAGCTGGGCCGATTATCAAGATTTGCAAGCTCGGCAAATTGTCTTGCTCAATGCCCCTTTCCCCTTCTTTTTGAAGCAATTAGTCCCACTTTTGAAGGGTTGGCAAAAGCAATATCAACAACTTGATTTGGAGGAAGAACAATTGATTGCAGAATTTGCAGAATTGGGCCTTTTGGGGCAAAGTAAACTGATGATTCGCCTTTTTAAACGGGCCAAATTATTGGCCCAAAATAAAGATTTTATCTTTTTACAAGGTGCCGCAGGTAGTGGAAAAAGCTGGTTGGCGGGAGCCATGCACGGCCTTTCGCCCTTTGCCCAAATGCCTTTTCAACGCTTCAATTTGCTAGATCATAAAACTGAAGATTTGGAACGACTGCTTTTTGGCCAAGGCAAAAAAAAGGGCCAAGAACGACATTTTGGGGTGCTTTCTAATCGCAGTTTTGGCGCTTTGCTCATTCAGCATATCGAGTTGCTGCCCTTTGATTTACAAGAACAGCTGGCCAAGTTTTTACGAGAGGGGAAATATATTTTGCCTCAAGGTGATAGCCCCGTCTTTCTCAACCAAAAGTTGTATTTGAGCAGCAGCAAAGATCTTGATTATTGGCAAGAAAATAAACAGTTTTCAAGTAGTTTACTCCAACAACTCAAAGAACGCCGCCTCAAGGTTCCCTCTTTGGCCGAACGCGGAAAAGGCGAATTGATTAACCTCAGCCAACAACTCCTCAAACAATTTTGCGAAGAACAAGGCCTGCAAGTCAAGGGCCTACACAAATCAGCACAAAACCGCTTGAAAAATTGGTACTTTAGCGAAAACCTACGCGAACTGAAACAACTGATCGAACGCTCGGCCCTACTTTGCACAGATCGCCTGCTCAAAGGCAAAGACCTTTGGCAAGAAGACGATTTTAAACAAGAGGTCCAACAATGGATTAAAGAAGGAAGCAGCATGCAGGAATACCAACGACAAATTATTATGCATCAGCTCTATGTCCAAAAAAATCATGTTGTTAAAGCCGCCCAAGCCCTAGGCATCGGAAAATCAACAATTTACCGCATTTTAGAACAAGAAGAACTGTCTCCAAAAAAATGAATTCCCCAAAAATAAAACTCCAACGCCTCCAACAATTAGTCGGCCCCCAAGAAGAACAATGGCGCCCCTTTCTCCAAGATTTTGCCCAAGAGTTAACCCAGATGCAAACTCAACTTGCAACAGCCCAAACCAACAATAATTGGCCAAAATTAACCCGCCTACTCCATCAACTCAAAAGCAATTTGCATCTGTTTGGCTGCCAAGATAGCTACCAAACGGCCCAAGATTTAGAAGCATTTACCCAACTCGAACAACCCAAAATGAGCCTTTTCCAAGATAGTTTTCATAGCTTTTTAAAGGAGCTTAAAGCCATAGAAAAAGAAGCGCTAAATTGGCCTAAATAAGCCATTTTCGTATATACAACAAAATCTTTAATTAAAGATTTAACGAAATAAAGATTCCGTTAAATAAAGAAATCTTTATACTGATAATCAGTTAATTAAGCTTTTTAAAGCGCTAAAAAGTCGATCCAAATTTTAGATCCCTAATTAATTTACAGGAACAAATCTAACACTATTTAGGAGCTTCCCCTTCGGCCCCTTGGGCCTCGGGTCGGGCTGTCTCGCAGCTCGCTATTCGCTCGGCCCTTCGCCAGCTCTGCTGGCTCGGTCTGGCCTGCGGCCACTGCTGCCCATCCCTAAGCCGGCTCGCTGCGCTCGCCTCCAAACGCAGAAGTCTGGACCAAGATTTTACTAAAAGGCGCTCATTTGCCTTCTAAGCGACGATCTCCACCCCTGACAACCCAATACACCAAAACGAGATTTAAAGCGCTCAAATCGCCCAAAAAGGGCCTTAAACGACAAACTAGCTTTATCATCCAAACTTGCAGAAGCAAAATGCTTCCATGCGGAGCTCCAAGCCTGAACTTCAGCAATCCGCCTCGCACAGTCCCCATTTTGCTAAAAGGCGCTCATTTGGCTTCTAAGCGACGATCTCCACCCCTGACAACCCAATGCACCAAAACGAGATTTAAAGCGCTCAAATCGCCCAAAAAGGGCCTTAAACGGCAAACTAGCTTTATCATCCAAACTTGCAGAAGCAAAATGCTTCCATGCGGAGCTCCAAGCCTGAACTTCAGCAATCCGCCTCGCACAGTCCCCATTTTGCTAAAAGGCGCTCATTTAGCTCCTAATCGACGATCTCCACCCCTAACAACCCAATACATCAAAACGAGATTTAAAGCGCTTAGACGGGCAGCTAGGGGCCTCTTAGGCGTTCCTCAGCTTCTTGACTAATGCCCAGAAATCTTTTTCCAGCTTTTTGATCTGCAAATCCCGCTTTTGCTCCAATTCGGGCAATTGGGGCAAAACTTGGCGGAAGAGGTTGTAAACTCGGCCCTGAAACATTCGACTTTCCTCAAACTCTCGCCGAAAAGCCTGCAGGTTGAGCGGCATCCAAGAGTTTTGCGCCCGAAACTGGCTGATGAAGCGCTCGATGCTGGGGCCATCTTGCAACTGCCGCAAAATCTCCTCTTGGGCCAGTTGGTGGTAATGGGCTCGGCATTGACTCACTTCCAGCTGATGCTCCTTTTCCAACTTTTTGAATTCCTGATGGAAAGAATTTTTGAGCACTGGAGGCTGTCCATTTTCTTCTAACTTTTTGACGGCCTTTAAATTTTCTTTTTTAAGTAAACTCACCAAGTAAGCCACTCGGTTTTTGACTTTTTCGTTTTGCAGGGTCAGGTCGATGCAGGTTTGGAATTCCTCTTGGGTTTTCTGCTCTAGGTATTTTTCAAAATCCTGCCGAGAGAGTCCCCAGTGCTCCACCTGATCAAAAAGTTTTTGGGCCGCTGGCGAAAGCTTGTTTTGGCTTGGAGCCGCTTGGAGTTTTTTTGGGGTTTTGCTCTTGGGTGCTGGCGCGCTTTCAATTTCGTTTTTTTCGTTGGTAAAAATAGTGAACAAAATAGCTTGAACCTTTCGGCCCTTGCGCTCCTCCTCAAACTCAAACTTCAGGTCGGTGTACTCGGCCAAATCTTCTTGAGCTTTGAGAATCACTCGGCGCTTGAAGTCGAAGTAGCGCTTGTACTCCTCTGGCTCGATTTGCAAAATTTGCTTGAGTTGCTGAACGCTAATTCTTCGTCGACTCAAGGGGTGGTACTGTTTGAGAAGTTTGTAGATCCGCTTGGAGTAGTGGCTCTGCATGCGGACTAGGAAGGAAATGTTGTACTGAGTGAAGCGCTCTTTGAGCTGCAGCAGGTAGGGCTTGAGCTTGGGGTGCAGCTCCACCAGGATGTGGCTAAAGTCAGATTGGTCCAATTCGCCGAAGGAGGTGAAAAAGCTGGTCGTCAATTTTCCAGGCCCCTCATCGAAGCGAAAAGGGATGCTGATGGTTTTGCGCTGCAAGGAAGAAACAGCCTCTCGGATATTTTCGTAAACACTTTTAGTCGCCAAGCCATATTCTCGGGCCAAATCCTTGACGTAGATTTTGTAAATTTTGAAGTCGTCATCCTCTGCTTGGATTTGCGAAAGGGTGAGCAAAAAAATCCGATCCTCCCAGACAGAAAACCGGTAGCTAGCTTCGATCAATTCGTTTGCTTCTCTAACTGTTGAAGCAACCTGTCTTTTGTTTTTTTGTTCCATACTTTTAAGTTATTGGCATAAAATGGGCGTTTGAGGCAGTTTTCCACAATTTTGGGCTAATTTATCCACAAAAAACGGCATTATCAACGCAGCGGCGAAAAAAAACTGCAATTTGAAGGAATAAAAACACCCCAAATCCGTCGTTTTTCACCCCAAAATTGTCGTTCGACACCCCAAATCCGTCGTCGTTAAAAACCAAAAACACCCCAAATCCGTCGTTCTAACACCCCAAATCCGTCGTTGTTAACCTTTGTAATCAAATGACAATCAATTAGTTACGGGGTCGGAAAATATAGAAAAGTATTGTTGTTAAAATAAACAACAACAAAAGGGTATAGCTTAACTCTTGGCCTCGCGCGCGTACGCCCGAGAGCGGGGCTGGCGCTAAACTGTCGTGGATTTTGTTGTTGTTTGAAAATTGTTGTTGTTGGTTTAAAAAATTAAAATTTTTTTTGCCATTCTGACGCAATTTCTAGTCACTTAAAACTTATACACGAAAAATAAATTTTTGAAAGGCTTTTTAGTCGATTTTTTGACCATTAAGAACAAAAAAGTGACTAAACTAATTTATAAAAAGCATTTTTTTCGTATAGATGTTTAGTAGGTGTCTGAATTACAAATAAAACCTAGTCTAAATAGGATTTATAGGCCATAAAAAAGCTTTTTTCGTAGTCGTGTATAGTCTAATTTAGGGCGACAATTTTTAAAAACGACGACAAATTTTTTAGAAAAAAGACAAAAAAGCCGTCGTTTTTAAGAAAACGACGGCTTAAAAAAAGGCAAAAAAGCGGCTATTTTATTAGTCTCGATTTTGATAAAAATCGAACATTTTTTTTAATAACTCTACCATAGAAATTTCCTCTTCTAGGGCGGCAGATTTTAGCGCTTTTCTGAAGTCGGCATCGACTGAAAAATTGAGGGCAACTCGTTCAATTTTTGGTCTTTTTTCGAGATTTTTGCTACTATTTTCTTCTTTTGGAGGCTGTCCTTTGCTACTTTTTAGCTTTTTGGGAGCGGGTATTTTGGCCATAATCACATAATTATATCTAAAAAAATGGATGTAAAATTATTTACGAAAGGTAAGTAACTCTATGGGTTTTTAATGTAAATAAACAGTTATCAACCTTTTTAGACATTAAAAAAATAGATAAAAGTTTAGGAGACTTGTTAAAAAACGTCGAGAATAAAAGGGGGAGTAGAGCGTTATTTTTTAAACAAAAAGACGTCAATGAGTCGTTTTTGGGATTGAATTTAGGTCGTTTTAGGCTAAAAATGCCCAAGAAAAGGGGCTGTTTTTGGGGGGGGAACTAGCTGATTTTAGCTAGGTAATTGATAATATTTTGGACCAAAATATCGGCCTTTTCATTGAGGCTAGGGTAGGGGGTTTCGGTTAGGGCTTGGCCCAAATCGCTAGCTCTTCGGTAGGCGGTTTTTTCTTCTAAATAGCCTTCGATAAGTGGGTATCCAGTGATTGAAATATAGTCTTTGGCCTCTTCGATTTCGGCTTTAGAGGTACCGATTCTGGAGAGGACCAGGGCAATTTTTTGGCGTGGGATCTTGCGTTTTTTGAGTTCGTGGGCCAGTTTGATGGTCGGTTCTAGATCGTCTAGAGCGGTACCAGTGGGGAGCAAAATAAGGTCAGAAGTTTGGGCAATTTCTAGGGTAAGGCGGTTAGAGCTGGGGGCGCCATCAAAGATAATGAGGTCGTGATTTTGGCTAATTTTGATGGCTCTTTTGACCTCTGCAAACTGTTCTACAGAGATAGCGGGCAGTATATTTTGTTGTAATCGGCGGCTATTCCAGTTAAAGGACGTGGATTGGGAAACATCCATATCGGCGATTTTAACTTCCCAATCGTTGGCGGCATATTCTCTGGCGAGCAGGCGGCAGAGCGTACTTTTTCCGACGCCTCCTTTTTGAGAGACGACCCCTATTTTGACGGGCATACGATAGATTTTGAGGCAAAAAAATGGCCCAAAAAGGGCAGTGATCTAGGCTTAAAGCTAAGGATTTGGGCTTGAAATTCCAATAAAGAAATAAAGATTTAAAGAAATAAAGAATTCTTTATTTCTTTAAATCTTTATGGCGCAAAAGCCTATAAAATGGGGATTTTGTTTTTGGCCGAGCTTGGGTTTTGGCCTAGCGATGTGCAGGGGTGGCGCGGAGCGCCAGACCGAGGCGGCTAGTCCGCCGAAGGGCCGAGCGTCTTGCGAGCCCTGAAACGTAGCGCCGCAGCTGTGCTGCGGAGGCCCCTAAAAAAACGTATAATAAAAAGGCTAAAAATTAGAGAAACGTATGATCAAAAGCCGAAATATTATTCTTGAGTTAGAATTTTGATTTGGAATTGGAGAGCTGCTTAAAATTGCCTAAAGTTGCAAGAAACGCGGTGAAAAGTCGCATAAAAACAGCTACTATGAAAAACTCTTATACTGGAAAAGAGCAGTATTACAACGACTATTTGGGCTTAGATAAAATTTTGTCGGCTCAGCAATTGGAAAGTGAGGCGCAGGGGGTAGATGCGCATGATGAGATGTTATTTATCATTGTTCATCAGGCTTATGAGCTTTGGTTTAAGCAGGTTCAGCATGAGTTAGGGTCTATCTTAAAAATTTTTGATGAGCAGTACATCAATGACAATTCTAAGGGGTTGCAGGTGGTTACACATCGGTTGAATCGGGTGGTAGAAATTTGGAAATTATTGGTGGCTCAGGTTCGGGTTATGGAGACCATGACGCCTATGGATTTCTTAGATTTTAGAGATTTATTGACTCCTGCTTCGGGTTTTCAGAGCTTTCAATTTCGTTTAATTGAGACTCGTTTGGGCTTAAAAATGGATCATCGACATGCCAAAAAATACTATGAAAAGCAGTTAAGAGAAGAGCATATTGAGGCCATAAAAGCGGCAGAAAATAGTTTGTCTTTGTTTGAATTATTGGATAATTGGTTGGCTCGGATGCCTTTTTGGCAATTGGATTATTGGCAAAATTTTGAGGAAAAAGAGGGGGGGAATTCAGAACTGCATCCATTTTGGGCGCATTATAGAGGGGTATATTTGGCTGGTTTGAAGGGCTCTGAGCGTTCAGAAATTAGCATGAAAGCCTTTGATGAGCTCTTCTTTGCTTCAGAAAATCGCCCAGTTCGATTGAGTGAAAAAGCCTGTCGCTCGGCCTTATTTATCTATTTGTACCGTGAATATCCTTTGTTGCAGCAGCCATTTCAGCTCTTAAATAAATTGCTAGAATTGGATGAATTGATGTCAACTTTCCGTTATCGCCACATGATTATGGTGCGTCGTATGATTGGTATGCGAGCGGGAACTGGGGGATCTTCAGGAGCTGGATATTTGGAGGGCGCCTTGAACAAACACCATATTTTTGGTGATTTGGCGGGCTTAGCCACCTATTTAATTCCAAGACATTTGTTACCTGAATTGGATCAAAAACTGATTAAAGATTTATCGTTTAGACTTTAATTAGCGTAAATAGCAAGGGCCTTTCGATCAATCGAAAGGCCCTTTTTTTTAATATTTTTTGTCCATTATTCTCCAATTTGGAGCTGTTCAGGGATTTCAATTGGGGCTAAAAGGGGTAATTCTTCGCCTTTATCATTTAGTAATTGGAGTTGAACACGTCGATTATAGCGGCGGCCTTCTGGGCTATCGCTTCCGTTGGGGTATTCATTGATGGCAATGGGTTCTAGTTCGCCTTGGGGACGAATGCGCATGCGCTCGCCTTCTACGCCTTTCATAAATAGGCTGAGCATTACTTTTTCGAGTCGTTCTTTAGAGAGATTGAGGTTTTTGTCTTCCTCACCAATGGCATCAGAATGGCCATTTAGGACCAAAGTATACTCTGGGTTTGACTTCATCAATTCGCTTAGGTAATTGATCTTATAACTTTCTCGACTGGGAATTTCGCTGCTATTAAAATCAAAAAAGATGGCAGAGCTCAAGCTCTCTTCTGGGGCGGCTAGTCCACCTAAACTGCGGTTTTGAGGTGGAGCTAAGGCTGTTTTATTGGTCTTTTTGGAGGCCAAAAGTTGATTGGGAGGGTTGTTATTTGGAGTGTTGGCCCAAGCTTCTTCTTGCTCGTCATTATCATTATTTCGCCCAGTATATTTTGGGGCCCAAAATCCACAAGAGTTTTTGCAAGCTTCTTCTCTAGCCTTAAAGTCAATGATTCTAGCATAGGGAAATTTGCCTGCGCGTACTTCGGCTAATAAGGTTTCGGCTTCTGCTTTACTTTTGGCTGGAATCTGATAGCGGTAAAAGTCGTTTACATCATAGAGCTCATAAACGGCTTGAATGGGGCTAAAATAACTAAGATCCACTTGTTTCTCAAAGGCGGCTAATTCTACGGCAAAAGCTGTTTTTTGGCTCCAACTTATAGTACTATATAGTTGCAAGACCAAAAAGGCCAAAAAGCTTATTCTTTTCATTAGGATAATAAATTATGTATGTTCTGATATAGGGGCCTTTAAGATACAGCGCTTCTACATATATTTGCCTTTATAAACAATCATAAACTTATGTCTTTATCGACTTTTGCCCCAGTTGTCCTTTTTGTCTACCAAAGACCCGATCATTTGGCGCAAACATTAGCCGCCTTAGCCGAAAATGAGGAGGCAAGCCAAAGCCCTATTTATATTTATTCGGATGGGCCAAAGGCTGATGCTAGTCCCAACGATTTGGCCGACATTGCCGCTGTTCGGCAGCTGATCCGAGAACAAACTTGGGCCAAACAACTAGAAATTATTGAGCGAGAAGAAAATTGGGGACTGCGCAAAAATATTGTAGCTGGGGTAACCGAAGTAATGGAAAAACACGGAAGAGCCATTATCCTAGAAAATGATATTGTGGCTAGCCCATATTTTCTGCGCTATATGAATCAAGCACTTGATTTGTATCAAGATGTAGAGGAAGTCATGCACATTAGTGGATTTATCTACCCACTCAAACTACAAGAAGAAGATTTAGGCCCTAGCTTTTTTTATAATGTCAATAGCTGCTGGGGCTGGGCTAGCTGGCAACGCGCCTGGAAACATTATCGAGATGATACCGCCAATATACTCGCTCAAATCAATAAAAATTACGACCCTTTTAGCTTTAATGGAGGCCAAAAAGAGAGCTTTTATAAACAATTGCAACAAAACCTATCTGGCGAACTCAATACCTGGGCCTGCCATTGGCACGCCAGCATTTTTCTCCAAAATGGCTTGGCTCTCCACCCATACCGAGCATTGGTCAAAAATATTGGACTAGATGGCAGCGGCGCCCATTGCGATGCCATCCGCTTAGGCCAAAATATGCTTAAAACTCCCCTCAGCCTAACTAAAGTAGAACTCCAAAAGGCCCCAAAACAACATCAAGCCATAGCCGAAAAAATGAAGCTTTATTTTAAACGCTTACGCTGGAAAGAACTCGGCCAACTTATCCGAAAAGGCGCCTTCAAAAGCATTTTCCAGAAAATAAAAGCCATGCAATAATGTAAATTTTGCCCCATTCTATAAGCCTTCTTTAGACTTATTTCTTTAATTTGCCCCTCACTTCAATCTATAGATTTTTGACTATTGAAAATATAACCACAATGAGCAACCATCAAAAAGTATGGGGAACAGAGAAGTTCCTCCTCGGACTCGCCCTTTTTCTTATCCTTTTCATCTCGCTATGGGCTTATGTTTATAGCATGAACGGCGACTCTCTCCCAATGCCTAACTAATTTTTAGGCCCCTTTTTAGCAATGCCCTAATCCTTTTACTGGACTAGGGCATTTCTTTTATCTACTAAAAAACTATTTTTTGGGGGCCTCCGCAGCTTCGCTGCGGCGCTACGTTACAGGGCTCGCTATTCGCTCGGCCCTTCGGCGGCAAAGCCGCCTCGGTCTGGCCTTTGGCCACCCTTCCACATCGCTAGGCCATTTTGGCCCAAAGGGCCAAGGCGGCAAAGCCGCCCACTCGCCTTGAATAAAGAAATAAAGATTCCGTTAATTAACGAATTAAAGAAATAACGTAATCTTTGAAACTATATTATATACAAATTTTAATTGCTGATAATTATAAATTTATGAAAATTAGATTAGCTATTGGCTTGGCCCTTTTCCTGAGTGCCAGCCCTCTTTTTGCCCAATTCAAAGCAGCCTATAAAGCCCTCAAAAAAGGAGAAGTAGAAGAAGCCATTACCCTTTTTGAAGCCCGCATTCTCGATCCCAAAGCTTATATTGGCGTAGAAGCAGAGTACCAATTGGCCCGCATTTTTGCCAATCCAAAATACGCTGAGTTTTTTGATCTTGGCCAAGCATTTCAATATGCCAAATCTGCCGAAAGGCGATACAATACTTTAGATGATAAAAGCATCAGAAAGCTGCAAAAAAATAAGTTGAGCCATTTGCAAATCGAAGGTCTCCAACTTCAGTTGCTCCAAAAAGCCCAAGCCCAAGCAGAAAAAGAAAATAGTTATGCGGCTTATCAACAATTACTCGAAAACTTTAAATTTCCTTCTCAATCTCATCGAGAACATATTGAACAGGCCCGAAATCAACGGGCTTGGATTTTGGCCCAAATGAGTAATGATTTTAGAACTTATGAGCGCTATTTTAGAAAACATCAAGCTAGCCTAGATACTGTTTCTCCCAAAGAAGATAGCCTTTTCCAAATGGCTCTACTCGATAGCTATACTCAACTCTATGGCTGGAGCAGTTATGGCAATTTTGAAGAACGTTTCCCTAAAAATAAGGCCATCGAAAATGAACAGGCCGCCGAGGATTTTATCAAGATTGCCAATAGTAGTAATATTCGCGATTTTGAAACTTATCGCTTAGGTTATCCCAAAGGCTATTGGTCCGATTTGGCTTATCTTTACATTTATCGCTTAAGCATGCAAAAAGCCGATATCTTTAGCCTTGATGCCTTTGCCCGAACCCACAAAGATTATGTGGCCCAAAAAGAAAGCTTCTGGCAAAGTTTCTGGCAAGTCTATAAGGCCGCTAAAGGCCCAGAGGCCAAAGAGGAGTTTTTGCAAAATTATCCAATTGCCCAAAATTTTAAATTAAATTGGTAAAGGACTTTATTAGTCCCTCAACTTTTTCCCTTTAAATTTTAAGGCAGGAAAAAGGAATTATTGGGTCGCTTTTTAGCCTCAGGAAAAGAGGAAAAAAAAGCCAGAAAATAGAGCAAAAGGGGAGCCCTAATTTTTTAGGCGCTCCCCTTTTCTATTAGATTTTTTGCCACCCTCTTAGACGTCCATTTGGCCCAGCGCTGCGCAGCAGTGGCCGAAGGCCAGACCGAGGCGGCTTTGCCGCCGAAGGGCCGAGCGAACAGCGAGCTGCGGAGCATAGCGGCGGCCGAGCTAGCCTTTGGCTAGCTGGCCGCGGGCCCCAAATCCAAATAATAAAATAGACTTTTATGCTAACTGATTGATAGGTAAGTGCTTAGCTTAATAAAGAAGTCTTTAATTAAAGATTTAACGAAATAAAGAAATAACGGAATCTTTATTTCTTTATCGCCAAGCGCTCGGCCTCAATTTGGGCCAAAGCCTCTTTTGCGGCCGGAGTGGGATAGGCTCCATCGAGGCAAGCCATGCAAAAACCGTTATGCTCAAAAATAGCTTTTAGGTCCTCTAATTTTTGATAAATCAAGGCATCAGCTCCAATGTAATCACAGATTTCTTGATCGCTGCGGCCCACTGCCAAAAGCTCTGTACTAACCGACATATCAATGCCATAAATACAAGGGTGCTTGATAGCCGGCGCCGCTGAAACAAAATAGACTTTTTCGGCCCCAGCTTCTCGCAAAATTTGGACAATCCGTTTTGAGGTGGTTCCTCGAACAATAGAATCATCGACCACCAATAGCTTTTTGCCCTTGATTGTCCGTGCAATGGGATTAAGTTTGCGTTTGACCAAGGCTTCCCGCTCTACCTGTGAAGGCGAAATAAAACTGCGGCCAATATAATTGCTTTTAACTAGCCCCCTTTTGTAGGGGATGTCTAAGGCTTCTGCAAGGCCCGAAGCGGCAAAATAGCCCGAACTAGGTACATCTATAACCATATCGGCTTCTAGGCCCATTTCTCGAACTTTTTGGGCCAACATTCTACCCATTTTTACTCTTTGACCTGCTACTAATTTGCCTTGTAACTCGCTATCTTCTCGGGCAAAGTAGATAAACTCAAATACACAGAATTTATCGGCCGTTTTATGGCCCAAACTGCTATGCAATTGGCGATTCTCATCAATAAAAACGATTTCTCCCGCTTTCAATTCTCGAATGGGGGTATAGCCCAAATGATCAAAACAAACGCTTTCCGAAGCAAAACCATAAACAGGCTGCCCATCAGGCCCTTCTTTTTGGCCCAAAACCAAGGGCCGAATCCCATTGGGGTCGCAAAAGGCCAAAAGTCCATGATTGGCAATGGCCGCAATGACCGAATAAGCCCCATGTACCTTTTTTTGGGTTTCACTAACCGCATCAAATATATCAGCTGGACCAATTTGGGCCAAGTCTTTTTTATTCAATTCCGAGCTAAAAGTATAGAGCAAAAGCTCTAGATCATTGCTGGTCGCTGGCAAAATATGATACTCCTTATACAAGCGATTATGCACTTCTTCAAAGTTGCTCACATTGCCGTTGTGCACCATCGCAATCCCAAAAGGATAGTTGGCCGCAATGGGCTGGGCGTTAATGAGTTCATTGCTGCCATGGGTGGTGTAACGCACATGCCCCAAACCAATATTTCCCCGCAAACGATCGGCATGCCGCTGCGCAAAAACATCATTGACTAAACCCAGTCCCTTTTTTATATGAAAGCTTTTTTCAAAGGTAATAATGCCCGCCGCATCTTGTCCCCGATGCTGCAAAGCACTCAAACCCAACATCAAGTCATAGACAATGTTGGGCTTTCCATAAAAACCGACAATTCCACACATATTTATTGCTTGTTTTTGCTGCTGCTAAAAAGTTGATACAAGGCCTGAGGATAAAGCTGATGCTCTACCGCCAAACCTCTCCGCTCTACCTCCGCCAAATCTTTGACACCCGCCAAATTTACTGGAGCCTGAGCGATTATTGGACCTGTATCTAAGCCCTGATCGACCAAATGCACGGTGATTTTTGTTTCTTTCAATCCCTGCTCAAAAGCCCATTGATAGGCCCCTAATCCCTGATGAACTTGGGTGTCAGCAGGATGAATATTAACGATTCTTCCCGCATAGGCTGCTACAAAAGGAGCCGACAATACCCGCATATAACCCGCTAAAACAATGTAGTCGGGCCGATATTTTTCTAATAAATCCAAGACTTCAGCATCAAAGTCAAGGCGCTTTTTGCCTCGACTTGGAATGCAATGTACCGCCAAACCCAAAGCCTCCGCTTTGGCCAAAACAGGCGCCTGAGACTGGTTGGAAAAGACCAAAACGGCCTCGGCCAGATTCGCTAAGCATCCATTTTGCATGCTCTCCAAAATGTTCATCAAATTGGACCCCCGTCCAGAGGCAAATAGGGCTATTTTTTTCATTTTTTTTGATGTTTTGGGGCCTCCGCAGCAAAGCTGCGGCGCTATGCTTCGCAGCTCGCTGTTCGCTCGGCCCTTCGCCAGCTTCGCTGGCTCGGTCTGGCCTGACGGCCACTGCTGCGCAGCGCTGGGCCATGAGGGCTTGGCTGTGTTTTAGGCTTTTAATACTTTATAGACTCTCTGGCCAATATCTTTACGGTAAAAAGCCCCCTCAAAGCTCAGTTGCTGACAAGCCGCATAGGCTTTTTCTTGGGCCTCGGCCAAAGTAGGCGCTTGGGCCAACATGTTTAATACTCTTCCACCACTGCTGCAAAGTTGTCCATCTACTCGACTTACGCCAGCATAAAAAACAAGGACATCTTCAGGCATTTGGCCCTGACAAAGCAGGGGCATCCCTTTGGGATAAGCGCCAGGGTAACCTGGCGCAACTTGGACCACATCTACAAAGTAGCCTGGCCAAAATTCCATCTCCGCCTGAGCCAATTCACCCGATAAACAAGCTTGAACTAAGGGCAAAAGTGGCGTTTTGAGCTGTGGCAAAAGCACCTCTGTTTCTGGATCCCCAAAACGAACATTGTATTCTAAGAGCTTGGGCCCCTCTTCTGAAAGCATGACGCCAAAATAAATAATGCCTTTGTAGTCTAGGTTTTCAGCAGCGAGGCCAGCTATGGTGGGGGCAATAATTTCTTCTTGAATTTGGGCCAAAATATCCTCATGACAAGCGGGAACAGGAGAAATTACGCCCATTCCTCCCGTATTTGGCCCCAAATCGCCATCCAATAGCTGTTTGTGGTCCTGTGCTGGGGGAAACAACTTGCAGTTTTTGCCATCGGTAAAGCCCAAAATGGAAATCTCGTCGCCAATGATTTTTTCTTCTAATAAAAAGCGAGCGCTGGGACCATATTTTTTAATGAGCTCTTCTAAGGCATTTTCCAGTTCGGCCATATTGCTGCAGACAAAAACGCCTTTGCCGCCTGCTAGACCATCAAATTTTAGGACCAAATTGCCCGAATATTGGGCGGAAAATGCTTTGGCCTCAGCCAATTCTTGGCCCGAAAAAGCCTTAAACTTGGCGGTGCTGACCCCATACTTTTGCATGAAGTTTTTGGCAAAAATCTTTGAGGCTTCCAGCTGGGCCGCCGCCTGAGTTGGCCCAATAATTTGAATATTGGTATTTGCTCGAAAATAATCGACAATGCCATCGGTTAGGGGCTGTTCTGGCCCCACAAAAATATAATCGATTTGCTGAGCTTGGCTATATTGGGCTAAAGCTTCAAAATCTTGAATATCAATAGCTGCTGAATTGGGAATGCCCGCATTTCCGGGCCAGCAAAAAACATTTTCTTCGCCCAATTCCTGAGCAAATTTCCAGCTTAGGGCATGTTCTCTGCCCCCACTTCCTAAAATGGCAATACGCATAGATTAAGAGTATTTATCAACGTCTTTTGGAGAATGAAATTGGCTAATTTTGGGCGCTCAGGGCGCGAAGCGCCCGCAGGCAATAGCCAGATTTAAACGCACTCACTTTTATAGTTTGCAGCAATTTCCCGCTAGTCGGCCCTATTTTTCTCGGCTATAGCGAAGGCTATGCCCTTAAAAAATAGCTAGCCTAGCAGAAAATTCATAGCAAACTATGGCCAAAGCAGCGCGATTAAATCTGGCTGAGGGGCTGTAGCAGGGCCGCCGAAGGCGGCAGACCAAAGGCTTTTGTAGCGAAGCGAAAAAGCCTGAAGGGCCGAGCGAACAGCGAGCTGCGGAATGGCCCGACCCGAGCGAAGCGAGGGGCAGCCCCAAATCCTACTGCTTCAAAAGCGCCTGCGTTTGTTCCAAAACGAGCTCACAAATGCGAATGGCATCGCCTACATAAGTATCTGGACGCAGCGCCTTGCAGCGGTTTTTGATTTCTTCGGAAATATCGAGTCCGTCCACCAAGGCAAAAAGGCTGTCTAGGGTGGGTTTTTTACCTCGAGAAGCCGCTTTGAGGAGGTTATAAGGATCTTCTACACCAGCAATTTTGAGAATGGTTTGGATGGGCTCGGCCAAAAGCTCCGGACTTTGGTCCAAAACGGCTGCGCATTGGGCCTCATTTACGGCCAATTTATTCAGTCCTCTCAAGGTCTCGCCGATGGCCATATAGGCATGGGCCAAGGCCACGCCCATATTGCGCTCCACGGTCGAATCGGAAAGATCGCGCTGCATTCTGGAGCGGCAAAGTTTATCGGAAAGCACCGTCAATAGACCATTAGAGAGCATCATATTACCCTCGCTATTTTCGAAATTGATGGGGTTAACCTTATGTGGCATGGTCGAAGAGCCGACCTCGCCGGCCTTGCTGCGCTCATAAAAAAGCTCATAAGAAATATAGAGCCAGCAATCGACATCTAAGTCCATGACGATATTGTTGAGGCGGCGACTGAGATCGAAGTACTCGGCCCAGCTATCATGATCCTCAATTTGAGTGGTGGCCAAGTTCAATTCAAAGCCTTCTTGGGCCAAGAAATTTTGGGCAAAATCTAGCCAATCTACCTCTGGAAAAGCGGCCAACATGGCCGAATAATTGCCCACTGCCCCGCTCAATTTGGCATAAAAGCGATGATTTTTCAGCTTTTCATAAACCCGAGCGATGCGATTGATATAAACCGCCAACTCTTTGCCCACCGTAGAAGGCGAAGCTTTTTGTCCATGGGTTTTTGTGGGAAAAGGGATGCTTTTCCAATCTTCGGCCAATTGCATGAGCTTGTGCAAAAGTTGCTCAATTTGAGGCAATTGAACCTCTTCCAAATAGCCTTTAAGCATATAATTATAGGCCATATTATTGGCATCCTCAGAAGTCAGGGCAAAATGAAAAAGTTGGTCCTGACTGATCTGGGTTTTCTCTCGCAAGAAGATTTCGCAAGCCTTGACATCATGCATTGTTTTTTGCTCAATGGTTTTGATGGCCTGATAATCTTCTTCTGAAAAATGCTCGATTAGTGCTTCTAGTCGTTGCCGTTCCTCGGCAGAAAGGGCAGGAAAAATGCCCAATTTATCTAGGGCCAAAGCATAGCGTAATTCTAGTTTGCAGCGATTATACATCAGGGCAAATTCAGAAAAATATTCGCCATGTAGAGGCAATTTTCGGGCATAGCGCCCATCTAAAGGAGAGATCGCTTTATGATTCATAGCTTATTTTAATTCTACGGTGGGAAGCTGCTCAACTAAGCCAGCTTTTAATAGGTTTTTGGCCATTCTTTGGGCCGGTTCTTCGCTTGAGGTCAACCATTTTTCGCCTAGAATACGCTCGTAAATTTCACGATAGCGGCGACTAGTTTCTTGGGCGACCGATTCGGGCAGTTCTTGAGGCAATTGGCCCTCAATTTTATTGGCTAACATCCATTGCCGCAAAAATTCCTTATCGAGCTGCTCCACTATCAGGGGATCTTTTTCATAATCGGCCTGTCGCCAAAATCGAGAAGAATCTGGGGTGTGGATTTCATCAATCAAAATGATTTGATCGCCAATTTTGCCAAATTCATATTTGGTATCGACCAACAAAATGCCTTTGGGAGCCAAATATTGTTGCCCAAAAGCAAAAAGCGCTAAGGCTTTTTCGGCCAAATAATCCCATTCCTCAGCAGTAGCCAAACCTGCCGCAATAATTTCGGTTGGACTCATTTCCTCATCATCTTCCGTTTTGGCGGTGGGGGTCAAAATCGGCTGCTCAAAAGCCTGGTTTTTGCGCAATCCATCGGGCAATTCTAGGCCCGAAAATAGGCGTTTGCCCTCCGCATAAGCCCGCCAAATGGAGCCCGTCAAATAGGCGCGGACGACCAACTCAATTTTGAAGCTTTTGGCCTCTTTGACCAAGGTCAAATTGGGGTCAATTTGGGCCAAAAAATGATTGGGAATAATCTGCTGCGTTTTTTGCATCCAAAAGTTGGCAAGACTATTCAGTATGGCTCCTTTTTCTGGAATTGGCGTTTTGATTTTTAGATTAAAAGCAGAAATTCGATCACTCAAAGCAATCAAACGCCGCTGCTCATCCACCCCAAAACTATCCCGAACTTTTCCCGAATGCAAAAGCGGCAATCCGCTGATGCTCAGTTTTTTTATTTGCTGCATATTGATGACTGTTTTGTTTTTTGGGGCCTCCGCAGCGAAGCTGCGGCGCTACGTTGTGGGGCTCGCTATTCGCTCGGCCCTTCGGCGGCAAAGCCGCCTCGGTCTGGCCCTAGGGGCCACCCCTTCACATCGCTAGGCCAGCGGGCTGCGCCCGCTTCCAAACGCAAATGGACCATTTAATGCTTAAAATGACGCAATCCAGTAAATAACATGGCGATATCGGCCTGATCGCAGGCGGCAATTACCGATTTATCTCGAATAGAGCCGCCAGGCTGCAAAATATAGCGGATGCCTGCTTGGGCGGCTAGTTCTACATTATCGGCAAAAGGGAAAAAGGCATCGGAAACTAGGTAGCATTGGCCCAAAACGCTGGCTACATCTTGAACGCCTTCTCTTTGTAAGTTTTCTTTGGCCTTTTCAATGGCTAGTTTAGTGGCGACGAGGCGGTTGGGTTGTCCTGCTCCCATGCCCAAAATTCGGTATTGCTGCTGATTGACCGCTTGGACCAGCACAATCGCATTAGATTTTATGCTCTTAATGGCCTGCAAACCAAATTCAACTAAGCCTTTGGCCGCTTCATCACTGGGGAATGGGCGGGCCGTGACCGATTCTTGTTGGTTGTATAGGGCAAGGTCCGCTTCTTGGACCAATAAACTGCCTGAGAGATAACGATAATCTATGGCCTTTTCAAGGCGAGCAATATCAAGCTCTAAAACCCTTAGGTTTTTGTGTTGCTGTAAGTATTCTAGCGCTTCAGCCGTAATTTTTGGGGCGATAACTACCTCTACAAATTTGCGTTGGCTGCGGTCCTCGGCATCTAATTGAAAAAACTCGGCAGTTTTGAGCTCCAAAGCTTGATTAAAAGCGATGATAGAGCCAAAAGCAGAAATGGGATCGCCAGACCAAGCAGCTTCTAGGGCTGTTCTTTGGTCCATACTTTTGGCCAGGCCGCAAGGATTGCTATGTTTGACCACAGCCACCGCTTGTCCACCTAATCCCTGAACGGCATCTACTGCGCCTTGTACATCCAAAAGATTATTATAAGAAAGGGCTTTGCCATGCAAAATGCGGATATCGGCCAAACTGAGGGCTGAACTATTTTCTCGGTAAAACTCGGCGGCTTGGTGGCTATTTTCGCCATAGCGCAAAGAGCGGCCTTGTTTAAAGCTTAGGCGGAGGCTCTTTTTGCCCAATTCTTCATCCATGCGCATAGCAATGCGGGCATCATAATCGGCCGTATGATTGAAAGCTTTGGCCATCAATTGTTGGCGGAGGGCTAGGCTTGTTTGGCCATTTTGGCTTTGGAGTTCGGCCAAAAAGCCTTCATAATCGCTAGATTGGACCAAAACGGCCACATCCTTAAAGTTTTTGGCGGCGGCTCTAATCATGGTGGGACCACCAATGTCAATATTTTCAATTAGGGTGGGGAAATCGGCGCCAGCTTCTTGGACCTTTTGGAAGGGGTAGAGATTGCAAACCACCAAATCAATTCCCTCAATATTTAGGTTTTGGGCCTCTTGGGCATCGCGTTCTCGATCGAACAAAAGGGCCGATCCAATTTGGAAAGAAATCGTTTTCATTCGGCCACCAAAAGCTTCTGGATTTCCCGTAACAGCTTGAATATCGGTATAGGGAATTTTGGCCTCTTGCAGGGCTCGGCCTGTGCCGCCCGTAGAAATCAGTTCAACGCCTAAATCGTGAAGGCCTTGAGCCAAGGGAATCAAATTCGATTTATCGGAAACAGAAAGAAGAGCTCTTTTAATTTTGCGAAGCTGCATAAGAAGCAATTGAGAGAAAAGTGAGAGAATAATTAGTGGTCCATTATTGAGTATAGCAGGGCGCAAAGCGCCCGCAGGCCTAGCGATGTGCAAGGGTGGCCGTCAGGCCAGACCGAGCCAGCAAAGCTGGCGAAGGGCCGAGCGAATAGCGAGCCCTGAAACGTAGCGCCGCAGCTTTGCTGCGGAGGCCCCAAATCTTAATTCGCTTGAATATGTTGCACAATATTTTTGAAAAATTTCAGGCCCCAGCCCTCCTCAGAAAGTTGAGGATTTTGGCGTTTCATTTTGGGCCAATTCGGGTGATTATAGAGGCTTAAAAAAGCTTCTGGATGGGGCATCAGGCCGAAAACCTGGCCGGTGGGATCGCAAAGTCCGGCGCAAGAAAGCTCTGAGCCGTTGGGATTAGCGGGATATTCAGTGGCTAAGTCGCCATTTTCTAGGCAATAGCTGAGGCAATTGAGTGATTTTGTGCGGACAATCTGCTTGAGTGTGTCATCGCCAAAAAGGAGGCGGCCTTCTCCGTGGCGGACCGGCAGCGGGATAATATCGATGCCTTTTAGGAAGGGGCTTTCGGAGTCGGGATTCACCTTACAGTAAACCCAGCGGTCCTCATATTGGCTAGAAAGATTGGGCAAAAGGCTAGATTGTTGGACAAAACTGAGGCGGGTATTGGGCAAAAGGCCCAGGCGCACCAACATTTGGAAGCCATTGCAAATGCCCATAATAAAATGGCCATTATTGAGGAAAATTTTGAGCTCATCGAGCAGGCTATTGCCATTGGGGAGCTTCTTATATCGGATTTTATTGGCCATCACTTTGCCAGAGGCCAGATCATCTCCGAAAGAAAAGCCGCCAGGGAAGTGAATCAATTGATATTGGTGAATATCGTGGCCCTCTAAAAGGACCTCATTAAAGTGGTGGATATGGGCTTGGGCGCCTGCCATTTGGTAGGCGGCGGCGGTTTCTTCTTCGCAGTTAATCCCAAAGCCAGTAAGCACAAGAACTTGTACCATGGTAAGTTATTTAGTAAAGGAAGGTCCAGAAATTAGAGAGAAAGCGTTTGCGACCAAGCGGTTTCCAATTGCTCGATGTTCAATTGGATCAGCTCCTCTTGGCCGAGTTGGATACTCAACTGTTGGTCGTCGCTTACTTGGCCCAAGAAAAAGGCAGAATCGCCCATAATTTCTTCAAAAGCAGCTTGATTTTCGGGGGCGATAGAGACTAAAAAGCGAGAATTTGACTCAGAAAACAGCAATTGTGCAGCCGTCAAATCGCCTAATTGCTCCAGTTGGATATTGGCGCCCAAATCGCCACCGAAACAAGACTCGGCCAAGGCAACGGCTAAGCCGCCATCGGATAAATCGTGGCTAGAGGCGATCAAACCAGCTTCATTAGCCTGCATAACCTTGATATAAAGGGCTTTGGCGGCTTCTTTTCGGACCTTAGGAACATTAGCGCCTAACTCGCCAAATAGCTGATAAAACTCAGAGGCGCCCAATTCATTATAAGTAGTGCCCAATTGATAAATCAAGTCGCCAGGCATTTTAAATTCTGCACTAATGGTTTGGCGAACATCCTTCATTTTGGCCGTAAAAGAGTAGAGAATAGTGGGCGGGACCGAAATCTTTTGGCCCTCTGCCTTAAAGTCGTTTTTCATACTGTCCTTACCTGAAGTGAGGGGGATATCGAAAAAGCTGGCCATATCATAAAGGGCTTGGCACATCTGCACCAATTTGGCGAGTTTGAGTTTGCCATCTGGATTATGTTCGGGATGAAACTCCGAATCGGGCACACAAAAATTATCGTTAATGGACCAGAAAATATCATCGTTTTCTGTCATATTGGGTAGGCGGCCACCCACCGAAATAATTTGGCGGATCGCCTCATCAAAGGCGCTGGCCGACATTTGGTAGGCATCAATATCGCCATAGCGGGGAATAATACCATTAGATACGGCTACCCCTTGATAATCAGAGAAATCAAAGCGAAGAACGGCTGCATCTTGAGGGGCTTTACCTTTGGCGCCCATTAGTGGCTTGAGAATAGTTTTTCCTTTGACCTCATGGTCGTATTGGCGGATAATACTTTCTCTAGAGCAGATATTTAGGCTGCTCATCAGGTCTAAGAGCAGTTGATTATAATCTAAGTTTTCGGGAAGCGCTGGCTCTTGAAGTTCTGGTTTTTCCCATTCGGCCCACATTTCTTTTTGGGGAACGCCTTCATGCAAAAACTGCATACTCAATAAGGCAATTTGTTCCTCTTCGTAGCGAATATCTAAATAGCCATCATTGGTGAAATAGCCAATATCGGAGAGCTCCACTTCATATTGTAGCGCGAGCGCTTTTAGGGAAGGCCATTTTTCTGTTTCCACGACTAAAGTCATGCGTTCTTGCGACTCAGAGACAAAGATTTCCCAAGGGCGAAGACCTGCATATTTTAGTGGCACCTTTTCCAATTGGACCAAAGCCCCGCCGCTAATTTCGGCCAGTTCGCCCACCGAAGAAGAGAGTCCCCCTGCGCCATTATCCGTACTACATTTAATGAGTCCTTGAGCGGTGGCCACTCGCATAAAATCGTAAAGCATTTTTTGGGTGATAGGGCTACCAATTTGGACTGCTGACATAGGTGAATGCTCATCAATTTCAATAGAAGAGAAAGTAGCGCCATGAATGCCATCTTTGCCCACTCTACCGCCGGCCATAATGATGCGATCATTAGCATCAATTGGTTTTTCCCAGCTATTTTTGCCCAAATAATCGTAAGGCATAATGCCCGCAGTACCACAGTAGACCAAAGGTTTGCCGCTATAGCGCTCATCAAAGACAATTGAGCCGTTGACTGTAGGCACGCCAGACTTATTTCCACCATCTTCGATACCTGAAACGACCCCTTCCATAATTTGGCGGGGATGCAATTGGCCCTTGAGTAGTGCTTTGTTGTAGTTGGGTGGGCCAAAACAAAGGACATTAGTATTAAACAGCAGTTGAGCGCCACCCACTCCCGTTCCTAGTGGGTCGCGATTGTTCCCTAAAATGCCTGTAATTGCTCCACCATAAGGATCAAGTGCAGAAGGCGAGTTATGCGTTTCTACTTTCCAGACAAAGAGATGTTTATCCGTAGCTTTAACCACTCCAGCATTATCAGAAAACACCTTGACCAGCCAATCATTGCCTTTTTCGGCCAAAGAAGCAGCCACATTATCGGTAGCACCTTTGATAAAGGTCTTAAAGAGCGAATGAATCTCTTTTTCTTCGCCTGTTTCTAGGTTTTTATAGTGAATCAAGGCATTAAATTCCTTGTGTTTGCAGTGCTCGGACCAAGTTTGGGCCAGCACTTCTAGCTCGCAGTCGGTTGGTTGAGCGGGCAAGCCTTTGGTCGCTCTAAATGCTTGGACCGCCTCGCTGCCATAATAGTCTCTAATGGCTTGCATTTCGGCTAAATTGAGGGCCAAAACCATTTCTTTAGATAGCCGCAGCAGTTCTTCGTCGCTCAAAGGGTCCAAATCAATCAGTTGGCGCTCTTTATTGGCTTGTATTTGCACTTTGGGAACATAAAAAGGGCGGTCAAAACCGCCTTCTTGGGCCTTGAAATAGCTAAAATGATGAATTAGTGGGTTGCCCAAAAGGCGCTGGGCCAAGGCCTTGAGCTCTTCAGCCGTCAAATCCTTTTCTATGAGGTAGATGGTTTGGCTAAAAATGCGCTGTTCTTCTGGCTCAAAAGGCAAATTGAAGAAATCGGCCCAAGCCATTTGGGCCGAGCGGCCCTCATCATCTGTAACTCCAGGTAATTGGGCAATAGCTACCGCCGAGGCAAAACCTTTGGGCCAATTTAATTGATTGATTTCAATTTGGTCCGTCAAAGGATCTTGAATACAAGCCTCTGCAAAGGCCAAGAGCTGCTCTTCTTGGGCCTCTTCGGCCAAAGAAAAGAGCTGAGTTAAACGAATTTCACCCGTTTTGAGGCCCAAATGTAGCTCTGCAGCTTGCACAATCTTCTGGCCCTGCCAATCGGCTAAATTGGGACGTAGATAACGGAATATATGTGGATAGTTGGTCATTAAATTAGATATGTGGTCCAACAAAAAAAGACTGCCCAATTTGGGCAGTCTTTTCTATGCTTAGAAATTGTAGTTCAATGTTTTTTCCTCCAAGACAATCTGAATATTGGGTGTAGCCGTAATTTCTCCCGCTCGAACTAGCTGATAAGGAGTATCTTGGGCCAAAGCTAAAGCAGCATCTAACTGCTCGGCTGGCAAAACGGCTAAAAAGGCATTTCCCATGTTCCAGTATAAGTAGGCGTCTTCTAAGGTAATTTCCCCTAAACTCATGACTTTTTTCATCATTGGCAAGGGCGCAAAGAGGTTTTCTAGACGAGCTCCCTTATTTTTTCGCTTAAGCAAGCGCCTGAAGTTGTCGGCTATGCCGCCGCCCGTAATATGGACCAAGCCGCTGGGCAAAATATCATGGCTTAACCATTTGTTGATGAGTGGCGCGCAAATCAGCGAGGGCGTTAAGAGTTTTTCGCCCCAACTGCAAGTATCATCATAGGGCGCATCCTGCCAATCTGGGCCAAAGTTTTTTTCCATGATTCGCCTAATGAGCGAAAAGCCATTGCTTCTAAAGCCCTGGCTCTTCACCGCCACAACAACTTGTCCCTCTTCTATCTGACTGCCATCGATGGGCTGTGCCAATTGCGTGGGCAAATGCCCAATGGCCGTAGAACACCAATTGAAGTGCATCCCCTCGCCATAACCCGAAATGCGATTGCCCAATTCGGCAATTTCGCCTCCCGTGATGCTCACGCCCGTAAATGCACAGGCCTCCGACAAGCCTTTCATCAACTCGTTGATGATTGCTTGGTCCAAATGATCTACATCAATAATATTGGATAAGTTGGTGGGTTCAAAGCCCGCTGTGGCCAAATCATCGGCCACCATGGCTAATAAATCAAAACCCAGAGTATCGTATTTTTTGCTTCTTTCGGCCAACTCAATTTTGGTCCCGATGCCATCCGAAGCAATACCAATTCGCTCTTGGCCAAATAAGAGCAAATTCGAAAATCCACCTTCTAAATTGGGCGCCAAAGCCCCCGCCTTTCCTGCTCTTTGCACAAAGGTCTTTTTGGCCCAAGCATAGGCATCCTGAGAACAGGAATTGCCCAAATTGATATCCATTCCGCTAGCCGCTTTCTTTTGCATGTTGCTTTTTCTTAATGATTCAAAAATCTGGCTTTGGAAGAACTTTTTGTCTTTTTTGGGGCCTCCTGCCTGCGGCAGGCGCTACGTTCCGCAGCTCGCTGTTCGCTCGGCCCTGCGGCGGCTGCGCCGCCTGGGTCTGGCCTGACGGCCACTGCTGCACATCGCTAGGCTGCTCCTCTTTTGGGTTTACTTTGGGCATTCTGCTTCGGCCTCCAAGCATTAAAGATTCCGTTATTTCTTTAAATCTTTAATTCTTTATTTAACGGAATCTTTATTCCGTCAATGGGTCCAACAGTCCTCATTTCCATCCGCCCAAAGAGATCAATTTATGAGGGTTTTAACCCTCATTTATAAGGCATCGCAAAGCGATACCAGATTGCTGTGGGTGTTAACCCACAGTATCGGCTGAGGGATGGACAAGGGTGGCCCGCAGGGCCAGACCGAGCAAAAATGCGCAGCATTTTTTGCGAAGGGCCGAGCAGACCTGCGAGCCCTGAAACAGCCCGACCCGCCCACAGGGCGGGGCAGCCCCAAAAACATAAAAAACTGATAATCAAGGGTTGATTTTGAATTCAGTCCTTAATGAGCTGCAAAACTAGGGATAATTCACTAGACTAGCCTAAGGGCTCAAATTGAATTAACAATTAGTTAAACGCTTAGGGCCGAAAAGCCCCCCTTTTTCTAGCAGAAGATGCTTACTTTTGCTTGCAATTTTTTCACAAGCGGCAGTGCATGCCTCCCTATCAATCTCTTCTCTATGGAAAAATTGCTGAAAACAGGCCTCACCTTTGACGACATTCTGCTCGTCCCTGCCTATTCTGAGGTCCTTCCGCAAGAAGTCAGTTTATCAACTCAACTTACCGCCAAAATCCAATTGAATATTCCTTTGCTTAGTGCCGCTATGGACACTGTTACGGAGTCTAGAATGGCTATTGCTATGGCCCGCCAAGGCGGTTTGGGAATCATTCATAAAAATATGTCCATTGCCCAACAAGCCGAGGAGGTGGACCGCGTGAAGCGCTCGCAGAACTTCATCATCTCTAATCCATTTTACCTCAGCCCCGATCATTTTGTGCATGAAGCCGAAGCTTTGATGTCAAAATATCGCATTTCGGGCGTGCCGATTTGTGATGAGAACAAAAAACTCTTGGGGATTTTAACCAATAGAGATTTGCGTTTTGAGACCAATTTTGACCAAAAAATTGGCGAAGTGATGACCAAAGAAGGCCTAGTTACGGCTCCTATCGGCACTACTTTAGAAGGCTCCAAGGCCATTTTGCGCCAACATCGAGTAGAGAAATTGCCTTTGGTCGATGAGCAAGGCCGTTTGGGAGGGCTCATTACGATTAAAGACATTGAAAAGGCCGAACGCTACCCCCAAGCCGCCAAAGATGAGCAAGGCCGTTTGTTAGTGGGGGCCGCTTTGGGCACCTCGGCAGATACCATGGAAAGGGCCGCAGCTTTGGTCCAAGCGCATGTAGATGTGGTTACTGTAGATACGGCGCATGGACATTCAGCCAAGGTCTTGGCCACCATCAAAGCGCTAAAACAAGCTTATCCTGATTTACAAATCATTGCGGGAAATGTAGCGACTGCTCAGGGAACTTTGGCCCTGATTCAAGCTGGGGCCGATGCCGTTAAAGTGGGCATTGGCCCTGGTTCTATCTGTACCACTCGGATTGTAGCGGGTGTGGGTGTTCCTCAAATTACCGCTATTTACGATTGTGCGCAGGCAGCCAAGGCCCATAACATTCCCATTATTGCTGATGGGGGAATCAAATACTCCGGCGATTTGGTCAAGGCTTTAGGTATGGGTGCTAGCGCTTGTATGATGGGGAGCATTTTTGCAGGCTGCGATGAGAGTCCAGGCGCTATGGAACTTTTCAAAGGTCGAAAATTCAAAGTATATCGAGGGATGGGCTCTATTGCAGCCATGGAACAAGGCAGCAAAGACCGCTACTTCCAAGATGAGCAAAAAAATAGCAAAAAACTGGTCCCTGAAGGCGTAGAAGGTCGAGTAGCTTACAAAGGCTATGTAGAAGACAGTATTTTCCAATTGGTTGGTGGGATTCGCCAAGGGATGGGCTATGCAGGCACGGCAACCGTGGCCGAATTGAGCGAGAAAGCGCAATTTGTCCGCATTACCAATGCCGGCCTCAAAGAAAGCCACCCACATGATATTCAAATTACGAAAGAGGCGCCAAATTATAGCCTAGACGCTTAAAGATAAAACTATGCAAAAAGAAGTCGTTCTGGTCCTTGATTTTGGGGCCCAATACAATCAACTCATTGCCCGAAGATTAAGAGAGGCCTCAGTGTATTCCGAAGTCGTTTCGGGCCAAATTACTGCCGAAGAGGTCAAGGCCAAAGGCGCTAAAGCCATTGTGCTTTCTGGTGGTCCCGCAGTCGTTTATGCAGAGGGAGCGCCCTCTATGGATCCCGCTATTTTAGATTTGGGTTTACCCATTTTAGGCATTTGTTATGGGGCACAGCTCTTGGTCCATTTGTCGGGAGGAAAAGTAGCGCCAGCCTTGGCTAGAGAATATGGAAAAAAAGAGCTGCAAGTGCAGCCAACAGCTATTTTCAAATCGGTTCCCGCTCAATCTGATTGTTGGATGAGCCACACTTATCAAGTCAGCGAACTGCCAGCGGGCTTTGAAGCCATTGCGAGCACCGATCATTGTCCCGTGGCGGCTTTTGCCCAAAAAGAAAAGCAAATTTATGGCTTCCAATATCATCCAGAGGTCATGCATACGGCTTTTGGTCAGCAAATGCTCCATAACTTCCTCTATGAAGTGGCGGACCTAAAAGGCGATTGGCAAACGGATAACTTTATTGAGGCCAGTTTGGCCGAAATTCGAGCGAAGATTGGCGATAAGAAAGTACTTTGCGCTTTGTCTGGAGGCGTAGATTCTTCGGTAGCGGCCATGTTGGTCCATAAAGCAGTAGGCAAACAGTTGACCTGCATTTTTGTAGATAATGGCTTGCTGCGTAAAAATGAGGCGGAGCAGGTGGAGCAACTGTTTCGCCAAGAGCTCGATTTGCAGCTCATCTGTGTAGATGCTAAAGAGCGCTTTTTAAATCAATTAGCTGGGGTTAGCGATCCAGAAGAAAAGCGCAAGCGCATTGGCGAGACCTTTATCCGAGTGTTTGAAGATGAGGCCAAGAAAATCGGCGAAGTAGACTTTTTGGTCCAAGGAACGATTTATCCCGATGTGATTGAAAGCGGGGCGGGACATGCCGCCGTGATTAAATCTCACCATAATGTGGGCGGCTTACCTGATGTCGTCGATTTTAAAGAGCTGATTGAGCCACTTCGCCTGCTTTTTAAGGATGAGGTGCGGACCGTTGGGGCAGCTTTGGGCTTGCCCAGCTATTTGGTCAATAGACAACCTTTTCCTGGACCAGGTTTAGCCATTCGAGTAATTGGAGAAGTAACTGAACCTAAATTGGTCATTTTGAGAGAGGCCGATTATATCTTCCGAAGCGAAATTGAAGCCGCTGATTTAGAAGAAGAGGTTTGGCAATACTTTGCCGTACTCACAGGCATCCGAACCGTAGGCGTTATGGGCGACGAAAGAACCTATCATTATACTTTAGGCCTAAGAGCGGTCTCTAGTGTAGATGGCATGACAGCCGATTGGTCCAGATTACCACTTCCCCTTTTGGCCAAAATCTCTAACCGCATTGTCAATGAGGTGGAGCAGGTGAACCGCATTGTTTATGATATTACCTCTAAACCACCAGCAACAATTGAGTGGGAATAAATAGAAAAGGGCTGTATATACAGCCCTTTATTTTAATATCGATTAGAACAATTTTCTAATGCAGCAGATCTCTAAAATACCATCATTTTTCTGACAAACAATGGCATATTGCTTAGGGTCACTTTTGCTGCGGATAAGCGTATACTCTCCTGCTGATTCCATAGAACCCGCTTGTCCATCTGCCCAAGCGCCTGTTTTAGTAGACGCATTTTCTTTCCAATAACCCGCTTCAACTAGTTTAGCGATAGTGGCTTCATCGGCAAACTCCCAGTCGTCGGGTAGTCCATCATCTGTAGTAGTAATGACTTGAAATCCTTTGCTAGCCAAAGCTTCTCGTTCTTCGATAGATACTTCAACCCAATCATCGGGTAATCCTTCATCTGTGGTGGTGACAACATGCAAGCCTTTCTGGGCCAAAGCTTCTCGTTCTGCCTCAGTTACAATTCTGTATTTAGGTCCATCTAGATCATTCGATTCAGAAGGTTGAATTTGCGCAAAAGCAGTATTTGCTAGCAAAACAGCCAGAAATAAAAATAAAATCTTCATAATTAAATATTGATTTGAGTTATTCAATTTTTTAATTTAAAAAAAATGCTGAAAACAAAAATAGCGAACATTAAATTAGCCAACTGTATATACAATGCTTCTGGTCCAGCCTGCAGCAGCTTAGAAGAGTTGCAAGCCCTTGGACAGTCTGCGGCGGGAGCTATTTTGTCCAAAAGCGCCACCCTAGCGCCCAGATCGGGAAATCCCGCTCCTCGCTATGTAGATACGCCTTGGGGCAGCATCAACTCTATGGGCTTGCCCAATAAGGGCCATGCTTATTATTTGGCGGCAGCTAAGGAATTGGCCAGTTTTCAAAAGCCTTATATCGTTTCGGTTTCGGGTATGAGTTTGGCCGATAATCTCAAGATGATTGCGGCCATGCAAGAGGAGGAAAATATTGCGGCCATAGAGCTGAATTTGTCTTGTCCAAATTTGCCAGGCAAACCCCAAACGGCTTACGATTTTGAGCAAACCGAAAAAGTATTAGCGGCTGTTTTTGCCCAAAACAACAAGCCTTTGGGGGTCAAATTACCGCCCTATTTCGACCTGCTGCATTTTGAGCAAATGGCCCAAATTCTCAATCAATTTCCCTTGTCTTTTGTGAGCTGCATCAATAGCATTGGCAATGGCTTGGTCATTGATTGGGAAAAAGAAGAGACCTTAATTCGCCCCAAAGATGGCTTTGGCGGTTTGGGCGGCGATTATATCAAGGCCACCGCCCTGGCCAATGTCCGACAGTTTTATTTGCTCTTGCGGCCAGATATTTCGGTGGTGGCCGTGGGTGGCATCAAATCGGGCCAAGATGCCTTTGAGCATATTTTATGTGGGGCCAAGGCCGTACAAATTGGCACGCATCTGATGAAAACTGGTCCTCGTTGTTTTGCGCAAATCAGCGCCGAACTAACGGCCATTATGCAAGCCAAGGGTTATCAATCGATAGAAGATTTTCGAGGGAAATTGAAGACCGCCGCTCCTATTTAAAGACGTTCTGCCTGTTGGCTGGAAGGTCTTTTTTTTTAGGGTTTGGGGCTGCCCCGCCCTGCGGGCGGGTCGGGCTGTGCGGGGGCTCGCAGGTCTGCTCGGCCCTGCGCTTTTTCGCTACGCTCAAAAGCTTGGTCTGGCCTTCGGCCACCCGCTACCATCCCTCAGCCGATACTGTGGGTTAAAACCCACAGCAAAAAGGTATCGCTTCGCGATGATTTAAAAATGAGGGCTACCCCCCCTCATGAACTCGCCTCTAGCTGCAAAATTGGAGCATGCAAGGAATAAAGATTCCGTTATTTCTTTAATTCTTTATTTAACGGAATCTTCATTTCGTTAAATCTTTAAATAAAGATTTCTTTATTGAGATTAATGGCTGTAAATCAGTGAATTAGGGTTTTAGGCCAACAATATAAGCCAAAAGTTTGTACAAAAGATGAGCGGCCTAGCGATGTGCAAGGGTGGCCGTCAGGCCAGACCGAGGCGGCTTTGCCGCCGAAGGGCCGAGCGAATAGCGAGCCCTGAAACGTAGCGCCGCAGCTTTGCTGCGGAGGCCCCAAAAAAACATTAAAACAACATCATCACAACTAATAAAACTATGCAAAAGAAAGAAGCGCTTTTACTGAAATTGGAAGAATTGGGCGTATTGCAATTTGGGCAGTTTACGCTAAAGAGCGGCTTGTCCTCGCCTTTTTATTTAGATTTTAGACGGGTGGTGGCCTACCCCAAACTGCTTAAGGAAATTAGCGAGCAACTTTGGGAATTGATCAAAGATTTGGAATTTGACCATTTGTGTGGGGTGCCTTATGCGGCCCTTTCGCTCAGCTCGGCCTTGTCGATGATGCACAACAAACCGATGATCGTCAAGCGCAAGGAAGTGAAAAAACATGGGACTAAAAAAATGGTCGAAGGCGTCTTTGAAGAGGGCCAAAAAGCCGTTGTTATTGATGACGTCATTAGTAGTGGCATCTCGATGATAGAGACCTTGGAAGTCATTGAGGCCGAAGGCTTAGAAGTGGATTATGTCATTTCGATTGTGGACCGTATGCAAGGGGGCGTATCGACCTTGGAAAAACAAGGTTATCAGGCTTTGTCGGTCTATACCATTGCCGAGATTTTGGACATTTTGTATCGACATGATCGCATTGATGAGCAGATGTATAATCTGACCTTGGCCTTTGTGCAAAATAACCAGATTGGTTATGAGCAATTGCGCTTACAGCGCAAGGCCGTTCCCCGCCTCAACTACTCGACCATCAAAGTGAATACGCAAAATGGGGTGACCAAGCGTCTCATCGACATCATGGAGCAAAAACAAACCAACCTTTGTTGCTCTGCGGATGTGGGGACCAAAGCCAAATTGCTGCAATTGGCCCAAGAAGTGGGACCATATATTGCGGTTTTGAAAACGCATATGGACAGCATTGAAGACTTTGACCAAGAGCTGGTTGTTGAATTACAAGCTTTGGCCAAGCGCCATAACTTTCTCTTGTTTGAGGACCGCAAATTTGCCGATATTGGGCATATTGTTCAACAACAATTTAAGGCTGCCCCTTACTGCATTGCCGATTGGGCTGATCTGATTACCGTGCATGTGGTGGCTGGCGCCTCTAGTGTAGAAGCCTTAAAACAAATTGCGCTGCAGAAAAATGTAGGCTTGATTGTGGTCGCTCAAATGTCAACTGTAGATACCTTAACTAGTAGAGAGTACATGAAAAAAGCCTTGGCCATTGCCCAAGATCAGCAAGAAGTGGTTGTGGGCGTGGTCAGCCAAAACAAACGGCCAAGAGATGCAGGACTTTTGATGTTTACTCCAGGCATTAAGCTAGGCGGTGGCAGCGATAACTTGGGCCAGCAATACAATCATCCTACAGAAGCCTTTGAAAAAAGAGGCATTGATTTGATGATTGTGGGCCGAGGAATTTACCAAGATGAACAGCCCGCCCAAAAGGCCGCCGAATACCGAAAAGTAGGTTGGGAAGCCTATTTGAAGCGCTTGTAAAACAAGCAAAAAAGTGAAAGAAAATACTTATTATGCAAGCAGTATGGGAGTTGCCCATGCTGCTTTTTAGTTTTATAGAGATGGCAAAGAAACAGGGAATCCTCCAAGTACAAGGCACCGAAATTCGATTATATAGTGAGCAACAAGAAGATTTTATCTCACTAACCGATATTGCACGCAAATTCAACCCCAAAACAGGGCAGTTGATCCTCAACTGGTTGCGTAATAGAAGCAGTATTAGCTTTTTGGGTGCCTGGGAAAGCCTACACAACCCCAATTTTAATGTACTCGAATTTGAGAACATTAAAAATCAGACTGGCGATCCAACCTTTACGCTAAGCTTGACCGAATGGATTGAGAAAACGGGCGCTCTTGGCATTCGCTCTAAAAAAGGGCGTTATGGTGGGACCTATGCGCATCAGGATATTGCTTTTGAGTTTCTCTCTTACCTCAGCCCTACCTTTAAACTCTATGTTTTCAAGGAGTTTCAGCGCCTTAAACAGCTTGATGAGGCCCAAAAACAAGAGGCCTTAGGCTGGAACCTCAAGCGTATGCTGACCAAAGTCAATTATACGGTGCATACCGATGCCATCAAAGAAGAATTGATTCCACCTAGAGTGAGTGGACAAGGATTTATCTATGCTGGAGAAGCCGATATTCTAAATGTGGCCGTTTTTGGCCTAACGGCTAAGTTTTGGCGGCAACAAAACCCCGATTTAAAAGGCAATATTAGAGATTATGCAAGCACCGAACAACTATTGGTCCTCGCTAACTTAGAAGCCGTCAATGCGGAATTGATTCGGATGCAATTGAGCCAAGATGAACGAGCCGATATTCTCAATCAAGCGGCTATCAAACAAATGCAATCTCTTTTGACCTCTAGATCCTTGCCCAAAATGGAGGATCCCAAACGCTTAGGCAACTAATTCCCAACTATTTATCTAAGCGCAAGCGATAATAATCTAACTGATGCGGCTGCCGCCCCCAGAGCAACTCCCGATCATCATCAAAAAGGAGGTAAAGCTCGCCTTTTGGCCCAAAACAAAGGCCTTCTGCCTTATGTGGAACCTTAAAAGGTTGTTTTTCGGTCCCTTGCAAAACCGCTAAATCCGCCTTCTTTTGTCCTTTTTGGTAAGGAAAACGCCAAACATAGCTGCTCAAAGCTTCGCCCTCGACTTCCATGCTTGTTGCCAAATAAAAGCTTTGTTCCTCTGCTCGATACTCTAAGGAAGAAAGGCCCAAAGGCAAGTCCTTTGCCCAAGTAGGCAAGTTAAGTGCTAGCTCCTCCATATTGAGGTCCAAAACAGGCATGCCTGCTGCATTATAATCGTATTCCAAACATAAAATCCGCAGCTGATAATCAAATTCTTCATAGCTTTTGCCTAGCGCACGTAGGCCCAAAAACAGCTGTTGATCAGGCCCTTCCGCTAGGCCTTCTAGTTTATAATAAGGCTGTCCCAAATAGTCTTTAATCGCCTTTTGCAGGGCCAAGCTGCCCTGTTGCCCACTCTTTTCTTGTGTTTCTGCGCCCACCAAAAAGGGCTGTTTTTCGCCATTTTTCCAAAACCAAAGTTGGTTATAGCCTGCCCAATCATCAGCTTTCAAGCGATCAAAAGCGGTCATGGCCCAAAGTCCTTTTGGCCCAACGGCCAGAGCTTCCAATTTTTCCACTTCGGCCAAATAATTGGCGGGAAAATACTGGGCTTTTCCAGTTAATGGAGCCCCCATTTTGAACAAAGGACTACCCAAATTAGGCGGCAAGGACTTATCCGAAACCAAATAAAAATGATCGGCCCAATAGGCCAAAGCCGAGCCCTCACAAAAGGTCCAGCGCTGCTTGAGCGAGTCAAAATGAGGGGCAAAGCAATCTATGCGGCCGGAATCCAATTGCGCTAGGGCTAAAGCTGTGGCTTCCTTTTGGTTTTGGGGTTTTGGCCCTCTACAGGCAGCAAAAAAAAGCAATATACTAAGGACAAAAAGATTTGTTTTCATAGTTTTTAGATGTTTTGGGGCTTCCCCTCCCTTTGGTCGGGTCGCTCTATGCTACGGGGCTCGCAGGTCTGCTCGGCCCTGCGCTTTTTTCGCTTTGCTCAAAAAGCTCGGTCTGGCCTGCGGCCACCCCCTACCATCCCTCAGCCGATACTGTGGGTTGAAACCCACAGCAAAATGCTATCGCTTCGCGATGATTTATAAACGAGGGCTACCCCCCTCATGAACTAGCCGCTAGCTGCAAAATTGGGCCAATAAAGATTCCGTTATTTCTTTAATTCGTTAAATCTTTAATTAAAGATTTCTTTATTGCTACTAGGCGCTATAAATCAGGTATTTAGTTTTTAGGCCGAAGCAAATAAGGCAAAAGTTTGTACAAAAGATGAGCGGCCCAGCGCTGCGGACTGGTGGCCGTAGGCCAGACCAAAGCGCTGAAAGCGCTGCAGGGCCGAGCGACCCGACCAACGGGAGCCGACGCAGCGAAGCAAGTAACAGCGAGCCAGGCAGCATAGCGGCGGCCAGCAAAGCTGGCCGCGGGCCTCTAACCCTAAAAAATTCATTAAAAACCCTCCATTATTTTATAATAAAAATTGCAAAATAATTCACGGATAAATTAACAATAAAAGTTGTCTAAAAACTAAGGCTTTAATGGTTTTTAGCGAATTTTGGGACAAAAGCAGCATTATGGCAGAAAATCAGGCCGTTTGGCAAAAATTTAAGCAGCAAAAAGGGGCAAAGGCTTTGGCCTATCTGCGGGTGTCTACAAAAGAACAAAATTTAGAGAAAAACAAGGCCGAGATTCTCTTTTTGGCCAATGATAAAAATTTGGGCAAGGTCTTTTTTATTGCCGAAAAAGTATCGGGCCGAAAAAATTGGCGGGAGCGCTGGTTGGGCCAAATTATTGAAGAATTGGGCCAAGGCGATACGATCATCGTCAATGAGCTCTCTCGGATTGGCCGCTCGATGTTGGAAATTATGGAGGTCTTGCAATTGGCACTCAAAAAAGGAATTCGAATTTATGCGGTCAAAGGGGGCTGGCAACTTGACGAAAGTTTGCAGAGTAAAATTATGGCCCTGGTCTTTTCTATGGCTGCCGAAATTGAGCGCGACCTCATCGCCCAGCGGACCAAAGAAGCCCTGGCCGCACGCAAAGCCAAGGGCCTGCCTTTGGGCCGACCCAAAGGCCCTGGCCGCTCTAAACTCGATCCTTTTTGGCCCGAAATACAAGCACTTTTGGCCCAGGGCAGCAGTCAACGCTATATTGCCGATCGCTATAAAACGACGCCCTCCAACCTCAATCGCTGGCTCAAAAACAAAGGTTGGCGAAAAAAAGATGGACCAAATAAATAAAGATTCCGTTATTTCTTTATTTCGTTAAATCTTTAATTAAAGATTTCTTTATCAATTCTAAAACGCTGAAAATCAGCAATTAAAAAAGGCCCTAGACGAGGTCTAGGGCCTTTGGGCTTGAAAAATTAACAATCAGCAGCTCTAATTTGGAGCCTTGTCAAAACGTTGTAGGTTCAGTTTTTCTATAATTTCTATTAGCGTAGCTCCATACTTTGGATTCGTTGCATAACCTGCGGATTGCAAGCCACGGCTCCAGTTTTTATAATCTGTAACTTCTAGCTTTAACAAGTGCTTATAACGTTTACCTTGTAGTAATTTGCTATGTTCTCTAAAGCTGTACCAAGGCGATTCAAAAATTCGGAACATATCATATTTATCGTCATCGGTATAGTTAGCACAGCGGCAGCCCAAACATTTTTTCTTGCATTTTATCCCAAAATGATTGTTTTCATTTTTGGCCAATCGGCTATCGCCAGCATTGCTTTCCAGTAAACCTTGAGCCAAAGTAATACTTGCAGGTATACCGTAAAGCTCCATTTCTTCTACAGCAATTTTGGCGTATTTTTTTACGTAATCGGTACACTTTTTTGTCTTAAAAGCAACGACTTCAGCTGATACGCCCAAGCGTTTGGGTAAGGTTGGGTTGAGCACAAAGCCCAAATTAGAATATTTGGCGGCCTCGGCTTGCTGTTCTGTGCTCAAAGCGGCACCTACAGCAGTTGCGGCATTAGCTAAATTGAGTTTATCTCTAATGTCCTTAGATTTTTCTTTAATCTGTTCCCACCAAGGTCCCGCAACCGTATGAACAGCAGCAAGTTGTGGGCGAGCTTTTGGGGCCAATTCGGCTTGACCAGTTTCCAATACTTCGGGTACCGACAAAGATAACTGAAAAGACAATTCTCTTTGAGAAAGTAAAAAGGCCAAACTTCCTAAAACGACCCATTGAAATTTGGCTTTTCTGCTCATTTGTCGTGGATAGACAAGCAGGCTTCTGGGGTTTCTCCAGACCACAGCAATATTGTGGCGCAAAAGGCTGAGATTTTTTTCAAGCATAGCGATTGTTTTGATTGGTGAGCAAGATGAGTTGCCATTTCCTACACAAATTTAAAACAATTTGTTTCAATTCTGCAAAAAATTCCAACTTTT
>NZ_CP116808.1:2477500-2752500 GCF_028464065.1 Saprospira sp. CCB-QB6 | reverse complement strand
AGCTGAGCAGTGGCCTAGCGATGTGTAGCAGTGGCCGAAGGCTAGACCAAGGAGCAAAGCGACGAAGGGCCGAGCGACCCGACCAAAGGGAGCCGACGCAGCGAAGCAAGTAATAGCGAGCTGCGAAACGTAGCGCCGACGAGCAAAGCGAGGCGGAGGCCCCTAAACAGCAGCGAGCTGCGACAACAAGGACTTTAGTCCGTCTTCGACGACCAAAGGGAGTAACCGATGCGGCGGGGTGGCCGAAGGCCAGACCGAGTTTTTGAGCGTAGCGAAAAAACGACAACAAGGCTGAAAGCCGCAGTTCGATGACCGAAGGAAATAACGGCCGAGCAGAACTGCGAGCCCCGAAGCGTAGCACCGCAAGGCAAAGCCGCAGCGGAGGCCCCTAAATACAGCAAGCTGCAAACTATACTATATATAAGCACAAAAAAAGCCGCTAAGTCTGTACTAGACTTAGCGGCTAATAAAAGCGAAAAGAATCGGCTTACATATTTTCGATAATAGCATCGCCAAACTCAGAGCACTTCAACAACTTCGCATCATCCATTAGGCGGTGGAAGTCATAAGTAACTGTTTTCTTCTGAATAGCGCCTTCAATACCTTTTATGATAAGATCAGCAGCTTCGTTCCAGCCCATATAGCGGAACATCATCTCACCAGAAAGAATTACAGAACTAGGGTTTACTTTATCTAGACCTGCATACTTAGGCGCAGTACCGTGAGTTGCTTCAAAGATAGCCTTTCCTGTAGTGTAATTGATGTTTGCACCAGGAGCAATACCAATACCACCAACAATAGCAGCTAGAGCATCAGAGACATAGTCTCCGTTTAGGTTTAGAGTAGCAATTACATCATACTCTGCTGGACGAAGAAGGATTTGCTGCAAGAATGCATCTGCAATTACATCTTTTACAATGATCTCTTGGCCATTGTTATCAATTACCTGCCAAGGTCCACCATCCAAATCTTGTGCATTGTAGTCACGCTTAGCCAAAGCATAACCCCACTCTTTGAATTTACCCTCAGTAAACTTCATGATGTTTCCTTTGTGGACCAAGGTTACTGATTTGCGATTGTTCGCAATAGCATAATCAATAGCCGCCTTAACTAGACGCTCAGTTCCTTCAATAGAAACAGGCTTGATACCTAGTGAAGCAGTTTCGGGGAAGCGGATTTGGCTAACGCCCATTTCCTCAATGAGGAATTTTTTCACCTTGTCATTCTCAGGCGTGCCAGTAAGATATTCGATACCAGCATAAATATCTTCTGTGTTTTCACGGAAGATAGTCATATCTACCAACTCAGGCTGTTTTACGGGAGAAGGAACTCCTTGGAACCAACGCACAGGACGCACGCAAGCAAAAAGGTCAAGCTTTTGACGCAAAGCCACATTTAGTGAGCGGATTCCTCCACCTACAGGTGTAGTCAATGGCCCTTTGATCGCTACCAAATACTCATCAATAGCATCTAGGGTAGCCTGTGGCAACCATTCTTGTGTCGCATCAAAGGCTTTTTGACCAGCCAATACTTCTTTCCACTCAATTTTGCGCTCGCCAGCATAAGCTTTCTCTACAGCAGCATCAAAAACGCGAACAGAAGCAGCCCAAATATCTGGACCAATGCCGTCTCCTTCAATAAAAGGAATAATAGGTTGATTAGGCACTTGCAACTGCCCTTCTTTCATGCTAATTTTTTCTCCACTCATGGATCGTATAGTTGTGCAAAATGAAATAAATGATTTAGGCCCCCTTGGGAGCGCTCAAATTTACATTATTTATACTAGATAATGAAGCTTGCTTTCTCTTTTTCACTAGACTAGCCGCCCCAAGCCTTTCTAGCCTATTTTCTTTATCTTAAATATCTTCTAATACCAATGGTAACAACTCAAAAGCCCCTAATTCCCGCTGCGTCTCCCCCCAATTATTACTATATCCCAACAAAAAACCACCTCCTCCAGCACCACAAAGCTTCAATAAATAACTACTGCCTTCCAAACCCTTTTGCCAAATAGCCTTAAACTGATCTGGTATCATCCGCTGAAAAAATTGATACTGTGATGCCGATATCTTCCCAAAAGCCTGAGCCAATGGCCCTTCTTCCTGCCCCAAAAAAGCCAAACTAGCCTCCCGATGCGCCAAAGCAAGCGCCTCCTGCTCTACTAGCGGAAAATCAGCCTGCGCACAAGCCTGCAAATAATGCTGTACTAATGGAGCAGTCTGCCTCGCAATTTTTGTGTTCAATAAAAATAACTGGCCCCGATCACTCTCCCCCAAACGGATTTCTTGCCCCAAAATTTCACTCTGCCCATCTTGCCAAAATAACCCCTTTCTCAAATAAGACACTAAGGGGTCTATCCCCGAACTCTGCCCATGAAAAGCAGTTTCTATCTGCGCTAAAGTCAATATTAACTCTTCCCCTCTTGCCTTTTTGCCTTTCCCATAACGCTCGTACACCGCCGCCACCAAACTACCCGAACTCCCCAAACCATAGCCATGCGGAATATTACTCTGCAACCAAATCCCATCCAATAAATCTTGCTCTAAACGCCCCAAATCAAGACAACAATTTGGCGCCATACTCTCCAATAGTAGACGCAACCCCTTTTGAGAGGATGCCCGATCTACAGATGGCTTCCAAGACCAATCAGCCCGATAGGCCCAAAATGGCAAAGCCAAAGCAGGCGCAGCTTGCATAATGCTGTATTCTCCAAAGAGGAGCAGTTTCGCAGGATAAGCAGTTGACATAGTTCTAGCGTTATTTTGCGCCAAAGTACAATATTACAGAAAGAGCAGCCCCCTTCTCGGCTTTTTTATGAATGTATTAAACTCTTTTTTTTAACAATAATTATAGACTGCTTGTTCTGGGGCTGCCCCTCCCTACGGTCGGGTCGGGCTGTTTCGCCGCTCGCTATTCGCTCGGCCCTGCACCGCCAAAGGCGGCTGGGTCTGGCCCTTTGGGCCACTGCTGTCCATCCCTCAGCCACGGGCCTGCGGCCCTTTGCGGCGGCTTCGCCGCCTGCTAAATCGCAAAAATATAAGAGGAGGACTAACTATACCCATCGGGAAGGGTACAACTACCCATCGGGAAGATTTAGGAAGGAAAATTTTAATGGCCCAGCCGCCCCAAGGGATTCCCTTAAGGAATCCCGTAGAGGGGTGGGTGGGCGGGGACATATTGAAGCAGGCCGAGCGAAGCGAGGCCTACCGCTTAAAAGGGGCAGAAAAAGGCCGAAGCAGAAAGAATCAAGTGAAAACAAAAGTGGAGCAGGCCCAGCGCTGCGCAGCCGTGGCCGAAGGCCAGACCAAGGAGCGAAGCGACGCAGGGCCGAGCAAACTGCGAGCGGCGCAGCATAGCGGCGGCCAGCTTTGCTGGCCGCGGGCCCCAAAAACAAAAAAGCCACTCCATTAAAATAGAGTGGCTCAAAGCAAAACTTCTTAGCAGACTAATCAGGCTTATAGGTATTATTCTTTCTGTTGATATCGGCCATGCGACCAGAGGGATCAATCTCCATACTAATAATATCCTTTTGTTTGATGGGCAATTCTAGCTCATAAGCCTTATGAGTCCAACGCCAATCGGGCATAACATTATACTCTAGGTACATATTTTCATTGGCTTTGGCCCCTCTCATAATGGCCAAGGGAATGTGGAAACAAGCTGTTTTTTCCTCCTTGCCATCCATATACTTCACCACCAGATCAACAGGCATAGGCATACGGCCATTCTTAATGCCCGTTTTTTCACCTGTACTTTCTAGACGTTGAAGCTGAACCAAAGTCTTTTTGCCCTTCTTCTCCACCTTATCAATGGCATAATCAATAGTATGTGTGCTATTAACCCAATACTCACGGTACCAATCTAGCTCTAAACCCGAACGTTTTTCCACAATACGGATAAAGTCATTGGGATTGGGGTGTTTAAATCGCCAGTTATAGTAATAATCTAGCAGGGCCTCTTTGAGTACTTTTTCGCCCACGATATATTCTAATTGGTGGACAAAAACGGCTCCCTTACTATAAGAGGCTGCACCATAGGCTGCATTACTCATAAAATGATCTGCATGTGTGCTTAGGGGTTCCTCCACTCCACTTTTGGCCAGTTGTTTATAGCCCGCGTAAGAGTAATAATGTGGGTTTTCGCCTTTCTTTAGTTGGCCGTCCAAATAGGCAGTAACGATATTCGTGGCATAAGAAGTGAAGCCTTCATCCATCCAAGCATAAAGCGCTTCATTCGTACCCATCAGCATTTGATACCAAGTGTGCATGAGTTCGTGCACCATCACACCTTGCAAGCTAGAGGGGGCTCGGTTTCCGGTGATGAGTGTGGCCATAGGATATTCCATTCCACCATCACCTCCTTGGATAAAGGAATATTGGCGATAGGGGTAGTTCCCAAAGCGTTTTTCGATATAGCCAAAAGCCTTCTTCATTTTTTCCTGCGAGGCTTTCCAAGTGGCTTTATAATCTTCATCATCTTGATAGAAGAAGTGAATTTTAGTCGTATCATCCAGTTGAACCACATCATGGATGTAATCGGGATCAGCGCCCCAAACGAAATCGTGTACATTGGGAGCGATAAAGTGCCAAGTGAGGCGTTTTTTCCCTTTGAGGTTAGCTCTTTGCCCCACATCCTCATAGCCATGTCCCATCTCGTTAGGGTTTTGTAGATAGCCCGTAGCTCCTACGGTATATTCTACAGGCAGCGTAATTTTTACATCGAAATCTCCCCAAACGCCATGAAACTCTCGGCCGATATAGGGGTTGGCATGCCAACCTTGATAGTCATATTCACAAAGTTTGGGGTACCATTGCGACATAGAGTAGTCGATGCCCTCGCTGCTATTGCGGCCAGATCGGCGGATTTGCAAGGGAACTTGGCTTTTGAACTCCATTTCTAGAGTAGTGCTTGCGCCAGGCAAAATGGGTTCAGCTAATTCTACTTCCAAAATTGTTTCGGCCACTTCATAATTCACCTTTTTGCCATCTTGCAGCAAGCTCTTGATTTTATGGTAGCCAATTTCTTTGGGTTTGAGCTGAGCGATGCGATCGCCTACTCGAGGGTCGGGGTCAGGCAGCGTTCTAGAGCGCTCATCCATCATGCTACCTGGTTGAAAGGCATTAAAGTAGAGATGGTAAAACACTTTACGCAAGGTATCTGGCGAATTATTGGTATAGACCAGCTTCTGTTTACCATCAAACTGATGCTTTTTGGTATTCATATCAATTTCCATATAATATTTGGCCGCCTGTTGCCAACGATCGGGCCCTGTTTGGGCCAACAAGCTAGCTCCTGCCAAAAGACCAAAGGCCAAGCTTGCAATTTTCTTTTTCAACATAAGGTATAGTTTTTCAATTTTTTTGATAGAGTAGACTGAAGACTTAAATAAAGGAAAAAAATAGCCCTTTAATTAGAAATTCTACAAAAACAGAAATTGGACCGACCAGAAACTAAACCGATAGTTCAGTCTTTCAAAAGTCCTACTTAGTCGAATTATAAAGGTTAAGGACTGTTAAGAGTACGTAACTAGGGGGCTGTTAACCTATTATGGGTAGAAAGTTAGCCCCACTATTAAATAGTCTTGTTGTAGCAGCAATCAGGCATTTAGTTGCCCTTTGTCTGCCTCTCAAAGCATCTCCCCCAACTTATTGTAGTTATCAAAAAACATTTAACCTCGATCTTAACACCAAAAAACATGAAACTAACCCTCCTCCCCATTTTTCTGCTCTATTGTGTATGGAGCTGGGCCCAAGGCCCTATGCCTCCAGCCCAAACCACTGTTTTAGGGCAACTGGTTGATACCGAAAACAAAAAGCCATTAGAGTTTGCAACTGTTTCCCTATACAATTTAAGCGACTCTCTAATTACTGGGGGCATTACCGATATGGATGGGAATTTCCGTATCCCTGGCCTCCCTTATGGCGACTATTATGCAAAGCTCAATTTTATGGGCTATGAAGAAAAGCGCATAGATAGTCTACGCTTAGAACTTCCTACGCTTAATCTTGGGCAGATTCTACTAAAACCAGATGCAGCTACCCAGGAAACGGTACAAATTACAGCCAATAAATCGCTACTCAAACTGGGCCTAGATAAAAAGGTTTTTGATGTAGAAAATAGCGGTTTAGGGAATAGTGAAAGTGCCACAGAAGTACTTCGTTCTACTCCTGGCATTGAGGTTGATCAAGATGAACAAATTAAAGTTCGAGGCAAAGTCGTCCAGGTATACATTAACGGCAAGCCTACTGGCCTTACAGGAGAAAACCAAGCTGCTGTACTTCGCCAGCTTCCTGCAAATAGCATCAAAAGTGTAGAAATTATTACCAGTCCCTCAGCCAAAGATGCTCCTGATGGTGGAGCAGGTGGAATCATCAACATTGTGATGAAGCGTAATCTACTTTCTGGTTTTACGGGTAATGTCAATGCAAGAATTGGGACAAATGCTCGAGGTTGGCGTTCAGAGCCTGTTGGGCCTATGTTCAATAAGTTTAATACAGGACTGGGACTCAACTACAAATCAGAAAAACTCAATCTCTTTTCTAATGTAAGCTGGAACCGCAGAGGTTCTTACACCCTTTCTGAGGCTTATCGTTTCAATCAATTGCCCGATAGTAGTTATTATTTCAATACCTATCGCGATAGCCGTCGCAAAAATGACAACTTTTGGGGGCGTTTAGGCATGGACTACTATATTAGCCCTACCCAAACCCTCTCGATGCAAGTTAGAGGCGGAGCTGGTTCTGGTTTGAATACTGGACAAACGCAATATGACAACTTTGGCCAAGACTCAGTTTTCTACAGCCAAGAGATTAGAGGCCGAGATGGCGATGCTCAAGATTATAACTGGAGTTACAATGCTGTTTATTCCATTATTTTCCCAGAAAAGGATTCTACGGGTAAGCCCAACTTAGATAAAATTGGGGGCATGGGCGATCAGCATGAGTTGGTTTTTGACTTCCAAATATCTAATAGCCAAGATCAAGATGTAGACTACTACGGGAATCAATCTTATTGGCCCAATGGTGATGCATTTACTACTGCACCAGATTCTCAACGCATAGAGGATTTTGATAGTCGAAGAGAAATTTGGGCTCGTATTGATTATACACTTCCCTTACCCAAATTAGAGGGACGTCTAGAGCTAGGCTATCACTATCGCTATCAATTAGATCGTAGTGACTTTGGCTATTATAACTATGTTCCTCAACTGCCCAGCTTAGTCAATGATAGTAGCCGCTCAAATATCTTTGAGTATGAGCAGCAAATTCACGCCCTTTATGGTACCTATAGCCAAAAATTTGGCAAGAAGTGGAGTGGTAAATTTGGCCTTCGGTTAGAACAGGCTAGTGTAGACCCTCGTTTGATTAGTACTAATGAAAGTTATCCCTGGGACTACTTTCAGCTTTTTCCTTCTTTAAACTTGGGTTACCAAATGAGTAAATCAGCTCAAATGACCTTTAACTATAGCCGTCGCATTGATCGCCCTGGATCTTGGTCTACCAACCCCTTCCCTAGCTTTGAAGATCCTAGATACCTTTATTATGGCAACCCTTACCTCCAACCCTCTTTTACTGATAAAGTGGAATTGAACTATGGCAACTATGTTGGTCAATCAGGAATCAATATTGGTCTATATGCTAGCTATAACGATAATGAATCTACTCGAGTACAAACTATCGATAGCCTAACAGGGGTCATTCGCTCTCGCCCCCAAAACTTGGCCTATAACTACCAATACGGTTTAGACTTCAACTTCAATACAAGTATTTTTTCTTGGTGGACGATCAATTTAGGTGGAAACCTCTATCAATCTCACTTTGATGCAGAAGTAGAAGGACAAGATTTATCTTATCAGACCTTGGGATCCAGTGGAAATATCTTCAGCAGTATCCGCTTGCAGAAAATTGGTTTGAATATCTCTATGGGAGGTTCTGTTTGGTACCAGGTTCGCGATATCCAAGGAAGTAACCGACCTAACTTCTGGCATTGGGTCTCTGTAAATAAACAATTGATGGATAAAAAACTGCGCCTCTCTTTATGGGTACAAAACCCCATCTACAGCAATAGCTATCGTTATCAGCGGAGCACAGATAGTTTCCGCCAAAGTGGAATCTACGAATGGGAAAATCGCGTCATCAACTTTAGTATGAGCTATAACTTTGGTAAGATGAATGTGAAAAACAAACGCCGTAGCCAACTAGAAAACCGCTCAGGCGGAGGAGATGGTGGAAGCGGTGGACAAGGCGGCATTTAGAGGCGGCGAAGCCGCCAGCGAGCGCAGCGAGCAATGGCCCAGCGCTGCGCAGCAGTGGCCCGTAGGGCCAGACCAAGGCGCTGCAAGCGCCGCAGGGCCGAGCGAATAGCGAGCTGCGCAGCCTAGCGGCGGCCGCCCCGCTAAAAAGGGCGGCCGCGGGCCCCTAAATAAAAGAGTCAGTTCTCTGAGGAGAGCTGGCTTTTTTTACGTACTGTTTTATAATCTCTTTTAAAACAATTAAATTGTGATCAGCCTTTTTAGCTCTCTTTAATTAGTCTAACTTATCTACTTTTTAAAATCTCCCTATTTCCCTCAATTTTAAATTAACTTCGGCTAATTTCATCCCTAGTCTAAGTCTATCAAGCTGTTTTAATAGCAGACTTTTGGCCTATTTTTAGCCTAAGGAACTAGAAGGCATTAATATCCTGTTTTTTAAGTAGTTCTTCACACACTATATTCCAAGATGAGCAAAACAAGCAATATGCTAAAACCAATTTTATATATCCGCCCCAAACCTTGGCAAATTGCCATTTCGGTCTTGGGCCTCTGTTGGGGCTTAGCTACAGCCTTTACTAGCCCACAACTTCAAAGAGAGGAAGAGCAATCTGATTTTCAGATGACTGAAAGCACTCCACTCTGGACAGTAATGGGCAAATTGGGTAAAATCAAAACCAACCAACCAAAAGACTGGGCCAAGGCCAAAGATCAATTAATGATTCAACAAGGTAAAGATTTAATTGAAAAGGGATTTACTAACAAAGATGGCTCTAGTAGCGAATTATTGAGTAAGACGCTAAGTTGTAGCTCTTGTCACCTCAGCGTTCGAGAAGAACCTAGTTTAGATAATTTAGACCCCCAAAAACGTCTCAAATATGTAGACTCTAACCAACTTTCTTTTCTTCCTGGCCCTAGTTTCTACGGCATGATTAACCGCATCTTCTTCTTTAATAATGACTTTGCCAAACTCTACGACGGGCCCCATGCTCCACTCCTAAAAGATGCCCATTTTGACCTCCGCAAAGCCATGAATGCTTGCAATCAACTTTTTGCCGATGGCCGAAAAATGGAAGACTGGGAACAAGAAGCCATTCTGGCTTATCTCTGGACTCTAGAACTAAAAATGGGCGAACTAGAAATGAAAAAAGAGGATTGGGAAAAGGTCGAATACTCTATCAAAAATAACCGCAGTAACGCCCGTGCCGTAAACCTCATTCGCCGCTATTACTCAGAGGTTTATCCAGCCCACTTGGTACGCCCACCAGATGTACGCGCCCGCCAAATGGTCTCCCCTGCTAGCAATAGCTTTCTCAATGGCCGCAAAATTTACGAAAAAAGCTGCCTCCACTGCCATGAAGAAAAACGCTATAGCCGCTTCAAACTCGATAGCCGCCAAAAAACCTTCAAGCGATTAGCCGCCAATTTTGAAGGCAAAGCCAAACTTTCCATTTATTCCGCTCACCGCTATCAATCGGGCAAAAACTGGAAAGGCGTCCCCATTTTCACTAAAGAACGAATGAGCGACGAACAACTGGGCGACCTCCGTTTTTTTATTGACAACATGGCAAAAATGGGCGATGAAGCCCTCAATTATTATAAAAATTAACCCCAAGCGAATGCTGCAGCAAATTGTAGTATTCGCTTTTTTTCTGCTATTTTTTGGGGCTGCCCCTCCCTGCGGTCGGGTCGGGCTGTGTCGCAGCTCGCTATTCGCTCGGCCCTGCGGCGCTTGCAGCGCCTTGGTCTGGCCTACGGCCACTGCTGTCCATCCCTCAGCCGAGGCGCTGCGCGCCTTGGCGGCGGCTTCGCCGCCCCCTATTGGACCGAAAATCGACAATCGGAAAAATTGTCACGGAATAGGAACCGAAAACACCCAAAATGTCAGCTAAAGCTTTGGAAAGCTGCCATTTTGCCTTAACTTCAAGAATTGGATTTGCTTTTGAAAAGAAAAGCAGCAAAGAGAATCAATCTCCATTTGTATAGATAAAAATCCCTATAAATTATGTTTGATAAATTCACCGAAAAAGCCCGGCAGGCCGTACTAAAAGCACAAGAATACGTGCGCGGCCGCCAACAGCAAGACGTTCAATTGGCCCATTTATTAGCCGCTATGTTAGAAGTGGATGATAATGTAGTGGGCTACCTACTCAAAAAATTATCGGTAAACCTTAAGGACCTCAAGCAAAAGCTAGAGGTAATTATGGATGCTTACCCTAAAGTCTATGGAAGCAACTCAGGCAGCCACCTTTCTAAAGAAGCTAGCCTAGCTATCCAAAATGCCCAAAACCTCGCCCGCGATTTCGGCGATGAGTTTGTTGCCCTCGATATGATCCTGGCTGGTATTTTCTCTGTAGACGATAAAACCACTCGCCTACTCCGTAGCCTCGGCGCTAACGAAAAACTACTTGGCGACGCCATTAAGGAATTGCGCAAAGGCCGCACCGTAAAAAGCGAAAGCGGCGAAAATGAATTTAACGCCCTCCGCAAATATGGCGTAAACTATAACGAACAATGCCGCAACGGGAAATTGGACCGCATTATCGGCCGCGATGATGAAATTCGCCGCCTACTCCATATCCTCTCTCGCCGCAAAAAGAATAATCCCATCCTTATCGGAGAACCCGGTGTGGGTAAAACCGCTATTGTAGAAGGTTTGGCTTGGCGTATCGTAAATAACGATGTGCCCGAAAACCTAAAAGATAAAACCGTTTTTGGCCTAGACCTAGCCGCTCTAGTAGCTGGCGCCAAATATAAAGGGGAATTTGAAGAACGCCTCAAAGCAGTCGTCAAAGAAGTTACCACTTCTAATAATGTCATCCTCTTTATTGATGAAATTCATACCCTAGTTGGTGCTGGTGGAGGTGGAGGCGCAATGGATGCCGCCAACATTCTTAAACCCGCTCTAGCCCGTGGCGAACTACGCGCTATTGGTGCCACAACCCTAGATGAGTACCAAAAGTACTTTGAAACAGATAAGGCCCTGGAAAGACGATTCCAGAAAATTGTCATTGACCAACCTTCTTTGGAAGAAACTGTGGCCATTTTGCGTGGACTAAGAGAACGCTACGAAAATCACCACCAAGTTCGCATTCTCGATGACGCCCTCATTGCCGCTGCAGAACTTTCTCATCGCTATATTAGTGATCGTGCCCTACCCGATAAAGCCATCGACTTGATGGATGAGGCTGCGGCTAAACTTCGCTTAGAGCTAAACTCGATGCCCGAAAAATTAGATGAATTGGACCGCAAGGTACGTCAACTAGAAATTGAACGCGAGGCTGTAAAACGAGATGGCGACCAAAAGCGATTGGATGCTATCAATGAACAAATTGCCAACATCTCGGAAGAACTCACGGTCCTAAAAGCCGCTTGGGAGTCAGAAAAGGAATTGATCAATATTATTCAGTCTTGTAAGTCTGAAATTGAAAAATATCGCCTAGAAGCTGAAGAGGCTCGCCGTAATAGCGATTATGCTAAAGTGGCCGAATTGGAATATGGCAAAATCAAAGAACAGGAAACTATTTTGGCCAATGCAGAAGCCCAACTAGAAACCCTTTCTCCTGAAAAACGCCTAACGGATGGAGAAGTAGATGCCAATGACATTGCAGAAGTTGTTGCTCGTTGGACCGGTATTCCCGTAGCCAAAATGCTCGAAAGCGAAAGAGAAAAACTCCTCCGCTTAGAAGATGAAATTGGCAAGCGAATTATTGGACAAAGAGAGGCGGTACAAGCCGTTTCAGATGCCGTTCGCCGTAGCCGCGCTGGCCTACAAGATGCAAAAAAACCCATTGGTTCATTCCTCTTTATGGGAACAACTGGGGTAGGTAAAACGGAATTGGCCAAAGCCTTGGCCGAGCTCCTCTTTAATGATGAAGGAGCAATTACCCGCTTTGATATGTCCGAGTATATGGAGAAACATGCTGTTTCTCGACTCGTAGGTCCACCTCCTGGTTATGTGGGCTATGAAGAAGGAGGACAATTGACCAATGCTGTTCGTCAAAAGCCTTATTCTATCATTCTACTCGATGAAATTGAAAAGGCCCACCCTGATACCTTCAATATTTTGTTGCAGGTCCTAGACGATGGCCGCCTTACCGATAATAAAGGCCGTGTAGCCGATTTTAAAAATACCATTATCATCATGACGACCAATATGGGCGCCGATGTGATCCAAGATAACTTTGATGGCTTAGACGATGTCGATCCAAGCAAACGCCAAACGATCATTGAAACGACTAAATTGGAAGTTATTGAGCGACTCAAAGACCATGTTCGTCCTGAGTTCCTCAACCGAATTGATGAAACGGTAATGTTTACTATGCTCAACCGCGAAGAAATTAAGCAGATTCTTTATCTTCTACTTAAAGGCATTCGCAAGAGAGTATTGAGCCAAGGCTTTGATATTGAGCTATCTCAAGCCGCCATTGATTACTTAGCTGATTTGGGCTATGAGCCGGCCTTTGGAGCCCGCCCCATGAAGCGCGTACTTCAAAGAGAATTGGTCAATGAGTTGTCTAAAGCGCTGCTAGCTAGCCAATTTACCCCTGGCGACCTCATTTATGTCGACCTTCCTAAAGGACAAGAAAAGCTCTTGTTTACTAAAAAGGAAGAAGAGGTTGAAGTTGAAGACTAAAGAGTCACTGCTAACATGAAAAAGCGATCCCGTTTGGGATCGCTTTTTTTTGGTCCATTTTTTTGCGTTCTACAGGCGGCGAAGCCGCCGCAGGCTGAGCTGCCTGTAGGGTGGCCGAAGGCCAGACCGAGTTTTTTGAGCGTAGCGAAAAAAACGAAGGGCCGAGCAGAACTGCGAGCCCAGAAGGGAGCGACCCGAGCGAAGCGAGGGGCAGCCCCAAAACACCATTGCTCTAATTTTAATCAAAAAGTTGTTCTAAGCGGTTGCCTCTAGAGCCCTTGACATAAATGGCGTGGCCAGAAGTAGGCAAAGCCTGTCGCAGTTGGTCCAACTGCTCAAAATGTTGGGCGAAAGGAGGCAGCGACAAGCCCAAAAAGCTAGGGCCAAACAAGAAAAGTTGAATTTCTTTTTCGTCAGCCAGTTGGTCCAATAGCGCTTGATGCTCCCTTTGGCTAAACTTGCCGAGCTCCAGCATTTCGCCTAGGACAAAAACCTTGGGCGCTGATTTTTCGGCCTTAGCGGCTTGCAGAAAGACTTGCATACTGCTTGGATTGGCATTATAGCAATCGAGTAAAAGCGCTTGCTCATTCCAGTTTCGGCGTTCGGAGCGAAGAGATTTTGGGGCGTAGCTTTCCAGTGCTTGTTTAATCACGGCAGCTGGCAGGGCAAAATAATCGCCAATTGTGGCAGCGGCTAAAACGGTGGGCGCCCAAAACTCGCCAAAAAGATTCATTTTGATTGCTAACTTTCTTTTGCCCAATTGGATTTGTAGTTCTAGATCGGGAGCGGCAAGTAGTTTTGCCTTAGTTTGGTCATTGGGGCGACCGTAAAAAATGGGATCTTTTAGTTGTTTAGCGGCCTTCATCATCACTGGATCTTGACCATAAACAAAGGCTTGTCCCCCTGTTTTGGCCAAATAATCATAGAGTTCGTGATTGGCTTTCTGGATATTTTCCACCGAGCCATATTCTCCCAAATGGTCTTTACCGTGATTAGTAATTAGGCCATGTGTAGGCGCGGCAATTTCGCAGAGGGCAGCGGTTTCGCCTAGGTGATTTGCACCAATTTCTAGGATAGCCAACTCATGTTCATTTTTAATTTGCAGAACGGAAAGGGGCAAACCTAAGTGGTTATTCAAGTTGCCAGGCGTGGCCCAGCAATCATAATTTTGTGAAAGGACCAAATAAAGTAACTCTCGGCAAGTTGTTTTGCCATTGGAGCCCACCACCGCCAAAACGGGAATATCTAGCTGTTTGCGGTGATATTTAGCCAATTGTTGCAGACAAATTTCTACATCTTCCACTAAAATATAGCGCTCATCTTGCGCATTTTCGGCTTTTAGTCGAGGGTCGTTGATAATAGCGGCCAAAGCTCCTTTTGCTAAAGCCATTTCCGCAAAATCATTTCCTTTGTGACATCCATTTTCATCTTTTTGGCCTAAGGCAAAAAACAAATCTCCCGCCTTAACTTGGCGACTATCAATACAAAGGCCTTTAGCCGATAAAAAATGGGTATATAATTGAGCGATCTCCATGATAGCAATTTTGGTCTATAAAAAGGATGGGCGAAAATAGTCTTTTTTTAGGCTAGCCCTTCTCCCCTAAGGGAAAAGAAATCAAAAGTTTTTTAAGATAAAATAGGGGTTTGCGGTCCATAACTAATCTAAAAGATGTATTTTTGAGGCCAATTAAGGCCCCTACAGGGCCTTTTTGATTGATTATCAGTAAAATAAGAATTTCTCAGTTATGGACTACAAAGTCAAGGAGCTAGGAAAGTTCCAATATATAGAAGAAGGCCAAGGGGAAACCCTTTTGCTTTTGCACGGTCTTTTTGGGGCCCTTAGTAACTTCGGTACAATTATCGAACATTTCCGTCAGGATTACCGCATTTTGGTTCCTGTACTTCCCATCTATGAAGCGCCTCTAAGAGAGCTTTCGGTGGGCTACCTCAAAAATTATGTGGTAGAGTTTCTTGAGGCCAAGGGCGAAACGGAAAAAATGCATGTTTTGGGCAATTCTTTGGGTGGGCACGTTAGCCTATTTATGGCCCTAGAAGAGCAAGATCGCTTGAAAAGCCTGATCCTAACTGGTAGCTCTGGACTGTTTGAAAACACTTTGGGGAATACCTTTCCTAAGCGGAAGAGCTATACCTTTATTGAGCGCAAAGCAGAATATACCTTTTATGATCCTGCCACAGCTAGCAAAGAATTAGTCGATAGCCTTTTCGAGATTGTCAACAATAACGAAAAAGCAATTCGCGTAGTAGCTTGTGCTCGTTCTGCTATCCGCGATAATGTAGAAAACCGTCTACACAATATCAAGCTCCCCACTTTGCTTATTTGGGGAAAGCAAGATCGCATTACGCCTCCTTTCGTTGGTGAGGATTTTCACAAAGGGATTGAGAAATCTCAACTATATTACATCGATAAATGTGGACATGCCCCAATGATGGAACGTCCTGATGAGTTTAATCGCATTTTGAGTGCTTTTTTGAACCATCAGAACTAAATCTGACGGTCTTTTACTCAAAAAAAGGGCTGACTCTGCAGAGAGTCAGCCCTTTTTAATTTCTAGCTAATGGACAAATTTCTCTATTTCACACAACCTCAATGTGGGGTTTGCCATGCCCTACTGCCCAAACTTCGCGAGTTTGTAGCCGAACATTACCCAAAAATGGAATTAGAAGTAATTGATTGTATGGCCGAGCCCGAACGAGCGGCCCAACATAATGCTTTTTCGGTCCCTCTCCTACTCGTCTTTTTCGAAGGCAAAGAGTTTTATCGCTTCTTTGGCGCTTTTTCTTTAAGCGAACTAGCCGCCCAAATGCAACGCCCTTATCAACTTCGTTTTGAAGATTGATTTTAGCCTTTTTGGTGCTTTCTTTGTGGAGCGAAAAGTAAAAATTAAACAGCTATTCAATGAAAATCAAGTTTTACTTTTTGCTCCTTTTTTTGGCCTTTTTTAGCAGCAGTTGGGCCCAAAACAAAACAGCTGGCAGCATTTGGGAAGTATTGGCCTATCCTGTTCATGCTTTTCGCCTTAACCGGCAACAGCCCGCCCAAGCAGAACGGCAACGCATTCAATATGGCCCAGAAGAACGACAATATCTCTGGCTCTATGAACCTTTGGGCGGAGCTAAACAAGCTCCCATTATTTTTTATGTCCATGGTGGTGCTTGGCGAACGGGTAAACCAGAACAACATCAACATTTAGCCCAATTATTTACCGATTTGGGCTACCGTTTGGTCATGCCCGCTTACCGTTTGGCCCCTACTTATTGCCAAGAAGATTTACAACTCGATATTGACCAAGCCATTTTAGCCGCCCTCAAGCATTGGAATATTTCAGGCCCCAAAAGTCAATGGATTATTGGTGGAAGCTCTGCTGGGGGAAATTTAGCCGCTCTTTTGGCCTACGATCAAGATCGCTTAAAGAATTTAGGCCTAAGCACTCAAAATATTACTGGCTTTTTTTCTATCGCAGGCGCTTTAGACCTTAATCAGATGGAGTCTAGCCTTCCTCTTCGACAATATGCAGGCAGCAATAATTCAGTTAATTTCAAATTGGCCAATCCCATTTATTTGATTGATCCCAAAGACGATTTTCCAGCCCTTTTACTACACGGCAATAAAGATGGCTTAGTCGATTTTCGAGCATCGGCCTCTTTTGCCCAAAGCCTAAATCAGGCCCAACTCCCCTACTCTTTTCATTGCATCCGAGGCGCTAGCCATCTGGTCGTCACCGCAAAATGGTATTATAAGACCAAAAAGCGAAAAGGCCAAGGCCAACATTTACGCAATTGGCTAATCGCCATAAGCAAAGCGGAGATAGAAACTCCGAAATAAATCCTCCTTATAATAAATACGTAAGGGCAAAAACTCAGCTGCCTGAAGCAAGGCCGAGTTCTTGGCATTTGCAGCCAGTTCTTCTTCAGAAAATAGCAACGGATAATCTTTTGGCTCCGCTTTTTGACTAGCTTTCATCGCCCAAATTTCCTGTGGCAAACGAAAAAGCAATAAGCCTTCTGCCGCTCGATACAATTCCGCCTTGAAAGCTTGCGCTTCGGTCCCATAACTCAAACGAAAATCGCCATTGTAATCCGTCGGAAAACGAAGCAAAACATATAAATCCGTATTCGCATTCCACTCGGCCCCCAAAGGACCAGCGCCTTTTTCTTGCAATAAATTTTTGGCCTGATGCCAGCCCTCTTCTCGCTGCATACGCTCCCACCAAGCTGCCGCAGCTAAGCTATCCAATTGATTTTGAGGATCATCTCCCTCAAAAAAGCAGTAGGCCTCAAAGGATTTTGCCCGATTGCTTTTCAAGGCTCTGGCTTCAGCCGATAAGCTATCTGCTTCCGTTTTAGGGGCTGCCGTTATTTCTTTTTCTGGGGCTGCTGTTTGGCAGGCAAAACAAAGGGCTAAGGCCCAAACCCATATCCATTTTTGCATAATTCTTCTGTTTTTTTGGGGCCCGCGGCCGGCTAGCCTTTGGCTAGGTCGGCCGCCGCTATGCTGCGGGGCTCGCTATTCGCTCGGCCCTTCGTTTTTTTCGCTACGCTCAAAAAACTCGGTCTGGCCTCCGGCCACCCACTCCGCAGCGCTGGGCCAAAAGGCTTCTGGCGGCAAACAAAATTGCAAAAAAAAGGCGCCTTCTTCAAATAGAGGCGCCAAAATAGAACTTCATTTTTATTTATGCCATTGGCTGCACCAAAACTCGATAAATATCATATTTAGCTGATTCTTGCCGCATTTCTAAAAGGTCTAGCAACCCTTGCGATTGCAAAATTTCTTCTAAAGCAGATTGAGTATGCTCATTGCGCAACTCAATTTGGCCCTCTTGCAACTGCTGCATTCTCCAGAGATAGGTGTTCTCCATTTCCTGCCAAGTTTTACTTTGTTGTTGGACCGCATCAATTTCGGGAGAAACAGCTTCCGCTTCTACAAAAGCTTGATTATTTCGAGACAAAATAATACCCTCACTAATAATATAGTAACCGCTATGTGCCCATTGCCCCTCTTTTTCCGAAAGGAATTTAGAATAGACCACTAGCTGCAAATCATCATTATTCTGTAAGCTTTGGCGATAAAAACTTTTTCCTTTCCACTTAAGGTCTAAAACGGCTGTTTCTACTTTACCATTTCGCTCTCGGTAAAGGACCAAATCTGCAATACCCTTAATTTTTTGGCCACAAAGTTCTCCCTCTACAGCCATTTCAGAAGCTTTCACGCTCCAACCATTCCGCTGAATAGCAGAAATGAGGGTCCAAGCAGAAAACTTCATTTTATTGATAAAACTAATTCGGTCAGCTTCTTTGCCATACATTAACAAGACCGCTCCCTCTCGTTCAATAATTGTCGGTAAGGTTTTATCAATCCAAGCTTCTAATTCTGTTTTGGTCCAAGTTTTAGGCTTTTCTACCATCAAATCAAAAAGGCGTTCAAAAAGCACATGCGATAGGTTTCCCTTTAGGCGATTTTCACTAGAAACCTGCAAAATAGAAGACTTATTCAGCCCAATCAAATAGCGGAACACCCATTGGTAAGGATAATAAAACAGCTTATCTAATGAACTAAACGACTCATTTTCTCGCTCGCTGAGCAAGCCTGCGCCACCTTCTTGTTGGCCCAAACGAATATAAGGCGAAGGAGATTTTAATGGACTTGGACGCAACTTTTCTTCTTCTGCCAGCTCAAAATACTGTTGGAAATAAGTAGAGCTTTTGGCCTCTTCTAGTTGAATACTAAATGTATCGAGCAGCTCTCCAAAAAGGGCCTGCATATCGCCCCAAAGTGGGTGTGGATGTTGTTCACGCCCTTCCACTTTGGCGGGAAGGACCAAAATAAGTTGTTCTCTACAATATAGTATAGGCCGGATGCGCTGCCAGATATTCCGCAAATTGAGTTGGGCCAAAGCCTCCAATTGGATGGCCCTTTTTTCTAGATAATCTCGTTCATTTTTGTACCAGCGATCAAAACCTAGATTGCGTTGAGGATCCACAAAGTTCCACCAAAGCAATTGTTGGCTATTGCCTACAATTGCAGCGGGTTCATAAACAAAGGGAGCATGCCCCAATTCACTAGGTCGGAAAGGAATAGCTACGGCCTGGTTTACTTGTTTTACTAAGCGTTCAAGCTGTAGGTAGCCTACTCCTTGTTCCTTTTTAGCTAAACTTTGCAGCAAAAGCAAAAGGCGGCCAGCTTGCTCATAAAGGCGCAGAATTGGTTTTTGGGCAGCCAAAATTTCTTCTCTTTGGCGTTCAAGCTGTTGTTCCTTAGCCTCTTCTATATCTGATTTATTGAGTTTTTTATCAATCTTATCAACTTGTTTCTTTTGCTCATCCACTAATTTAAGGGCCCAAAGGCGGAGATAATCGAAAATTTCGACTAATTCTCGAACAGGCAATAATTGTCGAGAGTCGTAGCGGCGGCGTTCAAACCAAAAGCTATAATCTTTTTCTGCTTGAGCTAGTTCTGCTTCTAGTTTTTGGGCAATACGAGGGCCAGCTCTTTCGATTTGGGCCTTCATATCTTGTACAAATTCCTCTTTTTTGCGGAACCAGAGTGCGCTAAAGAGGCCAGGTTTTTCAGAAATAGATTCGGCCAACTTAACTGCCAAACCTTTGTGCAAAGGAATATTGGGCAAAGATAAAAACTCGAGTAAGCGATATGGATTGAGGGGTTGCCAGAGAAAAGAGCTAATTAGCTTAAGAATTTGTAGGCTGGGGCGGGCCAAAGAGGCTGATTCCACACCAAAAGAGGGTAATCCTTCTTGGACCAAAGCATTGTCTAGTGCTCTATTTTTATTAGATAACAAACAAAGTGGTTTCAGGTCGGGCATTTGGGCAAAAAGCTTGGCCAAATAAGCGGCGGCATAGGCTTCGCTCTCTGCTTTGAGGACCAAAATAGAGCCATCTGCTTTTTTTGTATCGGCAGTGGGAATTTCTTGGCCGAGGAGGCGAGCTTGCAATTGGCCCAGCTGCTTATTAGCTAAGGGTTGGGGTTGTTCTAATTGTCCAATTTCCACCCCTTCTTTTTCGAGTAGTTCAAAAAAGCGCTGCCAATAGGGTGGCCAAAGAGCTTTGGGCTCTTGCAACAACAATTTAGAGATAGGTTGTTTGCGGCCCTTTTCGATATAGGCAAAAACTTGGCGGAAGCGCTCTGCGAAGGCGGGTGCGAGTTGAATTTCTTCTTGACGCTGCAAGAGGCGTTCTAGTTCGGCCAATGTACGCAGGCGGCTAGGCATTTGCGTACGGATGGCAAAATCCCAGCTAGAGAGATAAAGTTCATCTCGGCGATCGAGTAATGCTTGAGCGGTAGCTAAGGGATCGGCTTTAAAAGAGGCGGCAAAAAAGGCCTCCTTTTGTTTTTCTAGGTACAAAGCCAATAGCTGCCGATATTGCTCTACACGCAAAAAGGCCTTATTATCGGGATAACCAATGCCCAACTGTTCTTCTAAAAATTCAATCAGTTGTTGTGGGCCACAACTATAATCAATGCCTTCTTCCCAGAGCGGAAAAATCTGCTCTTGCAGGCTCAAACCAAAACGTACTATCATAAGACTTCAGTCTAAAGAGCACAATTTAAGCAGTGGAGGGGCATTCTAAAATTAGGAAGGGCCCATCCTTTTGCGGTGCTCAACATCTAAGAGATAAGACAAGTTAGTTATTTTATACGCAAAAAGTAAATAGTTTTCCATTTTTTAGTCAAAATAATGATAAAAAAGGGCGGTTTAGGGTAAAAAAGGAGGCGAAGCGGCTATATTGGTCCAAATACTGAAGAAATGGGGGCCGAAGAAAAGGGTTAAAAGAAAGGAAAAGGAGGAGCGGCTGAGGGATGGATAGTGGTGCGGCGCAGCCGCAGACCAAGGCGCTTTGCGCCGCAGGGCCGAGCAGAGCTGCGAGCCACGACACAGCCCGACCCAAGGCCTGAAAGGCCGCAGGGGCAGCCCCTAAAAAGAAACAACACCAACATAAATTTGGGTAAAGTAGAGCGGCACTACATATTCTAAAAGTCAATATAGATTTATTCGGTTATAAAATAAATTAGCCATTTTTTTTTCCTAATTTGTTTTGGAAACAAAACTGGGCAACGCTTGTTGCTTTTAACTAAAAAAATTAAAGGAAATGAAAAGATCAGTATCTAGCCGTTCGAAGGAAGAGAGAGCCAAATTTTTCAAGCGAGGATTGACCAAAGTGCAGTTTTCTACGGCTCAATTGGGTGGGCAGGAAAAGGAAAAAGTGGAAAAAATTGAGGCTGTAGAGGAAAAAGTGGCGGAAGAGATTGTAGAAGATGTGGTCGTAGAGGCCGTTGTGGAAGAGGTTGAGGAGGAAGTTGAATTGGCTGTGGAGGAAGAGGAGGAAGAAGATTTTGATTGGGACGATGATGATGAGGAGGAGGAAGACGATGAGGACGATGAGGAAGAGGAGGACGATGATGACGACTTTGACTGGGATGATGAGGAGGATGAGGAGGATGAAGATTAGGTTTAATAAAACCTAAAAGTCAAGCTTTTCTAAGAACTCATTTAAAAAATGCTTAGTTTTGCGGGGGCCTTTGAGGTCTAAATACTAAAAAACATAGCGCTTATGATGAGCAATTTGCTAACCATTGCCGTAGCATTTGGAGCATTGATTCTTGCCTTTTTGCTAATTAACATCCGCAAAATTTTTGTTGGAGAAGATTTTAGAGGGACTTGTGCCCAGAATAACCCTTTACTGAAGAATCAGATTGGGGAATGTACGGTATGTGGCCGTAAGCCGGAGGAAGAGTGTCAACTTCCGGAAGTAGAAGAAGCTTAGGCTTTCTTTTTCGAGGAAAAAAGCGATTTAGCGGCTGCTAAATCGCTTTTTTTGTGCCTAGTTAGGGGCATTGATGAAATCTATAGGTTATACTGGGCTGACTTTAAACTATATATGAAATTAGCGTTTAATTTATCTTAGCAAAAAGGAGAAAAAACTTATTTTTGCCGCCCAGAGCTTTTCAAAATTCTACAAAAAAAGAAAAACTATGACGCAAGTACGCAGTAAAATTGCTGGAATTGGGCATTATGTTCCCAAGAATGTAATCAGCAATAAGGACCTCACAGAGGTGATGGAGACCAGTGATGAGTGGATTCAGGAGCGCACAGGTATTCAGGAGCGCCGTTATGTAGACCGTTATAAGGAGAATACCACTACACAGGCGGTAAAGGCTGCAGAAATTGCGATTGAGCGGGCAGGAATCACTAAAGATGATATTGACTTTATTGTTTTTGCGACTTTGAGTCCTGATTATTATTTCCCTGGTTGTGGGGTATTATTGCAGCGCGAATTGGGCATTAAGAGTCATATTGGGGCTTTAGATATTCGCAATCAGTGTTCTGGTTTTGTATATAGCTTGTCGGTAGCCGATCAGTTTATCAAAACGGGCATGTATAAAAATATTTTGGTTGTCGGTTCTGAGACGCATTCTGCGGGCTTAGACTTTAGCACCAGAGGTCGTAATGTGACGGTTATTTTTGGTGATGGTGCTGGAGCGGTAGTCTTGCAACCAACCACTAAAGAAGGCCAAGGTATTTTGTCTACGCATTTGCATGCTCAGGGAGAACATGCCGAGCGTTTGGCTTACATTAACCCGGGTGCACATGGTGGAATTTTCACAGGGGAGACTGATGATTTCCATTTGGACAGTGCTTGGGATTCTATGCTCATTACGCCAGAGATGGTAGAAGCTGGACATATTTACCCCAATATGGATGGTCCCTTTGTCTTTAAAAATGCGGTAGTTCGTTTTCCTGAAGTCATTATGGAAGCCCTACAAGCTAACCAGAAAGGGGTAGAAGAAATTGATATGTTGATTCCTCACCAAGCGAATTTGCGTATTGCTCAGTTTGTACAAAAACGCATGGGGCTAAGCGATGAGAAAGTGTACAACAACATTCAAAAGTATGGCAATACCACTGCTGCTTCTATTCCAATTGCACTTTGCGAAGCTTGGGAAGAAGGCAAGATCAAAGAAGGTGATTTAGTTTGTTTGGCTGCCTTTGGTAGCGGATTTACCTGGGCTTCTGCCTTGATTGAGTGGTAAAAGTCCTTTCGCATTAGTATAAAGACCGCCCTAAACTGTCGGTTTAGGGCGGTCTTTTGTCGGATAAGCAAAAAACAAAGGAATAAATCAGCTTAAAAAAGCGTATTCTTATTGTCCGCAAGATATTATCTACCTTAAATTATAATTATATTCTAATGACTTGGAATTGGAAATCTAAAGTAGCAGGGATTGGCTTTTTGGCCCTTTCTCTTAGCCTACAGGCTCAGGCCCCAGCAGAAAAAGCTCCTGAAAACTGGTTCAACTTGGACCTCACAGAAGATAAAGTACATGGAGTAAGCACTGAAAAAGCATACAAGGAACTCCTAAAAGACAAAAAGCCTAAGAAAAAAGTCTTGGTTGCCGTGATTGACTCTGGCGTAGATCCCGAACATGAAGACCTCAAAGACGTGATGTGGGTAAACCCCAACGAAATTGCGGGTAATGGCATTGACGATGACAAAAACGGCTATGTAGACGATATCCATGGCTGGAACTTTATTGGCGGCGCCGATGGCAAAAACGTCAATTATGAAAACTTGGAACTCACTCGCCTCTACCGCGAACTCAAAGCCAAGAAAAAACTCAACAAAAAGGAAAAAGCCTTTTTTGAAAAAATCAAAGAAGAATACGAAACTCGCCGCAAAGAGATGAAGCAACGCAAATCTCAATACGGCATGATCCTCGACGCCTTCAAATTGGTAGAAAAAGAACTCGGTACAGACGATTTTAGCGCTGAAGACCTCGAAAAGATTCCTGAAGATGCTAGCGACGACCTCAAGCAAGCCGTTGCAATGCTAGCTCCTACCCTAGCTCAGGTACCTAGCAAAGACTTGAAAGAACAACTAGAAGGTGCTGTAAACTACTTCAGCATGAATGTAGATTACTTCCTCAACGAGGACTTTGATCCCCGTCCCACTGTTGGCGATAACTACCAAAAACAATCTGAACGCTTCTACGGAAACAATGATGTTTATGGCCCCGATGCCCAACACGGTACGCACGTAGCCGGTATCATCGCCGCCGTTCGCACAAATGACCTTGGGATGATGGGCGTAGCCGATAATGTAGAAATCATGTCCATCCGCACCGTTCCTAACGGAGATGAGCGCGATAAAGATGTGGCTAACGCTATCCGCTATGCCGTAGATAATGGCGCCGACATTATCAACATGAGCTTTGGTAAAGCTTACTCTTACAACAAAAAAATTGTTGATAAAGCCGTAAAATATGCCGCTAAAAAAGGTGTTCTACTCGTGCATGCCGCTGGTAACGACAACAAAAACACGGATGTAGAATATAACTTCCCCACGGCCTTCTACCAAAAAGGAAAAGACTCTTACAAGCGCGGCCCCAAAGAAGCCGATAACTGGATCGAAGTTGGTGCCCTTTCTTGGAAAGGCGCCGCAGACGCTCCCGCTGTTTTCTCTAACTACGGCGCTAGCACAGTAGATATTTTCGCCCCTGGTGTAGACATTTACTCTACAGTTCCTGAAGGAGAATACGAAGCCCTAAGCGGTACCAGTATGGCCGCTCCCGTTGTGGCTGGTGTTGCCGCTTTGGTTAAAGCTTACTATCCCGAACTCACTGGCCAAGAACTCAAAGAATGCCTAGAGAAATCAATCGTTCTTGTTGACTATGAAGTGAACAAACCTGGTACAAACGAACTTGTCAAGTTCTCTGACCTTTGTAAAAAAGGCGGTGTAGTTAACGCTTATAAAGCACTCGAACTAGCCGAAAAAATGGTTAAAGAGAAGAAATAAACAACTTCTAACCTAATATAATTAAGCCCTTCTGCTGCTCAGTAGAAGGGCTTTTTTATTGTATTTCGGGGCCTCCTGCCTGCGGCAGGCGCTACGTTTCAGGGCTCGCAGTTCTGCTCGGCCCTTCGGCGCTAAAGCGCCTCGGTCTGGCCTTCGGCCACCCTTCCACATCGCTAGGCCAAAGCTCGCTACGCTCGCTTTCTGGACCAAAAACAAAAAGCCAACTCTTTTGAAGGAGTTGGCTTTTTTCTTAACACTTAAGATTTCATCTTCTGCTTAACGACCTCTACTTCTACCAGAAGATTTTGAGGAAGAACGAGAAGAACTATTCGTTCGACTGCTACTTCTACTAGAGGAGCGAGAAGGAGATGAGGAACGAGATGAGTTATTATATGAACGAGTAGGACGATTGCTTCTATTCGTACGATTGTTATTCATTCCGCCCAAATCACTCCCTCTTGAACGCCCCGTATTCGGCACAGCCGTTTGCGTCTGAGGATTGCTCCGACCACTATTTCCTCCACTATTCACTGTCCCCAAATCACTCCCTCTTGAACGACCCGTATTCGGCACAGCCGTTTGCGTCTGAGGATTGCTCCGACCACTATTTCCTCCACTATTCACTGTCCCCAAATCACTCCCTCTTGAACGACCCGTATTCGGCACAGCCGTTTGCGTCTGAGGATTGCTCCGACCACTATTTCCTCCACTATTCACTGTCCCCAAATCACTCCCTCTTGAACGACCCGTATTCGGCACAGCCGTTTGCGTCTGAGGATTGCTCCGACCATTATTTCCTCCACTATTCACTGTCCCCAAATCACTCCCTCTTGAACGATTAGGAGTCATCACCCCACTAGTATGCAAGGATGCTGGCGCAACTTGTCGCTGATGAGTGTCATACCCACTTACTGCTCGAGTTCGACTTCTTTGAATATTAGGATCACTACCACGACTGTAACGAGTCGTTACATAATTGGCCGCATTAGGCGCAGAGCTTTCATAATACCAGTTGTTTCCTCCTCCATAATAACCATTATGGTAACCATTCCAATACCCTTGATTATAAGCTCTTCTATAAGGATTATAGCCCCAGCCCCAATTGTTATAAGGGTTATACCCCCAGTTATTGTAGGGGTTATACCAAGGATCATAATAAGAATTACTGTACCCCCAACCATAACTATAACTCCAGCCCCAACGTCTCCAACGACGAGGACGATAGCTATTGTAACAATAAATGTTCATCCCAGGGGCATAAGGGTTGTACCAATAACTATCTACATAATAATTACTGTAATAATTAAAACCCCGAGCAGGACGATGAAATCGACGAATACGAGCCGCATAAGCATTATCATAGCGAGCATCAACGTATTCTTGCTCCGGACGATCATAACTATTCTGATCGTAAGTCGTAGGCGGCTCCTGATAGTTCTGCTGCTGAGCCACAGGCTCCTCTTCTCCATCAAAATAAATGTCATCGTATTGGGCCCAAGCTTGGGGCCCCATTAAAAAGATGGCGAAGAAGGCCAAGAAAATAGGGAGTGCTTGATTTTTCATAGATATTTCGGTATTTTCAACTGTACTTTTAGTCCTTTTTTTAACTTTGTGGGCCTTTTGGCCGCCTAATGAATATACAGCTTTTTTAAAGCTTAAGTTTTGAAAAGCAACTGCTTGCCTAAACTTTAACGTTCCATAAGCAAAAAGGCCACCTTTAATAAGCATTTATCGTTCAGGTCCACCTCATTAATGGACCAAAAAATATACCAATAAACCGATGGCAAAGGAGATTACCGCCCAACAAGAAGACTACTCTCAGTGGTACTTAGACATTGTTAAAAAGGCCAATCTAGCCGCTAATTCCAAAGTGCGCGGCTGTATGGTTATTAAGCCTTATGGCTATGCTGTTTGGGAAAAGATGCGCGACGATTTGGACCGCAGATTTAAAGAAACAGGTCACCAAAATGCCTATTTCCCACTCCTTATCCCCAAAAGCTTTTTGTCTAAAGAAGCAGAACATGTAGAGGGCTTTGCCAAAGAATGCGCCGTGGTCACTCACCACCGCCTCATGAATGATCCCGAAGGCCAGGGTGTAGTAGTAGACCCCGACGCCAAACTAGAAGAAGAGCTGATCATCCGCCCCACTTCCGAAACGATTATCTGGGACACTTATCGCGACTGGATCTCTTCTTATCGCGACCTCCCTCTACTCATTAACCAATGGGCCAATGTGATGCGCTGGGAAATGCGTACCCGCTTTTTCCTCCGTACCGCAGAGTTCCTTTGGCAAGAAGGACATACCGCCCACGCTACTCAAGAGGAAGCCGTGGCCGAAGCCCGCCAAATGCTAGAAGTTTACGCTAACTTTGCCGAGGAGATCCTCGCTATGCCTGTCTATAAAGGCGAAAAAACAGCCTACGAACGCTTTGCCGGTGCCGAAGACACCTATACTATCGAGGCCCTTATGCAAGACGGCAAAGCTCTGCAAGCCGGTACATCTCACTTCCTAGGTCAAAATTTTGCCAAGGCCTTTGATGTGAAATACCTCAACGAAAAGAATAAAGAAGAATACGTTTGGGCCACCTCTTGGGGCGTTTCTACCCGCCTAATGGGCGCGCTCATTATGACGCATTCCGATGATGAAGGCCTGGTCCTTCCTCCTCGCATCGCCCCCACTCAAGTGGTCATCATTCCTATTCCCAAACCCAATGATGAAATTGATGCCGTTGTCACCCAAATCATGGACGAACTCAAAGCACTTGACATTAGCGTGAAGTATGATGACGACCGCAAACGCCGCCCTGGCTTCAAGTTCGCCGAACATGAGATGCACGGTATCCCCGTCCGCCTCGCTCTCGGTAAACGCGACCTTGCCAATGGCCAAATTGAAGTGGCCCGCCGCGATACCAAAGAAAAAATGAGCTACCCCCTCGAAGGCCTAGCCCAAAGTATCAAAAACCTACTCGACGATATCCAAACTAACCTTTTCAATAAGGCCAAAGCCCGCCTAGACGAAGGAACTCATATCGTAAACAACTGGGAGGAGTTTGTCGATGTAATCGAAAATAAAGGCGGTTTTGCCTATGCCTACTGGGATGGGACCACCGAAACCGAGCTCAAAATTAAGGAACTCACTGGCGCCACTAGCCGCTGTATCCCTCTAGAAACTCCAGCCGGCGCCGAGGAAGTTGCCGAGCCCAAATGCGTGCTCACAGGCGCTCCCGCCAAAGCAAGAGTGCTTTTTGCCAAAGCTTATTAGCATAAAGGTTTGGGGCTGCCCCGCCCTGCAGGCGGGTCGGGCTGTGCCGCAGCTCGCAGTTCGCTCGGCCCTGCGCCGCCTTCGGCGGCTGGGTCTGGCGCTTCGCGCCACTGCTATCCATCCCTCAGCCTGCGGCGGCTTCGCCGCCTGTAGGACGCCCTTTAGACCAAAAGTCCAGTTGCTTAGTGCAGCTGGACTTTTTTTATCCCCATTTCACTACCTCTCCCCTAGTCTCTCTATTTAAAATAGCGAAGCGATGCCATTTTCAAGCGGCTGCTAAGCCGCAGGCTGAGGGATGGAAAGGGGTGCGCCGAAGGCGCAGACCCAGCCGCCTTAGCGGCGCAGGGCCGAGCAGAACTGCGAGCCCTGACACAGCCCGACCCGACCAATAATTCATGAGGGTTTCAACCCTCATTTTGTATAGCTTCGCAAAGCGATACCGCTTTGCGCTGGGTTTCAACCCGGCGGGAGGGGCAGCCCCAAAAAAATATCCCACACAAATTGAAAAGACAAGAAAAGGAGAAGAGTCTAAGCGAAATATCAAGTTTTTTTATTAAACTTGTTGCATACGGAACCTACATCCACATTTTTTACTGAACTAATAATTAGTTCGCCACCCAACTAAAAAGTATTAAAAGCAGATGGAAATTACTTATGACTTAATCAAGCCGATTATTCTAGAAGAAAAGGCTGACAATAGCACTATGGTTTGCAAATTCCAAGTAGAAGGAGAAGTCTTTGAAGGAAAGGGCAACATTCGTATTGACTCGAAGGATACCGGTAGCAAGGTGAAAAATATGGTTCGCCGTACCGTAATGAGCCGTATGCGCTCTTCTTTGATGCGTATGGTTCGTGGTGCTGTTGGTGGCGGTATGGCTGGTAACATTGCCTCTATGGCAGGAAACGAAGTAGTGCGTGCGAATACTTCTCACAATAGTTTTTCGGCTGCCGAAAAAAAGGCCGCTGTAGTGAAGGCTTTTGAGCGTGTAGCCTTCAACTTTTACTATGATGAGGAAAGTAAAAGCTGGAAAATTGCTCGTCGTCTTTCTGAGTTTGAAAAACGTCTAAAAGCAACTCCATTAACTACCGCTTACGATAAGAAAACTTTGGCCCGCATGCTCATCGAAATGGCAAAAGCCGATGGTCAAATTGCTGCCGAAGAAAAAGAATTCTTCCAAAGCTTTTTGGATGATGATACGGGTAGTTTTGCTCAAGTTATGCGTGAAGCCCCTCTGTCTCGAGTAGAATTGGAGGAAGTATCTACAGAAGGTCGCGAAAATATTTTCATGATTACTGTAGCCGTAGCCCTTTCTGATAAAGATTTTGACCAATCTGAAAAAGATAAGCTCTACGAATATGCCGAAATGATGAGCTTTGAAGAGAAAAAGCGCGATGATCTCATTAAATTGGCCCAAGATTATACCATTGAAAATGCGATTCACGCCTCTGGCAATATGTCTCGCGAAGAAGTATATCAGTTTGCTGATCAAATTGGAATGGACCGCTCTGAGGCCGAACGTGCTCAAATCCGCATGTCTAAACGCCTAGGCTAAGCCCACAATTTGGCCCAACACAAAAAAGCCCGCTTGATTAAGCGGGCTTTTTTGTGTTTAGGTCTTATTTTTAGATTAACCTAAATTAATTTGTAGGGAAATCTATTTTAAGTTAGCTTAGCAATAATTTAAACTAATCATTTTTTTAGTCTAAGCTAAAATTTAATATATGAAAGCTAAAAAACACTACTTATTGGCCATTTACCTTCTCCTATATAGTCTTCATCTTGGTGCACAAACTGCCAGTCTTCAAGGTTATTTATATGATTCCCAAGCTCAGCCGATTCCCTTTGCAGGCATTGGTTTGATTGAACAACAAAAAGGAACTGCTAGTCTTGAGTCTGGTTATTTTTATCTGGATGGATTGGCTCCTGGCCATTTTGAGTTACAGATACAGGCTATTGGCTTTCAAAGCCAATCTATAAACATTGAGCTCAAGGCCAATGACACCCTAAAACTCGATAGTCTCCTCTTGAAAGAGGACATCTTGGGTTTGGAAGAAGTTGTAGTTTCAGGCCAACTCAAAGAGAGCTTTCTCAAAAACTCTGCAGTAAAAATTCAAGTTTACCGTGCAGAGTATCTAGAACAAACTACAGCCCCAACTAACCTTATGCAGGCGCTAAAACTAATTAATGGTGTGCAGGAAGTAGTAGCTTGTGGGGTTTGCTTCACCAATTCCATTAGCATTAATGGCCTACCTGGACCCTATACTGCTGTACTAATAGATGGTAGTCCAGCCTATGGCAATTTAGCCTCGGTCTATGGACTAAACGGCATTCCCAAAAATATGATTGACCGTATTGAGGTGATTAAGGGGCCCAATTCTACGCTTTATGGCTCGGAGGCTATGGCAGGTGTAATTAATGTAATCACCAAAGATCCTAGCAAGCAAGCAGCTGTTTCTCTTGACCTTATGGGAACCACCCATGCCGAGGCTTTTTCTAATTTGGCTCTGTCTCAAAAGTTGGGGCGACTCAATGCCAGTTTGGGCCTACAACATGCCTACCTCAACCGCTTTGATGATGCTAACCAAGACGGCTTTGGCGATAATATTGCGATGGATCGCCTATCTGTTTTTGGAAAATTTACCTTTGATCGGCCCAACAACAAAAAAGCGAGCCTCTTTGCCAAATATTACTATGAGGACCGACGCAATGGCGTGGAACAATACACAAAAGATCGAGCTTATCAAGAGATTCGAGGAAATGACTCCATTTATGGTGAAAGCATTTACACCCAACGCTTTGAACTCATGGGCAGCTATGAGCTTCCGACCCAAGCCCCTATCCGCCTAGATTATAGCTTCAGCCAACACCATCAAGATAGTTATTATGGTAGCGATGGCTATCTGGCCCAACAGCGCATTGCCTACCTCAATGCCCTTTATATGCCTAATTTTGGCCCAAAACATAATTTAACAGCTGGATTAACCGCCCGCTATCAATTTTATGACGACAACACGCTTGTCACGTCCAAAGCCGATGAGCAATTTATTCCTGGACTTTGGGCCCAGCACGAATGGAAACCCCAAGGAGAAAAATGGACCTTCCTCAGCGGCCTTCGACTTGATTATTATGAAGCCCACGGACTTATCCCCTCTCCCAGAATTTCTATAAAATACGAACCTCGCCCCTACTGGAAAATTAGACTGAATACGGGCACAGGCTTTCGCTTGGTCAATCTTTTTGCCGAGGATCACGCCTTTGTTACTGGCAACCGACAACTGATTTTGGCCGAAAAGCTAGCCCCCGAACAAGCCCTAAGCAGCACTCTTAATATTCAACGTATTTTTAATTGGGGGCAGGGACAAGGAAGTATTGATCTAGACGCCTTCTACACCCACTTCATTAATGCCATCATTCCCAATTACGAACAGGCCAATAGCATTATTTATGAAAACTTAGATGGCTATGCTCAAAGTCGAGGCCTCGCCCTCAACCTTAACTATGGGCTGCCTGCTGGCCTCCAAATTAATCTGGGCGCTACCTACCAATATGTTTTTGAATATCGTAAGAATGAGCAAGGCCTAAAAGAAAAAAGGGAACTGGAGTATAGCCCCAAATTCTCTGGGGTATTAACCATCAACTATCACTATAAACCTTGGAATTTACGAGCGGCCTATACTGCCAACTTCACTGGTCAAATGCAATTGCCTGAAGTCTATGATCTGGACCAAAATGGACAGCCCCTTCCCCAAGCTCGCAGCACAAGATCCCAAGCATTCAGCATTCATAACCTTCAACTAACAAAGCAGTTTCCCAAACGACAACTGGATATTTATCTAGGTGCCCAAAATCTTTTTAATTACCGCCAAAAAAGCTCCCCCCTCTCTGGACTCAATGATCCAAATGCAGCAGTAGGATTTAGCGATTATTTCGATACGGCCTATGCCTATAGTCCGCTACATGGCCGAGAGTTTTATCTGGGGATTCGCTGGAATTTTCGTTAATTAAATTTGGGCCTCCTGCAGATCTCTAGGCCAATTACTTTTGGCTATTTTTAAGTAGTTAACAACCTACAGGAAGGTCCAAAGCGCTGGTTTTGGACCTTTCTATCTGCTGAACCGAGCAAAGCGAAGAGATTGCCCTTGGCTGAGGGATGGCAGTGGGTGGCCGAAGGCCAGACCCAGCAGGCGAAGCCTGCGCAGGGCCGAGCGAGCAGCGAGCCCACGCACAGCCCGACCCGCCCGCAGGGCGGGGCAGCCCCATAAATAAGAAAAGAACAGCAAGAACGTTTAAGACTAAATAGGAGAAAACCAATAGCGATTATTTTGGTATGATAGTTTCCGCTAAGTTATTTATCTTTAGGCTGTTTTGTCCAACCCTAATTAATAATAGTTTATGTTAAGCAGGATATTTTTACTCTTCTTTCTCTTGCCCTTAAGTTTGGGGGCCACCACTTATATTGAAGGGCCTATTTCGGAGGATACAGAATGGTTAAAGGCCAATAGTCCTTATATTATTACGCAAAACCTTTTAATTACGGAGGGAGCTTGTTTGCGTATTGAGGCGGGAGTTGAATTACAGTTTGCACATGAAACCCAGATATTGGTAAAGGGTGGAATTTCGGCTATTGGCAATAAGCGCAAACCGATTCGGTTTGTGGGCCATAATAATGCGCCTTGGAATGGTTTGCGCTTTTATCATAATTGTTTGCATTATGAGGAGGGGCAAGTGCGCAGCACGCAATTTGAGTTTTGTGAATTTGTGGGCATGGGGGAAGCCCCTGCTCAGCTATTGCGGACCGAAGGTTGTCATTTGAGTGTGAAGAATTGCAAGATAGAGAATTGTTATACGGCCATCCAATCAGAGCGACAGGCTAAGATTCAGTTGCTTGACTCAGAGATTAAGAACTGTGATAGGGCCTTGAATGTGCGCAATAGTAGCATGGCCAAGGTAAAAGGTAATAGCATAGAAAACTGCAACTCCATTATGTTAGGAGGCAGCACTGATTTTGAAAACAACCAGTTAAAAAAGTTTACCAACTACGGGCGGCATTCTGGTTTAGTGGTTTGGATGCTAGGCGGTGGTTTGGTGAATATCCGCAACAATCAATTTGAGGATTTTGAGGGGGTAGCGATCAAATTGCAGAAAATGAGTCGGCGGTCTAGCCTCAATATTCGCCAAAATCAGTTTGAGGGTAATGAAACGAATATTAAGCTTTCTTGTCAATATGCCAATAAAGGCAAGACTTTGGTAGAGGAGAATAACTTTATGGATTGTAAGCGCTATCAATTGGCCCTTTTTTCGCCTTGTTCAGAGGAGCCTGACCCAATTATCATTGGGCCTAATTACTGGGGCAAATCGGATGAAAATGCCTTTTTGGATCAAGAACAAGACGTTAATCTATCGACAAAACTGCAAGTTGCTGCAGGTTCAAAGAAGCCTTATCGCTAAATTTTACGTACTATTATAGGCAAAAAGACCCAGTCACAAAACAAAAAACTAAACTAGTTCGTTTGCACAAAACGGCTTAATAAAAAAATAGATTTATGACATTAAACAACTACAAAAAATGGCTACTCGGAAGTAGCTTTCTACTACTCACGGCCAGTAGCTGGGCCCAGCACAACAACGAGCTCTATAATGATGGGGCTTTGATTAAGGTGCAGGCTGGCGCAGAGGTCTATGTTATGGGAGATGTTCACCAATTTGGGGCAACTGCATTGATGGACCATGATGGCTATCTCGAAGTTCAGGGAGATATGTATTCAGATAACCTCTTTCAACAAAGAGGGACAGGAACAACCAAACTCATCAATGATGATGTCAATGCGGGCCAAACGCAGTTCATTAGCGGCAGCTATGCCGTTCGCGGGGGGCAGGCCGCTACTGGCGTTGATGATGGCTCCTTTTACGATCTTCAATTGGCCAATGACCAAGGAGTGGTTTGGCTAAATGGAACAGGTAATATTGCTGATGTTCGCAATAGTGTAGATTTTAATGGCCCTGGCGCGGCTACCGTCAATAGAATTATTACGGCAGATCCCTCTGCCCTACCGACTAACGGAGCGGCTTATCCCGCTGTTTTTGGGGTAATGAACCCCACGGCTGGCCTAACTAATATGCTCGATAATACCGTAAATACCAACGGAAATATGTCGGCTATTGATAATGGCTATGTGCAAGGAAAACTCCGCCGAGCCATTGATGCCGCAGGAGGAACTTACGGCTATGTTTTGGGACTAGAACCTGCCGCTGCTGGTGCACAAAGAGGAATGCAATATATTCATCTCGACTTTTCTGGGGCCAACAACTATGATGTCATCACGGGCCACTTTCAAACGGGCCTAGACAATAGCTTTGCCAGCCAACTCGAATGTAGCGGCTATCAAATTGACTATTGGGGGGGCCTAGATCACGGCCAATGGGTTTTTGATGACTTTACAGGCTCAGGCACTGGCGATTATGCCGTGATGGTTTGGCCACAGGATGATAACTTTCCCACCAAAACCGTTTGGCTAGTCACTAAAGATAATGCCGTTGCGGGTACTGCCGACGATTGTGGAGGAAGCCCCGTATCTCTAGAACGCACGGGCTTCAATGGCTTCTCTCAGTTTGGGGTGGCCGCCGCTGATATCCTTTTGGCTCAAAATAAGTTGTTGGACCTAGAGGCTACGCCTATCGAAAACAACTATATCCAACTCGATTGGAGCACTGAAGAGGAAGATGAGCTCGCTCATTTTGAAGTAGAACGCAGCTTAGACAACAGCCAATTTAGCTTTTTAGAACAGGTTTATGCCCAAGGCAATAGCCAATTGATCCAAGACTATCAATTAGATGATTATGAGGTTTTGCCTAATGTCAATTATTACTACCGCCTCCGCCTAGTCAATAATGATGGTACATTTAGCTATAGCCCCACCGTGGTGGCTCGCCTCTATAGCGAATCGGAGCAAGAAAGCATTCGCATCTTCCCGAACCCCGCTAGCGGAAATACTCAAATTGATGTCTTGTCAACTAAAGAAAGAGATTTGCAAATCCGCGTCTTCGATGCAATTGGTAAATTGGTCTATGAGCAAGATGCCCAAACTCAAATTGGACATCGGTTGATTCAACTTCCCGCTCAAGATTGGCCCGCTGGCTTGTATCTCATCCAAATCGCTGGTCCTGACTTCCAGCAAACTAAAGAGCTGATCAAAACACATTAAACCTTTTGACTCGCATAAAAAAACGCCATTCCTCTTTTTGGGGAATGGCGTTTTTGCTTTACAACCAACTAGAATAATTAGGTTTTGGGGCCCGCGGCCAGCTCGGCTTCGCCTCGATTGGCCGCCGCTATGCTGCGCCGCTCGCAAGGCTGCTCGGCCCTGCAGCCACCTGCGGCGGCTTGGGTCTGGCCCTTCGGGCCACGGCTGCGCAGCGCTGGGCCAAACCTACTCTATTATGGAGAGCTGGATCCGTTTGCGGCCTAGCTCTAGCCCAACAATAGTTACTTCTAGCTCTTGGCCCAATTTGACAAAGCGGGCGGGATCATCTACTCGTTGATGGCTCATTTGAGACTTATGCAAAAGGCCATTTTCCTTAATTCCAATATCAACAAAAGCCCCAAAGGCCGTAATATTGGTCACGATGCCCGGCAGTTTCATCCCCTCTTTGAGGTCCTCAATCTGATGCACATCAGCAAACTGGAAGACTTGGCGAGGCGGACGAGGATCGCGGCCAGGTTTTTCCAATTCCTTCATAATATCATGCAAAGAAGGTAGCCCAATTTCACCCTGCACATAATCTTTAAGCTGAATCTTTTTGCGCAAACTTGCATCCGCAATAAGGTCGGCAATGCTGGCATTGAGGTCCTTGGCCATCTGCTCTACAACGGGATAAGCCTCTGGATGCACCCCCGTATTGTCCAAAGGATGAATCCCTTTCCGAATGCGCAAGAAGCCCGCAGCCTGCTCAAAGGCTTTTTCTCCCAAGCGCTTAACCGATCGCAATTCTTGGCGGCTTTTAAAGGCCCCCTTCGAGCGACGATAATCGACAATGTTGCGGGCCAAGGCAGGCCCCAAACCAGATACATAAGTAAGAAGGTATTCGCTGGCGGTGTTAAGGTCCACACCCACCGCATTCACGCAGCTTTCGACTACCGCTCCCAATTTATTTTGTAGTTGTTTTTGATCCACATCATGTTGATATTGCCCCACTCCAATAGACTTAGGATCTATTTTTACCAATTCGGCCAAGGGGTCCATCAAACGACGACCAATAGAAACCGCTCCACGGACCGTAATATCTTTATTGGGAAACTCCTGACGAGCAATTTCTGATGCCGAATAAATAGAGGCTCCACTTTCATTGACCAAAAATATGGCGGGTGGATTTCCCTCAAAAGGCAGATCACGAACAAATTGCTCTGTTTCTCGGCCCGCAGTCCCATTTCCAATGGCTATCGCCTCAATACGATGCTTTTCTAGTAGATCCAAAACCGTATCGGTAGCTTGTAGCTTGCGATTGCGGGGAGGCGTGGGATAAATCACCGTATCTTCAAGTAATTCCCCTGTTGCCGACAAACAAACTAACTTACAACCCGTGGCATAACCTGGGTCTATGGCCATCATTCTTTTGTTCCCCAAGGGAGAGGCCAAAAGCAATTGGCGGAGGTTATCGGCAAAAATCTGAATAGAGGCCAAATCTGCCTGCGCCTTGGCTTGCTTGACAAACTCATTACTAATAGAGGGCTTCATTAGGCGTTTGTAGGCATCTTCTATGGCCATATCTAGTTGTTCTGCCCAACGATCGGGACAGCTTCTGCGAATAAACTGCCCACAAAGATCATTCAATACATAATCTTCATTTGGGGCCAATTGGACCTTGAGTAAGCCCTCTTTTTCGGCCCGCAAAACAGCCAAGATCTGATGCGCTTGTAATTGCTTGAGCGGACGGTCCAACTCAAAGTAGTTCTTATATTTTTGGGCCTCTTCTTCTTTGCCCGCTACAACTTCCGCCTTAAAGCGAGCCCGCTTCTGATAATGCTGACGTACAGTTGCCCGAGCAGTTTCATCCTGATTGATGCGCTCGGCAATAATATCTCTGGCCCCTTCTAAGGCATCCTCTTCATCCAAAACTTCCTCAGATAGTAGGGGTTCTACAATACTGTCGAGATCAAAATCTTTTTGGGCCCAAAGCAATTCAGACAAGGGTTCTAGACCAAACTCACGGGCCTTATCGGCTCTGGTTTTTCGCTTTTTCTTGTAGGGCAGATAAAGGTCTTCGAGCAAATGCAGCTCAAAGCAATTTTTAATTTTTTTGGCCAGCTCATCGCTCAGCTTGCCTTGTTCCTCAATCTTTTCTAGGATAAAAGCCTGACGCTTTTCAATTTCCTGTTGTTTTTCCCATTCGTCTTTAATAGCCATGAGGTCCACCTCATTCAAGCCCCCACTAGCCTCTTTCCGATAGCGGGCAATAAAGGGAATGGTGGCCCCAGATTCAAAGAGCTCAATTACTCGGGAAACAGCCTGAGCGTGAATATTTAGCAGTTTCGCAATACGTTCGATCATAAAAGTACGGCTTTGAGTTAAGGGCCTCAAGATAATGGCTTTTTGGGGAGCTTGCAAACGCCTTTTGTTTGGGCTTTGATAAAAGCGTACTTTTGCCCCAGTTTTTCAGATTTAAACGCAGCTTTATGTTCATTTTTATTGGGGCTATGGCCGTCATTTTCCTCGCTTCTTTGATCAAATCTACCTTTGGATTTGGCGAGGGCATGGTCAATATGTCCTTACTCACCCTATTGCTGGGCCTCGATCAGGCGGTCCCTTTGGTGGCCATTTTGGCCTTGGGCGGCAGCGCCTATATTCTCCTTCAAGATTTTAAGCAGGTCGACTGGAAAGAGCTTTGGCCTTTCTTAATTGGGGCCTTGTTGGCCGCCCCCATCGGCCTTTCTATGGGCGAGTATTTGCCCGCCTTTTGGATGCGCAAATTGCTGGGCCTCCTCATTATGGTTTTTGCCGTCTTCAAATTATATCAGAGCTATCAAATTGCCGAAGATTTGGGCGAGCCCAAAGGGCCCGAAGGCCGAAAATGGGGATATCTCTTTGGCCTTTTGGGCGGATTGTTTGGGGGCGCCTATAATGTTGCGGGTCCTGCCGGAGTGCTCTACGGCAACTTTAGAGCTTGGCCACCCGCCATTTTCCGCGTAACCATGCAGGGCTATTTTATGCTTTTGGGCATAGCCGTCGTTTCGGGCCACGCCTATATGGGCCGCTATTCTCCTGAGGTCCTAAAAATGGCTGCTTTTGCTTTAATTCCAATTGCACTGGGCGTATTCCTCGGCCGTTTTTTCAACCAAAAATTATCCAATCCCGCCCTTTTCAATAAACTGGTCTATTTCCTCTTAATCCTTTTGGGCTTAATCCTTATTATCAAGTAGTTTTTTTGGGGCTGCCCCTCGCTTCGCTCGGGTCGGGCTGTGCGGGGGCTCGCTGCTCGCTCGGCCCTTCGCAGGCTTTGCCTGCTCGGTCTGGCCTACGGCCCCCCCCTACCATCCCTCAGCCGCTCCTCTTGGTTTTTTCAGTCTAGGCGTCCTGCTTCGGCCCTAAATCCGCTTTGTTTGAGAGCAGTTAAGTTAATTTGTTAGGGTTTTATTAAAAATGAAAATAATGTAACAAAATCAAAAAGGGCAAAAGTTATGTCTGGAACATAACTGGCTTACTAAAAAACATAACCAGCTAGGTCTGGAACATAACTGGTTTACTATATAGAAGGAGCGAAGCGACTGGCCTAGCGATGCGGCGGGGTGGCCGTCAGGGCAGACCGAGGCGGCGAAGCCGCCGAAGGGCCGAGCGAATAGCGAGCCCCAAAGCGTAGCGCCGCAAGGCGAAGCCGCAGCGGAGGCCCCTAATCCTCATCAATAGCTTGATATTGAATAGCCAAGAGGATCAGTTTGGCTTTAAACTCTTCTAAGAGGAGATTGAGTTGGGGGGTCTGGGAGCTAAGTTGGGGCCAGCTATCAAAATAATTGTAGAGTTTGGGGAGGCGCAGATAGAGGGGAAGCAGGCTATCTTCGCAAGGGGGCTGTTCTAGTTCCTCATCTAATAGCTTATTGCAATGGCTAATAATGGCCTCTAAAAGGGCGGTTTCGGTTGGGGCATGTATACTTGCGCAGAGGCCATCGATTAGGTAGGGCGACTCTAGGAGAAAGTGAAAAAAAGTGGCTATTCGGAAATAATTGAGGACCTTGAGGGCGGCGGGGCCATCTTGGGCAAAGGCCTGTTGGGCATCTTTCCAGACTGCTTTTTTGAAGGCATCATCTAGCTCCTCTTCATCATGAGATAAGCAACGTTCTTGAAGTTCTTCGATGGGTTCTATCCAATTTTTTTGGCGTAAAAAGAGGAAAACTTCGGTCCAATCCTCCTCTTTCAGGTCCTTATTGAGCCAGAGTTCCCAGTCTACTTTGGGTTGTTGGAGCAAGTAGAAATAGCGTAGGGGTTTTGCTTTAACCCAATCGAGGCCATAGGTACTTATTAGGACCAAAAGGGCGATCAGGCCGCCAGTCCACCAAGGTGAGAGGGGAACATAATAAATTAGGAATCCCCAGCCGACCAGAGCGGCCAAAGCGGTGGCAAAGAGGAGGGGGTGAGGGCGGTAGGCGGTAAGTCTTCGCCATTCTCCAATTTGGCCAAAGATAAAGATGGAGCTAAAGAAATAGCCGAGCGTCCATCTCCAATTCCAGTAAAGCAGGGAAAGGGGGATGGCTAGAGCCATTAGGAAGGGGAAAATCTTAGCGATTAGAACAGCAATAAAATCGGTTAATCGGGAGTATTTACGCATAGGCAAAAAAAAAGGCCCTAGGACCAAAAACCTAGGGCTCACACACAACACATCTGACATAGGCAGATGACTCTTCTGTCAAAATGAAAACATAATTAAAATTGCTGCAAACATCTTAGTAGATGTCCTTTAGCAAAAAAGAGGTGTGTGGAGCTAAAAAAAAAGTTTAAAAATTTCGTTCAGTTGGTTTGGGGCTTCCAGAAAGCCCATATGACCAATATTTTTCAGTGTTTTAGATTGCCAATTTGGCGAGAGTTGTTGAGTGCTTTGGGCTTGGGAAAAGGCTGGGGGGACCACCTCATCGAGTTCTCCGATAATGGCCAAAGTAGGGCCTTGGAAATTGGCGAGGATGGTTGATCGGTCTGGGCGAGACCACATTGCTTTGAGTCCGGCTAATACCCCTTCTTGGCTATGTCCGGCTTGTTGTTTCAAAAAATTTTGGACGGCTGTTGTTTGGCGAAGTTGAGGGGGGAACAGTTGGGGGATGAGTTGTTTAAGGTATGGATCTAGGCCGTATTTCTCAATAAAGGCGGCTGATTTTTTTCTTTTAGCCTGTTTGGCTGTTGGATCGGCAAAAGGGTGGCTATGTAGGAGGCAGAGTTGACGAACAGCCTTTGGGCGTTTTTCGATCATGGCGAGGGCGAGGTAACCGCCCATAGAGTGGCCGAGGATACTTAGTTCCTGAATATTTAGCTCATCGAGCCAGGTCCAGAGGAAATCGGCCATTTGGCCGAGATCATCGATTGCGCCTTCTGATTGGCCAAAGCCGGGGAGGTCGGGTAAGAGTTGGCGGTAGCTTTGGCCTAACTGGGGCCAAAAGGGGTTAAAAATGCTATGGTCTTCGCAAAATCCGTGTAGGTAGAGAAGGACGGGGCCATGGCTTAGGCCTTCTTGTCGATAGAAAAACTTAGGCTTCATCTGTAGCTTCCTTTTCTTTTTTGGCGGCTTGTTGGGCCTTGAATAACTTCATTAGGTCTCTAGCGGCCTGTTGTCCAAGTACAATAGAGCTGCCTAAGAACAGGCCTAAGACTACTCCTATAATTAGGAACAAACGGGGGTTGGGGCGTTCTGCATAAAGGGGATAGAGGGGGCGGTCGATTACCTGTAATAAAGGAGTTTGTTGTTCTAGGGCTAGTTTGGCGGTTTCTACATTTTTGATGGCGAGGAAATAGCCTTCCATTTCGCCAGAGAGTTTTCGGGCGAGGTATTGTGTTCGGATACTTTCGGCATAGCGGCCTTGGGCTGTTGCATTATGTTGGTTAAGGTATTTAATATAATCTTCCTCGGCCTGATCCATTTCTTGTTCTAGAGAATCTCTTCGGCTACGGGCGGCTTCAAAGATTCGGCGTTGTTTTTCTACGGATTGGTTGCTATAGTAAGTATTGAGTTTATCATACAACAAATTGATAAAATCATGAGATAGGATCTCTGAATTGCTCACAAAGCGGATATTCAGGATTTCGGAGGGGCTTAGCTCTTGGGTTAGTTGTTGTTGAATACGGCCCACGGCTGCTTGTAAGAGTACATTTTCTTGTCTAGTAAACTGCTCAAAATTTTTGTGCTGAAAATAGAGCTCGGCTAAGCTAGATTCATTTTCTGCCCATTGTTTGCGCATGCCTTGTAGTTCTAGATAGTGGTGGATCATAAAGTCCTTTTTTGGACCATCGGGATACAGTATTTCCACTTCTTCAAACAGCGCCATTTGGAGCAGGCGACGAGTAGTGAGTAGTTCTTGTAGGCGGCCCATATTGCCAGAGGCGAGCTCGGAGCCCCCTCCTAAACCGGCAAAAAGTCCTCCTCCAAGTACCTGTTGAAGATAGCCTTGATCGGCTCCGCCCCCTTCATTCATGCTGAAGGATAGGCGGGCCACATAGCGGGTGGGAAGTTTGGCTTTAGACTGATACAAATAATACCCTAGGGCTGCAGCCAAGATAAGGACCAACCAAGACCACTTAAGCCAAAGCCAAGCATAGCGCTTAAGTTGTTTCTGTATATTTTCAGCTGTAAGCAACTGAGAAAAATCCATAGTACTTTAGTTATTTAGGGCTCGGATGGCAAGCAAGAGCGTCAAGGTAGAAGAAGTGATGGCTACACCATTTTGAATAATGCGGTTCCATTCGATAGGTTCTCGTTTCTTCTTTGGAATATTTTGCTTATCGGTTTTAGTTTTGGTATCTACATAAACCATTGCGCCTTTAGTTACCTTAGGGTAGCACTTAAAGAGATAATAATTGCGTGTTTTCTTTACTGCTCCAGAAGGATAGCGGACATACACTAAGCGTTTTCGGCCGCCATTGGCTCGATCAATTCCTCCCGCATATTCTTGGATATAATATTTAGCTCTTTTGCCTTTATGGAAGGGAACATTGATGCGATCGGGGTTTATTTTTCGGCTGATGGCTTCTTCAGCTTGAATCTCTTCTCGTTCTATTTCGCTTTCGGTTTTTAGCAGTTTGAGTTTGAGTTCAATTTCTGCTATTTCCGATTTATTTTTCACCTCAGGGTGGTTAATTCGGCCCCCAATAGCCACCAAATCTTTGATCACGGGAATGCTAAGACGATCACCAGGACGCAAAATATAGTTAAAGCGAGAATCTGGATTTTTGGCTACATCTTTTAGGTCCAAAACTACAAAGCCCTCTCCTGGCCGAATTAACCGAGCTCCTTCTAAAAAGGCTAGGGCAGTTGGTCCCCCTGCTCGGTCCAATAAATCGGCAATGCGTTCGCCATTATCTTGCAAGGTATAAGCGCCAGGGTAGGCAATTTCTCCTTGAATGCTTACATTTTGAGGAAGTTTATAATTCTTTGTTAGGCGGACAAAGATCTGATCTCTAGGCTCAAGGGTTAGGCCTTCAGCACCAACAACCTTTAGCTCTTCATTGATATCATAACTCATCAATTCCACCTTGGAGCTTCCATCTTGCTGTGGCACCAATCTCGAAATTTCTAAAATAGAGTTGGCTGCTTCTTTTTCAATCCCATTGGCCAAATAGAGTAAATCTTCTAAGGTTAAGCTATCACTATGTACATAGGGCCCAGGCTTACGCACTGCGCCATAAATTTGCACCTTGTATTCATCTACAAATTCCGATTTGAATTTGACCTCAATTTTATCCAAAGCACGCAAGCGAATATTTGCAGCGTCTTGGCCGGCCAAGATACTATCAATACTCACATTGATGTATTCAATGGAGAAATCGGGACGCAAACGACGCACATAAATTTTCTCCTTAACCGCAGAAAGCATAATGCCCGATTTCTGCAGCACTTCCAATATTCTGGTCCCTGCCCCCAATTCATATTCTCCAGGCAATTTCACGGCCCCCTCTACAGTCACATAATTGGAATAAGCCTCACTAATTGGCGACAGCTCAATAATATCCCCATTCAGTAAGGGGAAGTTCTCTTTATTGTCTATAATTTGGGCCAAATTCACATCAATAATTCGCTCTTCATCATTGGCATAACGCTTAATCTGAATATTGCGCAAATATGCATCGGCCTTAACACCTCCAGCAAACTCTAGGGCCTCTAAAAGCTGCTCTCCTTCTAATAGTTCATAATAAAAAGGACGCTTAACCGAACCCCGAACCTCCACTACTTTTTCGGCCAAAGGCACAAAAATATAGTCATTGTTATCCAAGAAAAACTCTTCTGAAACATTGGGGTTATTAGCAAATTTATAGACATCCAATTGCCGAGTAGGATGATCGCTACTAATCACTTTAATCCGACGAACACTACCAATTTGCGAAGGTCCTCCAGAGGCCACTAGGGCGTTAAAGGCGGTATTGGTTGCTGGAATTGTATAGCTGCCCGGACTAAATACCTCGCCCGTAATATTCACCGTAATACTTCTCGAATAATTGAGCTGTACATCATAATTTGACCCCTTCATGTTCATATGTCGAGACAAACGCTTATAAATCGCATCCCGCACATCACTAAACTTCATTCCTTTGATATAGAGCCGAGGAACCATAAGGTCTGGAATCGATAAATCAATGTACCCATTGTCATTCACACTCACGCTCTTACTAAAATCAACAGCTCCCCAAACGGTCACTTCTATCTCATCGCCAGAAGCAATTCGGTAGCTTTCTATGGCCCGCTGGTTTTTGGAGCGATCAAATAAAGTGATGCTTTGGTCTCTAAAAAATTGCTGTCCCCAAATTTTGGGTTCGGGCAATTCTTCTTGCCGCTTACGCGCCAAAATATCTTTTTCCTCCTCTTTTTTTCGCTGCTCTTTTTTCTCCTCTTCTATCTGATCCTTTACTTTTTTCTCTTCGGCATTGATTTCCGTTGCCTTGGGATCTACTTTCGGAGCCTCAATGCTCCCGTTATTTCCCCCGCCTGAGGGATCTACTTGTCCAGGGTCAATAACTGGCGGCACAATAGGGGGAATCTGGGCCTGCACTTCTAAGGCAAACAGGCTACAACAAATGAGGATAAACAGACTAATCCGCTCTCGCATAATGATCAAAGGGTTTGATTTTATTTAGAACTGCTAAGTTACAAGTTTTCTCTTAATGACGATTATTTTTTTGGGGCCTCCCGCCACAGGCGGGCGCTACGCTTTGGGGCTCGCTGCTCGCTCGGCCCTGCGCGGGCTACGCCCGCTGGGTCTGGCCCTTCGGGCCACCCCGCCGCATCGCTAGGCCAACATGCTTTTGGCTTTTTAGCCTAGCTCTAACGAAAAAAGCCCGCTTCTGCGGGCTTTTAAATGCTCTTTTTTTTCATTTTTTGTTTGTGGGCCAAAGCCTGTATCAGGCTGGGTCGACAATTAAACTCTAGCTGCTGGCTAATCGGTCTAGCTTTTTTCTCCTTCCGAATGGCTCGAAGGATCCAGCTAGAAAGCAGATAAACCGACTTTTTGGTCCCTTTTTCATCCATAATTTTAGTGTTCGTTATCTAACTAAGTTACTGATTTTCTGTCTAAAAGCAGATTGATTTGGACCAAAAGCAAAAAAAAAGAGACCAACAAAATTGTTGGTCTCTTTCGTGGAGGATATCGGAGTCGAACCGATGACCTCTTGCATGCCATGCAAGCGCTCTAGCCAGCTGAGCTAATCCCCCATTCAACTTAACATTGCATTCCTTTGAGTGCGTTGCAAATATAAGACAGCTTTTTGGCTTTGCCAAACTTTTTTGGGCCTAAAAAAAGAAAAAATTAAAGGTTTTTTAATTTAGCCTGATTTACAATTGCTTAGGCAAACGGCTAATAAAAAAATTGGCCCGGCCCGCCCGAGGGATTCCTTAAGGAATCCCGTAGAGGGGTGGGTGGGCGGGGACATTTTGAAGCAGGCCGAGCGAAGCGAGGCCTACCGCTTAAAGGGGGAGACAAAAGGCCGAAGCAGAAAGAATAAGGTAGAAAACAAAAGTGGAGCTGGCCCAGCGCTGCGCAGCCGTGGCCGCAGGCCAGACCAAAGCCCGCAGGGCTGCAGGGCCGAGCAGACCTGCGAGCGGCGCAGCATAGCGGCGGCCAGCTGTGCTGGCCGCGGGCCCCAAATGGTTTTTAATTGGCCGCCTCTTCCTCTAGATCTACTTCAGGAAGATGCTTATACATAAAATTCAATGCATTTTTATACATAATGCGATCAACCAGCTCTTCAGCAGATAAATTATACATAAAAGTTTGGATCTCCTCTGCAGTATAAAGTCCTTCGATGTCGCGAGGATTTTCAAAAAAATCGATCAAATCGCGATAAAGCTGTTCCATATCATCTGAGCTATCATAGACCTCTAGGGGGCGGGCATACATATCAAAAGAAGAAGAAATGCTAATCATTTCCCAAGCGTCAATAGATTGGGCGACATAGATAAATCGGCAAATATTGGCCACAACAGCTTCTACGGCTACTGCTCGGCGATTTACAGAACCGGGAACTGTAGAATTATATCGGGTTTGGAAAGCCTTGCCCATCAGGCGGTCTCGATCGAGAGAGATCCCTACCAAGCCATTAGATTTCACAATGGCCTTAATGTCTTGGCGGCACAAATTGGCTTGACGATTATTGAAAAACGACTGCTGATTTTTCACGGGCTCATCGCTTCCGCTGTAGGCATTATCTTTATAAGACAAGCCACTAATTCCTACATTTAAGGCTAGGGCTGGAATTGTATCTTTTCTAAAGCACTCTTCTTTGAGATAGCTATAAAACCAAAGGCGTCCTTCTAGACTCATATCAGCTACATCGACTAAAATTCGGCGGCCCACCTTTTTATCTAATAGGCGACGACAAACCCACTGGCCCAATTCGGTAAAGCCTTTTCCCAAGCTATTTTGCTCGCCAAAAACTTCTTGTTGGGCTTCATTAAATCGGGCTACTTTACCGACAATGCCATCTTCAAAATAATTGCCGAAGCTAATCGAGAAAATGGGAACGCTAAGATATTCCCCTGTTTTTTGACGTATGGGTAAAATACCTTTAAGTTGGTTGACGCTATTGAGTACGAGTTGGCCAAACTCTTGGCGGCCCAAAATTTCTAAATTTGTTTCTCCACTTTCTTCATCGGGGCGTAGCGCAAACAAATCGCTAAAGACATGTCCACCGCGCAAGCTATAAGTGAGGCCAATTTCTTCGGGGTTATTCATCACACTATCCAAGTCTGCCTTCGTCCGAATCATGCGACATTTATAGTTTCCCCAGGGAGTTTGATAGGGTAAAGGCGAATCAAAAGAGCTTTCGCCATAGAGTTCGCTACGGGCGTAGGCAATATCTCGGCTCAAGTCTTCGATATAAAGAAAATGGCTTTGTTGAAAATCTTTTTCGGCCAGGGTACAGCCCGTAAGGCATTCAAAAAGCTCCTTACTAATTCCAGGACGAAAATACTCTGAAGCCATCAGCTGCCTTTCTATGGGTTGAATCACCTGATTAGAAATTTTGACTCCACCTTTAACCAAATCTAATAAACTAGCTTGTGATTGTTTAGGTACTCCCAAGAAGGCATTATCAAGTTCAATTGGCAATTCGATTTCGCAATTGTGTTCTATTGTTCGCCAAGGGCTTTTGCGATAACCACTTTTAGAAGATTCAGCCGCTTTTTTCATAGAGGCCACGCTCATATCAATGGTATAATAACGTTTTTGGGCCTCTTCTTTATCTTCGGTTATTTGGGCCATCAAGGCAGTATTCAATAGGCAAGCCCAAAGCAATAAAAAAATAGGTTGGGGATAATTCATATGTTCATTTTTTGCAGCCGTTCAGCAACTTGCTGAAGATAATAGCGCCGCAGTGGTTCTAAATAATGCTGCCCCCAGGGGCTAAAAAACTGCAATTGTTTCAAAAACTTTGATTGAAGCTGCAGCCATTCCATATCACTATAAATCTGGCCCATTTCTAAGGCCCATTCTTGGCGCAATAGACTTCCTCTCCTCCAAAAATGGCTACTCAAGCTATAAGAAATATCTGCATCTTTTAGGTAAGCTCCTAATTTCGTACTAGGGCATTGCCCAACTTGAGTAGCGGCAATAGCTTGGCAAATTTCATCAATTTGTTTTTCCTTAAAATTCCATTTTGGCAATTTCTCTTTCGCCCAATCTATTGCAATTGCCTCGTGGCCCTCTGCTGATTCTGCATAACCCAGATCATGCAAATAGGCTGCGGGAATCAAGATATCCTGTCCAAATGGCAAAATCGATACAGCAGCCACTACTCCTTGAGTATGGTCCAAATTGTGATAGCAAAGTGTTGCTCTTTGCTTTCTTAGCGTTTGATGACAGGCCGTAATTAGCGCATTTAATTGCATTAGCGAAGCGATATTTTCTGAAAGCCTACCTTTAAGCCTCGATTATAGAGTTGAAGGCTATACTCTCCCTTTTCAAAACTCCATTTGCTTCCTGCAGGAGGGCTCCAACTGATGCAAAGATCTTCTTTATTGGGATAATACTCAAAGCTTTTTACAATCGTATAAGGGGTTTTATTTCCTTCTGCATCAGAAAAATACCCCCCTCCCATTTTTTCTTCAACAATAATATGTCCATTGGGATCAATGATCTGCATATAGAATTTATTTGGCCCTGGAGTAACTACCTCATTCTTTACAATTTTAAAGCAAGCCTGAAAAAACTCGGCTCGTTTGCGGCGGTCAGTAGCCTTCGTTTCGCCTCCTTTGCTCAATTTTGCGGCAATAAATTCTAGATTTGAAATGCGCAAAATAGCTCCCTTATCCAACTGTTTATTGAGCTCTTCTGTGGTTTCCTTTAAATTGGCGGCTTTTTGGGCCAAAGAATCCTTTACCTCCTGCTCTCGCTCATAAAGCTTCTGATACTCACTGCGCTCTTCCATCAGTTGCACATTCTGTCTACGCAATTCAGCCAAATCTAAGGTCTGCTCATCAACAAAGGCTCTCAGTTTTTTCAATTCTTCTTGTAAAGCCTCTACCTGATTAGCCAACTTCTGCTCATTATTCTTCTGCTGATCGGCCTGAGCAAGCAAGTTTTTAATTTTTAGATACTGTTTATCCAATTCTGCCTCCTTGTCTAAAAGAGCGGGATATAAACTATCTGCCTTTTCTCGATAAAAAGCCAACTCGCTTTGTAACGCTGTATATAAGCTATCTGTTTCTTTGGCTATTTCGCCTACATTCATTTTTGGCTCTTCTGAAGAACAACTCAGCAATAGGCCTAAGCCAAATAATAGTAGAACACGCTTGACTCCTAACATTTTAAAGAAATTGATCTGGTTTAATTTTTTGATTCGCAAATTTACAAAATTTGAAAGAAGTCAAACCGCTGCCCATGCATCATTACCTTATTTCCCCGAATATAGTCCTTTAATGGCCGCCCCCAAGGCTGCCAATCGCCCAATGGCTGCGGCCGATAGCCCTTAGCCAAGCCCCAACCCAAACTATAAACATAAATTTCTTGCCCCTGCAAACGATAATGCCGAACAGAAAAGGGCTTCCAGGCTTGATAAAAGTTTAAGCGGTCTTCTACCTCCAAGGTCCCCATTTCTTTATAGTTCAAGCGGGTCAAGTTTTCAAATTTGCTCAAAACTGGCCTTGGAAAATGCGCCTTTACCCCTTTTTGACTCGGCAAACTCGCCCATAGGGCCAAACTATCTGCCTCCAATTTCATTTGGCCACAACTGCGATCATAATCGCAAATGGCTTCTTCTAATAATTCCGCAGCCTCAAAAAAGGGAAGCTCCTCCGCCAAACGCTGGGCCTTCGCAAAATGAGGCGCCAAAGCCTCCTGATAATCCTCATCCGCTAAATCTACCCAAGCAATATGCTTTTGCTGCTGCAACTTTTCAATATCTCGCCCCTTTTTCAATTTCAGCTGCCCCTTCCAACGCGTCTGCCCCAAGTTTTTTGTCCGCCCCATCCCCTGCAAATTAGGCAAGCTTCCCGCTCCCCCACTCACATAGCGCTCAAGCTCTACTTCCAACCAAACAAGCTCTCCCGAACTGCTGCCCAATAAAAACAAACTATACTGATAAGCATAACTACAAGCCGATATATGGCCCCCACTTACCAAAACAAATAACAATATTATCCCTATTTTTTTCATCCACTTACCAAAAATTAGAACCCGACCTAGGCCTCCAGCCCTTAGGTCTTGCCCGATATTCTATAATTATTTTACTATCTACCCCTTCCGATTTGTTCCGGTCTCGCTGATAAATTAAACGGCCCGAACGATTATATTTTAAGACGGAAACCGATATCCGCTTTTTCTTTTTAGAAGACAAAACTTTCTTCACCCGTTTCAACTCCCCATTGCCCCAATAGCGATAACGACTCCTCAAACGTGGCGTCTCTGGCTTTTCTTCCCCATCTGGAAAATAACGAGTAGTCGTATAATCCAATCGCCCCTGAGCATCATAAAAAAAATATTCCTCCTCGATAATCAAGCGATCCCGATTCCGAGTTGCCGTCTTTAACAAAAATGAATCTGGCGAAAACAAAAAGTCTACCTGCTTTTGTAAACCATCCGCCTTGCTATAAAAAATAGCCTTATCCAAACTTCCATCTGCCCGATAAAAAAGCGTATCCCATTTCTCATCCCAATCATACTGCCTAAATACTTTCGATAACTGCCCACGCGAATTATAAGAAAACAACAGACTGTCCGTACTGCAATTATCTCCCCAATACCAAACTTCCATTTTTCGCCGCCCATCCGGATAAAACAAAAATATTGCACTATCTATTACCTCCCCCTTCTGCTGAAAAATATTCACCTCCTTGGTCGAGTCTGGATAAAAAGCCACAATTTTCGACTCTAAACTCGCATCGGGCTTGAAAAACAAATTCAAAGACCGCTTCCCCTGCTCATTATACTCCTCCCTAGAAAATAAATACTTCCCCTTAAACTTCGAATCCTTCGATTTATTGACCACATAGGTCTCCTTTAAGCGAATATTCGTCACTTTTTGCGGCGCCAACTTCAACCCCAAATATGCATACGCATCTAACTGCGCCCGAACTGGCCCAACACAAAAAATCACAAAAAGTAATAAGAGTGGATTCATCCTTTATTTTTCTTTTTTGGGCCTCCGCAGCTTCGCTGCGGCGCTACGTTTCGGGGCTCGCTATTCGCTCGGCCCTGCGGCGCAAAGCGCCTGGGTCTGCGGCTCCGCCGCCCCCCTCCACATCGCTAGGCCTGCGGCCCTTCGGGCCTGCAACACGCAAAAATAGCTAGGGCCAGACATAAAAAACCCCTAAACGCAAAATAGTCGTTTAGGGGATTTTTTATCGGCTCAATACGCAAAAAAGCTATTTCACAATATCTGCACTAATGTAATAAAGCAGAAGATCATCCTCTACATTACCATAAATCTCTACTGCAGACTCATAGCCTTTCTTAATATCAGCCTTTGAAGAGTCAAACTTAATTTTGACATAACCTTTTTGGCCTGGGGCAACGGCTTTGCGGCTCCATGAAGTAGGCTCCGTACAGCTACATCCACCTTGCACAAACTCAATCTTCAAGTCTTCGGTCCCCGTATTGATAAACTCAATAGTAGCTTCCTTTACTTCTCCAAATTTGAGTTCTCCCAGCTTCAATTCTGGCTCAAGAAACTTTACTGTCGTTTTCGGCCGCTTGTTCTCCTGAACAGGAGTTGCCGACTCAGTTAGTTTTTTTTTTCAGCTTCTACTGCACCAACCTTACCTTCAATAATCTTGAACTCTACACGACGGTTTAGCTGACGACCCTCAGGGTTATCACTACCATCTTCATTTTCGTTAGGCGCAACAGGCTCAGCTTCTCCAAAACCTTTAGCAATCAAACGCTCAGCAGCAATGCCTTTTTCTACTAGGTAGTCAATGGCCGCCTTAGAACGACGATTAGACAAACGATCGTTGTAGCTGTTAGATCCAATAGCATCGGTAAAACCACGCACTTCAACTACCATTTCAGGATAATCAGTCATTACTTCAGCAATGCGATCTAATGTGTCAGCAGCTCCTGTGCGGATGTTCGCCTTATTAAAGTCAAACAATACATTTACAAACAAGGGAGGAGGAGCCAAATACAATTTGTGCATCTCTTTCGCCTCTGTCGCCTTTACTGTTTTAAAGTCACCAATATAACCTTCTAGACGAGCTTTGATTTTGTACTCTTTGTTGTTGTCCAAGATAAAGCTAAACTGATTTCCATCAGTCATTGTCTTTTCGGTTACCAACTTATCGCCTTCATAAACCATTACGGTCACTCCATTCAAAGGCGCTTTGCTGTTGCGGTCAAATGTTTGAACCATCAAGCCAGCCTCTTTCAAAGTAGTGGTCTCTTCCCATTCCATAGGACCAGATACGCTACCAAAACGGTTTTCTAGAGCAGGGCGGCGAGTGTCAGCTGTAGTGCTAGAACCAGTCTCCCAGCCCTCTTTGCTTGCTACTACCTCATACTCTTTTCCTTGCTCTAAAGGAAATACAAATTTGTTATCCTCTGTATTTGTTTGCTCAGCAACTACTTCACCAGTTGCTTTATCAATTACTTTTACTGTAGCACCAACTACTTCTTCCCCAGTTTTGTCATCAGTAACCTTAACAACTAGGTTTACGTCACAACGCTCAGGCATCAAAACAGAGAAGATATCATCAGTAGAAGTTTGGCTTTGTACTGCTCCGCTACTTCCTTCACGGTTAGAGATCAAATAACCAAAACAGTCGTCACGGCCTTCACGAGTTACGATAAAACCAAATTCATCTACACTAGTGTTAAAGCCAGGTCCCATATTTTCTACAGCAGACCAAGCACCAGCTTCATTGCGCTCTGTTTGGAAAAGGTCAAAACCTCCCATACCAGGATGTCCGTTAGAGGCAAAATAAAGACGATTATCACGCTCATCAAAGAAGGGGTAGCTTTCGTCTCCTACGCTGTTTACAGCTTCCAAGTTCAAAGGTGTACGAGTAGTGCCATCAGCATTGATCTCTGCATACCAGATATCAAAACCGCCTTTACCACCAGGCATATTAGAAGAGAAGAAGAGTACTTCTTGGCCATCTAGCATACCTACTGCGGGGTTTTTGCAGCTATACTCTCCATCATTGAAATCAAGAGCAATAGGGTCAGTTACATTTGCACCATCATAGCCAGCGCCATAGATTTTACTATTTTCGAGTTTGTTTCCCACCAACTGAGCCTTAGCAAAAAAGAAGCGACTCATATCTTGGTTAAATGTGGGGTTAACTACATGTGCACCCTCAGCAGTAAGGGTAGAAGCGCTAAAAGGCTCTACTTTCTCCCATTTTTCGCCATCTTCTGCTTTTTCAGCAACAAAGATGCGGGCAAATTTGGCCTCTTCTTCAGCATCTTCCAAAACGATAATGCTATCGCCACGGAGGGCTGAGAAAACCAATTTATTGCGGCCAACAGGATAAGCATAGTTCTCCATTAGAGGAGAGTTCACTGTTTTATCTAGAGGCTTAATGATTAGTTCTTCTTTGGGAGAAGTTACTGTTTGTGCCCATTTTGCTCCAGCGATTTCTGTATCGGCTAGGGTTTTCATGCGCTCAGCTTCTTCACCATTGTATTTGCTTTTGAAGCTTTCAAAAGCGGGAATACATTCGCTGTATTTTCCGGCCAATTTCAAGCTTTGGGCATAATACCAGCTAGCCATAGGCATAAAGTTCTCCTTATCGAGTTCTATGAGCTGCTGAAATTCTTGTTCAGCAGAAGCGTAATCGCGAAGGAGGAAATAAGTATAAGCTACATCGTAGTTGGCCTTTACGTCTTCGGGTTTGCGTTCGCGCACCTGCTTAAAGTAATCCAAGGCGTTCCAAGTATCGTAGCGTTCGAGGTTACTAGAGGCAATTTCTTCTAGTTTTTCTGTAGGTTGGCTGTTGCCTACAGGTTGTCCCCAGACGAATGGCATGGCTAGTAAAACTAGCAAGGCCGATAGGAAATAGTTTTTCATTGCTATTTTTCTAAATTTTATGGGAGATGCTTATTAAAAGATGCGAGCTGTTTGTTTGGAGGGCCGGAGCGGTACCTTTAGCGAAAGCTATTGGAATTTGCGGCCTAGCGATGCGGAGCGGGTGGCCCGGAGGGCCAGACCGAGGCGCTTTAGCGCCGATGGGCCGAGCGAATAGCGAGCCCCGTAGCGTAGCGCCGCAGCGGAGCTGCGGAGGCCCCAAAACAGCAAACAATAATTAGAAACGAGGGTTAAAGAGAATTTCTTTGACCACAGGTGTTCTGTAAATTTTGGCGATATAAGTAAGGCCCAACTCGAAGCCTTGGCCACGAAGATTGTTGCCGCTATAGTTGCTGTTAGACAAACCAGAAAGGTTAAAGTCATAGGCTACACCAAAAGAAAGGCCGCGATATTCTAGGCCAAGGCGAGCAAAGGCAGCATCCGAGAGGCGGTAACCAGCACCTGCCAATAGATTGAAGTCCTTAGTATCATTGAAGTGGATAGCGGCAAGTGCTTGAAGGTTGGCCTCAAAAGCAGCGTCCATGTACTGAACAAAAGCCATAGGGCGAACAGACAACTTGCGCGTTAGGCTAATATTAGAGCGAACGCTACCGATGATATTAGAAGGCAAGCTATAGACATCGTTAGTGATCGTCAATTCGGGAGAGTTGAGGTGGTTATAAGCCACGCCCGCCTCGATATTCCAACCAGCGGCCACATGAGAAAGCATCAAACCTGCAGAGAAATCCATTCCGCTAGCAGTTCCGCTAGCAAAAGTTTCGGCAGTACCTCCAGTGATATCATTTTCAAAGGTATAGTCGCTAGCGTCGCCAACAGACTGTTGGATAATTCCCCCTTTAAAGCCAAAAGAGAGGCGAGTGTTGCCTCGAGCGCCAAGGCCAGCATGAAAAGCTAGGGCCAATTCTGCTTTGAGGGTCGACAAATAAGAAACTTGATCGTTATAGAAGTTAATTCCAGCACCAAACCAATGTTTAGCGGGACCAAATTTGTCTTTTCCCTTGATCCCAATCAAAGGGGCATCAATAAAGGCAGAAGGCGTTTGATAGCCCGAAAAAGAGGTAGGGTATGCATTGCCTGTGGCGCCCTGAGGTAGCGTACTGTTGGTGCCCAAACCTTGCCATTGGCTACGATAGATTCCTCCCACACGGAAGGTCCCCTCGTAAAAGCCCGTATAGGCAGGGTTGAGGTTCACTGGCGACATGTCGAACATACTAAAGTGAACGTCCTGCGCCTGCAGTTGCCCCCAGCTTGCGAGGATGCAAAAAAGGAGTATAGGTTTTAAAATTTTCATCTGACTGATAATTTTGTACAATGTTAATGCTTCAGAGTTTTCGCTTTCTTTTAGTCCGGTCAAGGCTACCAGACCCTAAATGTTGATTTAGCGTTAAATATAGTTATTTTTTAACTAAACTAAGTAGTTCAAAAGGGCTTAACTCTTAGGCTTAAATGCTTTAAAATAATCTGCCCCAAAAGAAGGGGGCCCCAAAATTATAGGTTTATGCGCGTAAAATTAGCATTTTTTCTCTTTCTCTTTCCTTTTTTCCTCCTAAGCTGCCAAACTTCTAATAAAAAAAAGGACTTCTCAAAAGTTAAGCTTTTGCCCCTGCCCGCCTTGGCCCTCGATCAAGATAGTAGTATCCAAATGCGCGGCTTCAACTACCAAAATGGCCGCCTCACAATGATTGTTCAAAACCTTTTATTGGGCCAAGCCGTTGATAGCCTGCGCAAAAAAGGCCAAAAGTATATTCCCTTGGGCCTACATCTTCATCTAGTGCTAGACGATAGCCTGCATGCCGCCCAAAATGATCGCAATTTTCAAATCAATATTCCCAACGGTCCCCACCAATTCAAAGCCTTCCTCTCTGCCCCCAACGGCCAAGTCATCCGCGCTCCCCAAGCCTTTGTTTGCCGAGATATAGAAACCCTCAATCAATCGGTCCGAAAAAGCCTAGCCAGCCCCAAAGCCCAAATTGCCTATGCCAGCCCCCTCGGCCAATTCTCCCCCGAAGAAGCCCAAAATGTGATTGTCGATTTTTATCGCTATAATTGCCAACTTGGCCCCCAAAACTATCAGGTCCTGCTCGAACTCAACCAAGATCGACAATGGTGGATCCAAAAATGGCAGGCCCACAGCCTCCAAAATCTCCCCCCAGGCCAACACAAAATTCATCTCAGCCTCTACAATGCCCAAAAAGAAAAAGTCTATGGCCCAATTACAGAAGAAATTTTAATTCTTGAAGAATAATAATTTGGGGCTGCCCCTCCCTTTGGTCGGGTCGGGCCATTCCGCAGCTCGCTATTCGCTCGGCCCTTCGGCGCTAATGCGCCTCGGTCTGCCGCCTACGGCGGCCCTGCTACAGCCCCTCAGCCTGCGGCGGCTTCGCCGCCTGTCCCCTCCAAAAAAATATAGGCCAGAAAAAAACCCAAAACGCCCATTTTAAGGAGACAAAAAAATGAGTTCCAAAGAACAAATTTTTTATTCCCTTTTTTTCTTAGCAAATTTGCCCTCTGCAAATCAGACAAGCACCACCAATTAAGACCTCATCTAATTGATATGCAATTATTTGAAAGACTCCGCTAGCTATGAATTTTAACAAGACTGACCAAAAGAAAAATCTCAAGAGCTTCAAGCAACCTCAAGGCAATAACGCCTTTGGGAAAGTACAGCCCCAAGCCCCCGCCCTCGAAGAGGCCGTCTTGGGCGCACTCATGCTCGATAAAGATGCCCTGGCCATCGTCATCGATATCCTTTCTCCCGAAAGCTTCTATGTCGAACGCCACCAACATATTTATAAGGCCATCTGCAAACTCTTTGAAGATAGTAATCCCGTCGATTTGCTGACCGTTACCGAAGAGCTCCGCAAAATGGGCAAACTAGATGCCGTGGGCGGCCCCTACCAATTAGTAGAACTCACCAACCGCGTAGCCTCTTCCGCCAACGTGGAATATCACGCCCGCATCATTTCCCAAAAGTTCATCCAAAGGGAGCTCATTCGGGTGTCTACAGAAACCATCAATGAGGCCTATGAAGATACCGCCGATGTATTCGACCTCCTCGATAAGGCCGAACAAGGCCTCTTTGGCATTACCGAACAAAACCTCAGCAGAGGCTCTATGGGCATGAGTACCCTGGTCAATATGGCCATCAAACAATTCGAGGAGCTATCAGAAAAGGAAGATGGACTCACGGGTGTCCCTTCTGGCTTTACCGCCCTGGACCGAGTAACCTCTGGTTGGCAACCCAGTGATTTGGTCATCGTTGCCGCCCGTCCAGGTATGGGTAAAACTAGTTTCACCCTAGCTGTAGCCAAAAATGCAGCCGCACAATTTAGCTCAGGGGTCGCCTTTTTCTCTTTAGAGATGTCTAGCGTCCAACTAGTCAACCGGATTATTTCGATGCAAACCCAAATCTCTTCCGAAAAACTCCGTAAAGGCCAACTCGAAGATTATGAATGGCAACAACTCTATGCTCAGGTAGACCAATTGGGCAAAATGCCCATCTTTATTGATGATACCCCAGGCATTAGCATCTTTGAACTGCGCGCCAAATGCCGCCGCCTCAAAATGCAACACGATATCCAACTCGTTATTATTGACTACCTCCAACTAATGACCGCAGGCGGTGGCGATAAAAACGGAAACCGAGAACAAGAGATTTCAACCATCTCTCGTGGACTCAAGGCCCTGGCCAAAGAACTCAATGTGCCCGTTATCGCCCTCTCGCAGCTGAGCCGTGCCGTAGAAACCCGTGGCGGTTCCAAACGCCCCATGCTTTCTGACCTTCGGGAATCTGGTGCCATCGAGCAAGATGCCGATATCGTGACCTTTATCTATCGTCCAGAATATTACGATATCCTAGAAGATGAAGAAGGCAACTCACTTCAAAATATTGGCGAAATTATCATCGCTAAACACCGTAATGGTTCGCTAGAAACCGTTCGCCTACGCTGGGATGGCCAATACGCCCTCTTCTCTAATCTGGAAGATCAAGACTTTACTGGCCTACAACAAGCTGGCGGCAATTTCCAATTGCCCTCCAACCTAGGCGGCGAACCCAGCCCCCTTTCCTCTAAAATGAATAATGACAACGGCAGCATAAATGATATCCCCTTCTAAAAAACGGGAACTTCTTGCCCCCTTTTTTCCTTTTGAGGGTCTGCTGCAGCCTAAAAGACTGTTTTTTAATATCTAGGCTGTAAAAATTATTATTTTATTGAAAATTGCCTATTTTTGCAGGCGTTTCCAAAAAAAGCGGAGACATGAAACATCTTAGAGCCTATGCGATCAATTTTCTGAGTTTGGCCGATGGCCAACATCAGTTTGATTTTGAGCTCAATGAAAAGTTCTTAAGTGCCTTTGAGGATACCCCTCTAGATCAGGCCCAAGTCGTAGTTAAACTGCAAATGCTCAAAAAGCAGCAGTTTATGCAGCTTGACTTTCAGCTTTCTGGCCATGTTCCAGCCCAATGCGACCTCTGTGGACAAGATTTTGACTTGCCCATTTCGCTAAATGAGCAAATGATTGTTAAGTTTGTGCATGAATTGCCTGAGTTTCCTGAGCCCGAGCTCATTTATCTGCAACATGGGGCTAGTCAGCTAGATTTGGCCAATACACTCTATGAGTTGTTGGTGCTCGCTATTCCAATTCGAAAGGTCCATCCCGATCAGGGTTGTCCTCCAGAAATCTTGGATTTGCTCGACCAATACAGCCAAGTCGCTGAAGAAGAAGAGGAGGAAGATGAAACTCCAAATTCTTCTGTCTGGGATGCTCTCAAAGATTTAGACTTAGAATAACCCTTTACATATTATTGAAAAAATAGTACTTTATAAAATTCTGTAGAAATGGCACATCCTAAGAGTAGAATATCAAAACAGCGTAAGCGTAAGCGTCGTACCCACTATAAAATCGAGGCTCCTAACGTAATCGACTGCCAAAACTGTGGCGCTCCTAAATTGCCTCACCACGTTTGTGGCGAGTGTGGTTTTTACCGTGGCCGCCTTATGGTAGCTCCTAAGGTTAAAGAAGTAGCTGCTCCCGCAGTAGACTTTGGCAATGAAGGCCTAGACGATTAAGTCTATCCCCCTTTTTGCTTTATATCTCAGGCTCTAGTTGCTCGGCAGCTAGAGCCTAAGCTATGTTATTTTAGACCAAATAAAAAAGCGCAGTTATCAATTTAGATAACTGCGCTTTTTATCGCTAAAGTCCTCCCCTAGCTTTTGGCAAACGAATCGTATAACTTTTTCGCTTGGCATTGGTCAATTTGCTACTGAGAATCCAAGGATTATGCAATTTGAGGGTCCGATAACTAACCCCCTGCTCCTTGCAGAAAGCCGCCCAATTCGTAGGACCATTTACTGTTACTAAACGATAAGCCGGAAAAGCGGGATAAAGATCATCCTCCTCATAGAAAAAACCATAGCTCTCTGGATTAGACAAAATACATTTGGTCGCAAAAATACGTGGCAAATAACGCATCGTTTCCGCAGGCAACTCCAAATCATAATACGCCTTGCCTCCCTGAGCATTTTGCCGCTCCTGAACACGGCCTTCACCACAATTATAAGCCGCCGCAGCCAAGGTCCAACTACCAAATTTTCCTTTTAAACGCTTGAGTAACTTACAAGCCGCCTCGGTCACCAAATAAAAATTCAGGCGCTCATCCACCTCCTTATTCACTTCCAATCCATACATACGAGCCGTAGCTGGCATAAATTGCCAAATCCCTTTAGCCCCAGCAGGCGAAGTCGCATTTAACAAATTACTTTCCGTAACTGCCAAATACTTGAAATCATCGGGTACCCCATTTTTTTTGAGTACCTCCTCCATCATCGGAAAATAGCGATTGGCCAGTTTCATACTATGAATGGTGGCCGAATGACGAAAACAAATCGACAATTGTTCTCGATCAAAACGCTCCCGCATATCCATATCCTTAATCGGAACAAGCTCGCCAGCAAAACTCAATGAATCAGGAATCTTTGGCATCTGCACCTGCTGTACATGCTCCAATTTTGGCGCCTGAGGCGCAGCTTCTGGCTGATCCGTTGGGTCCGTATAAGAGGTCAAAACCAAAAAGGCCAAAAAAGCCGTTGTACCTAAACTATAAACTAATAAGGAGGATAGCACTTTCATCTTATTTCTTTTTTTGCTTATAAATTGGAACCGTCGAACAGGCCTCGCCAAACATAATACTTTTCGCTACAGGCTGCAAAATTCGCGTAATCTCCATATAGGCCGCAGGCGGCACCGGCTTATCACTACATCCTTTGACCACCACGGGCTTGCCCTCAAATTCCGCCAAATCCAATTGGCCCAAAACAACCTGATAATGCCCAGCCAAAAATTCTTCCTCACTCCCAAAACGAATCGCCAAAGCATAAGGAGCAGCCAAACTGACCACCAATTGATAAGCCCAAGTCGGCACAATGGCATCTGCAGAACAATAAACCCGCAGGTTTTTGCCCTCATATTGGCTCCAATCTATCTCTTTGAGCGCCTGTCGAAAATCTTTCTCCCTCAAAATTAAGCCTTTAAAAAGATAATCTTTGATGTCAAAGACCAAAATTTCAGCCTGAGGATAATAATCTTCCAAATTAAAGTTGACTAGGCTACTTTGCGCCACTCTATTGACTAGCGGTTGATTTTTCATTTTCTTCTTTTTTATATTTTTTGGGGCTGCCCCTCCCTGCGGTCGGGTCGGGCTGTGTCAGGGCTCGCTATTCGCTCGGCCCTTCACAAAATTTCGCTGCGCTCATTTTGCTCGGTCTGGCCTTCGGCCACCCCTTCCCATCGCTAAGCCAGGGCGGCTTCGCCGCCTAACTGGCCCAATTTATAAATGTCGCTCCCAATGGTTTTGTTCTTGGATTTCCTCCATAATAGACAAATAACTTTGGTAGCGCAACTCATGAACTTCCCCCGTTTCTAAAGCTGCTTTTACTGCACAATGCGGCTCATTGATATGCAAGCAGTTATTATACTTACAGTTTTTAGAGGCCTCAAATATTTCTGGAAAATTATGGGCTACATCTTGGGGTTCCAAATTGAGAAAGCCCAACTCCTTAATACCTGGCGTATCAATAATTTCACCGCCCTCGGGCAAGCGAAATAACTCGGCAAAGGTGGTGGTATGCATTCCCTTTTGCGTATAATCAGACACCTCACTGGTTCGTAAACCAAGACCAGGCGCCAAAGCATTGATCAAAGAAGATTTACCTACTCCAGAGTGACCAGAAAAAAGACTGCGCTTATCCTTGAGCAACAATTTGAGTTCTTCTAGGCCCTCTCCAGTTTCTGCAGAAACCAAACGAGTTTGATAGCCTGCTCGGCCATACAAAATTTTGAGGCCCTCATACATTTCTAGATCATCCTCATCATAAAGGTCGGCCTTGTTGAGAATAATGTAAGTGGGAATAGAATAGGCTTCTGTGGTCAGTAAAAAGCGATCAATAAAGCCCAATTTGACATTGGGTTCTCGAAGCGTGACCACCAAAAGCGCTTGGTCCAAATTACAAGCAATCAAATGTTGATGGTGCTTTTGGCGAGTAGATCGGCGAAGCACATAGTTTTGGCGGGGCAAAATCTTATGAATCATGCCCGTTTCTAGGCCCTTTTCTTGTTCAAAAAGGACCTCATCGCCTACAGCTACCGGGTTGGTGAGTTTATAGCCTTTGAGCCTAAACTTTCCTTTGATGCGGCAATCGTAAACTTTATGATCAGGCGTTTGGACACGATACCAAGCGCCAGTGGATTTAATTACAGTTCCTTGCATAAAATGCGTTAAAATCTAAAGTTGAACTTAATTTAGTGGCAGGCGGCCACCATTTCGGCCATCAGTTGTGGGTCTTTTTCTAGGGCATTGCCCACCACGACCAAATCTGCTCCTGCTTGAATATTTTGGGCCACTTTTTCGGCTGTTCGGATACCTCCGCCAACAATTAGGGGTAGTTCTATAGCGGAAGACACCGCCTCTATCATTTGAGTAGAAACGGGATGAAGTGCTCCAGAGCCCGCATCCATATAAATCAGTTTGAGGCCTAATAATTGGCCAGCTAAGGCGGTACAGATAGCAATATCTTCTTTATTGGCGGGAATGGGTTGCGTATTACTAATATAAGAAACCGAAGTGGGTTTTCCGCCATCGATAAGCATATAGCCCGTGGGTAAAATTTCGAGTGGGCTTTTGCGCAAATAGGCAGCTGCTTCTACATGTTGGCCAATGAGCAAATCTGGATTGCGGCCAGAGATAAGCGAAAGCAGCAACAAGGCGTCAGCATTATGGCTAATTTGGCGGAGAGAGCCTGGAAAAAGAAAAACGGGAATATTACTTTGGGTTTTGAGTGTATGCACCACCTCCTCTAAAACGTCGTTGAGTAGTAGGCTACCGCCCACAAAGAAATAATCTACACCAGCCCAAACAGCTCGTTCAATCGTTTCGTTCAATTCCTTCGTCTTAAGTTTATCGGGGTCGACCAATAGGGCAAAGCCCTTTTGTTTTTGGGCCTTAGCCGCCAATAAATTTTGGTAGAGCGGAAAGTTCGCCAATCCTTTTAGCATAGTCCTCGTTTAATCTTTGGGCGAAAGATAGTGAACTTTTGGCGACTGCCCTTAGCTTTTGGGGAAGTTGTTGAGTGAGAGCAGAGGAGTTCTACAAAAGCGTACTTTTATATTAGTATTGGGATCTAGTAACTCCTTGCACATAGAAATTGGGCCTTGTTCTTTATCTTATCTTTATAGTTAGGGGGCCAGAGCAGAAGGCCAAAAGCGAAGGAATTGGTAGAGCGGCCTAGCGATGTGCAGCAGTGGCCGCAGGCCAGACCGAAGCGCTGCAAGCGCTGAAGGGCCGAGCGAATAGCGAGCTGCGGAGCGTAGCGCCGACGAGCGCAGCGAGGCGGAGGCCCCAAAACAATACAATCAGACTTGTTCATTCACTTAAATTTGACTTATGCGTTATTTATCAGCATTTTTAATTTTGGCCCTAATGGGTTGGGCGGCATCTTGCAAAAAGGAGCCTGTGAATCCATCGACAGAGGAGAAAAACTTGAGATTAAACTTTAAGGCGCAGTTTGATGGGCAAGCTTTGCCGATGTTTACGGATGTGCTGGCGCCCAATGGGGAGAGTTTTCAGTTACAGACCTTGAATTTCTTTCTTTCTTATGTTGAAATTCAGAAAGAAAATGGGGATTGGGTTACAATTGACAGCTCGGCTTACCTTAACTTTAGTAATCTGGTGGATGCTGCGGCGGCTGAAGCTGGGGTTGATTTGAATTATTCTTTGGCGGAGGCGGGAAATTTCACGGCAATCCGCTTTGGCTTGGGGGTTGCGCCTGATTTGAATGCTATGGATCCAGCTGATTTTAGTAGTGCGACGGCTTTGGGGGATGCGGGAAATTATTGGACAGCTTGGGACAGCTATATTTTTACGCGGACCGAGGGAAAAATTGATAGCTTGCCCAATGCTGCGGGGGGAGAAATTAGCTTTTTGTATCATTCTGGGGTAGATGGCATGTATCAGCAGAAGAGTTTTAGTAAAGCGTTCAATTTGGATCAGGATGTTGATTTGAACTTTAGTATTGATATAAAAGAGGTATTTTACAAAGCTGGGCAAGAGATTCCGATTGCAGCGAATAATGTCAGTCACTCTGGTGATTCTAGCACAGCCGATTATGCCATTGTAAAAACCATTATTACGAATATGGGCCAAGCCCTAGAATTGCAATAAATTATGTTTAAGAAATCCCTTCTGTATTTGAGTTTAGGTTTGGGCAGTTTGTTATTATTAGAAACGGCCTGCGATCCCAAGCCTGAGGATATTGGTCCTATTTCGCCAACGGTAGGTAGTTTAGATAGCATTCCCTATAATCCGGTAGCCTATGATTATCCTGAAATCAATGGCTTGCCGGCCATGGAGGAGCCCTCGGATAATCGAGCTACAGAAGCTGGGGTTAAATTGGGTCGTTATTTATTTTATGAAAAGGCCTTATCTATAGACCACAGCATTTCTTGTTCGAGTTGTCATCAGCAAGATAAGGCCTTTACAGATGGGAGTGCGGTAGGCATTGGTGTAGGTGGGGCCTTGGGGACTCGAAATAGCATGTCGCTAATCAATGTGGGTTATAACTGGAAGCAAAACAGCCAGCACAACTTCAACTGGGATGGAAAATTTGCGAGTTTAGAAGAGCAGGTTCTTTCTCCTGTAGAGCATCCATTAGAAATGATGAACAACTGGGAAGAAGTGATGCAGCGGTTGAAGGCGCATGAGCATTATCCGCGCATGTTTCGTCAGGCTTTTGGGATTGACCATATTGATGAAATGACTAAAGAGTTGGCGGGCAAAGCCCTAGCGCAATTTTTGCGGACCTTGAACTCTGCAGACTCGGAATATGACCGAGACGAATGGGTACCTTTTGAGTATATGAGTGAAGCGGCCCAAAGGGGAAAACTGCTCTTTTTGGGAGATGCATTGGGCAGTGCTAGCACCAAAGATGCAGAATGTGCGCATTGCCATAGCTTTACACGAGATGCGGCTATTTTTGCTCGCAATAGCTTTTCCAACAATGCCATTGATTCGGTAAATAGCTTTACTGAGTTTAACGATAATGGTTTGGGAGGAATTACGGGTTCTGTAGTAGACAATGGTCGTTTTAGAGAAGTTAGTTTACGTAATGTGGGCTTAACAGCGCCTTATATGCATGATGGTCGTTTTGCTACCTTAGAAGAAGTTTTGGATCATTACACAGATCACACTTCTGCGGGTCGTGGTCCCAATGTAGCCAATGAACTAAGTACTGCGCCAGAACTCCCTCATTTGACCTCCCAAGAAAAACAAGATCTTGTTGCGTTCTTACATGCCTTGACCGATACGAGCTATGTCAATAAAGCAGAATGGGCAGATCCCTTTTTGCAAGTAGATCCTTGGGCCGAATAAAATTCAGTTTTTAGCGCTTTTTTTATAAAAATGGACATTTATTTAGACTAAAATCATACGGTTTAATAAAAAGCTATTCGTTTTGATCAATTTTATTGAACAAAAACCTGCTCTAATATTCCTTTTTTATCAATTAAGCTTGTATTTTTACTAACGGAGTTTATCACTTCTGACTGATAAATTTTAACTGTAGGTACGCTGAACACTACCCCATATGAGTGAAATTTTCCAAGGCTTACGCTCGTTTGATAAGATGAAACTTATACCTACAGCAAGCAGATTGTCGAGATGACAATCTGCTTTTTTTATGAGTTCATCAGGGAATCTCCCTATTTTGAGGAAAATCAGCTGATCATGTTACGCATTTTTAGAAATTTTTTCCGCCTTTACTTACGTCCCGTCTATTTGGTTATTAAGGCAACCATAGATAGTTATGGACAAGACCGCGTGCAGCGGATGGGAGCCGCCTTAGCCTATTATACTATTTTTTCGCTACCGGCCATTTTGATTATCATCATTGGCTTGGTGGGCTTCTTTTTAGGCGAAGCGGCTGTAGAAGGCCGAATTTACGATACTATTGTAGAGTTTGTGGGCGAGGCCGCCGCAGAACAGATTCAAAATGCCGTAAAGAATATTGGAAGTCCGAGCACAAACTGGTTAGCCACCATCCTGGGTTTGGGTTTTCTAATTTTTCTTTCTACCCATATTTTCTACGCGCTACAGGAGGCCCTCAATACCATTTTTGGGGTTCGAGAAGTTGCCCGAAAGATGCAAATTTTGCAAATGATTATTAACCGCATCTTGTCTTTTGGGATGATTCTCAGCATTGGCGGTTTATTGGTCCTTTCTATCTTGCTCAATGGACTTATTTTAGGCCTAAGCACTTATATTAAGGGACATCAAGCTTGGGTGGCTAGCCATCTGCCCGATCAGCTGGCCCCTGCGGTAAGCTATTTTACGTCTAACTTTTTGGTCTTTATCAACCTAGGCGTCTCTATTCTTATCATTGCCATTTTCTTTATGCTGATGTATAAGATTTTGCCCGCCGCCCGCCTTCGCTGGCGCTATATCTGGTGGGGCTCTATTTTCTCGGCCATTCTCTTTTGGTTGGGCCAATTGCTAATGGGCTACTACCTCAGTCACACGAGTATTGTGAGCGCCTATGGAGCCACAGGCTCGCTAATTATTATTTTGCTCTGGGTGTATTATTCGGCGCAACTAATTTTTATTGGAGCCGAATTTATCAAGGCCATCTGCGAGTATAGAGGCGTGATTATCCAACCCAAAGCCTACGCAAAGAAAATGCAGAAAGAACGCCAATGGGTGAAGAAAAGCCGCCGAAAAGATGATAAAGGAAGAGTGATCGAACTCTATGAAAGTCCCCTGCCCAATGAATTGATCTAAAAAAAGGCCCCATATCTTTCCAAGATATGGGGCCTTTTAAGCATTCAACAAGCTTACTGTGGCAACTTAATTTTGGCTCCCACAAAGAAGCCTTCTACAGTTCCCCAACGCTGCAATTGATCTTTATTCAAGGCCTTAATTTGCGCTATACTCACATTAAATTTGCGCGACAAAATGCCCAAACTATCTCCTCGCTGAACGGTATAAATTTTAGGCGTTTTGGGCGGCTCTGGCCGAACTGGCTGCTCTGGCTGAGGCTGCCCCTCTCCTACTTGTAACTTTTGACCCAAAGACAAACGAGCCCAATTTACCCCTGGATTCGCCGCCGATAATTTGCTGAAAGAAATACCCAACTTTCGAGCAATGCCGTAGCCCGTATCTCCCGAAACGACGGTATAGTATTTTACAGTTGGCTGTGGCGTTGGCGTAGGTGTAGGCTTTGGATCTTCTTCTTGAGGCGCGCTGTTGTTGTTTGTTCCCGTATTATTTGTGGAACTAGTATTTCCCCGAAAAACATCCAAAAAGCTAAATACCTTGGCCGCATATTGGCTAATTTCTTTAAACTTGGCCGCCGTATCCCAGCTCAAATTAAAGCGCTCTACCACATCCTTAATGGCGCCCTGCAAATGCGGCTGATCCAAAAAATCCATCTGTGGGTCTTTACTCCCCCCCGCTTTGGCCCGTTCAAATGCTTTCATAACCGTGTACTCTCCAGCATTATAAGCCGTGAGCAACATAGGTGCATCCTTGGGGTCATTGGCCGAAATGGCCAGGCCCGTCATCCGGCTCAAACTCCGCGCCTTTAAGATCAAAGCCAAAGTTCCAATCAAGGTATTTAAAGAAGCATCGGCCCAAACATCATTTTTATCTCGGTCCAAATACTCACTCAATTTAGTATTCCGATAACGCAAATCTGGAAACTGCTGAATGGTCGCCATCCAAGTCTGCCGCGTAATCTGCATCAACCCCTTGGCCCCACTATAGCGCCCCGCTCCTGCTCGAGCATTGCCCGAAGACTCCACCGCCACAATGGCCTTGAGCAAAGCCGCCTCTACCTTGAGCTGCTGCCCATAATAATCTAATACAGGCTCATAACGCCGAATATTGGCTAAACGGCCAGCTATATCTTCTTGGCTAAATGTGTGTCGAGCAATCATATCCTAAGGGGAGTTTTTAAATGAATGATAATTTGGGGCCTCAGCTGCGGCTTCGCCTTGCTGCGCTACGTTTCGGGGCTCGCTATTCGCTCGGCCCTGCGGCGGCTTTGCCGCCTAGGTCTGGCCTTCGGCCACCCCTGCACATCGCTAGGCCAATTGCGCCCCCTAAAAGGCAAAAAAGGGGCTACGCCCCTCAAAATAAAAAAAGCTTTCTCCAACCCAAGGGCCAAAGAAAGCTTTTTATATCATTGATGTGAAATTTCCTAAGAAACTACCTCTACTTCTGCAGGGATGATATTCACGAAAGTGCGATTTTTATAGCCTTTCTTGAATTCTACGATACCGTCGCAGAGAGCAAAAAGAGTAAAGTCTCTACCTTTACCCATATTTTCGCCGGGGTGGAATTTTGTACCACGCTGACGAACGATAATGTTTCCAGAGCGAACGAGTTGACCGCCGTATTTCTTTACACCGAGTCGTTTACTATTACTATCCCGTCCGTTGTCCGTACTACCTACACCTTTCTTGTGTGCCATGACTTTATATGTTTAGCGTACTAATTTAACAAATAATGAACTTCGCATAGATATAAGCCTATGCAATGCTGTCAATCTTAATTTTTGTGAAAGACTGACGGTGACCGTTTTTCTTGCGATAGCCCTTACGACGCTTCTTTTTGAAAACGATTACCTTGTCACCTTTTAGGTGCTCTAATACAGTGGTGTTAACTTTAGCCTCTACGGTAGGCTGACCAACTTGGTAAGTGTCGTCTTTTGCTAGGAGGAGTACTTTGTCAAAAGTAACTTGATCACCCTCTTTAGCATCCAGACGATGAACAAAGATCTCCTGACCCTCGCTCACCTTAAACTGTTGTCCTTTAATTTCTACGATTGCGTACATCTTACCTGGATGAGTGAAAAATGAATAATTAATAATATTGCATACTTGCCTTTCGGCAGCGGGCAAAAATAAAACTCTTTTGAGAAAGAAAGAAATTTTGGCCCAAAAAAATAAAGCCTGATGGCTAACCATCAGGCTTTTAGTAGCGGAGGTTGAGGGATTCGAACCCCCGGACCCCGTGAAGGGTCTTCGGTTTTCAAGACCGACGCATTCGACCACTCTGCCAAACCTCCTGCGTTATTGAACGACATTGTTCCGTCGTTGCGATTGCAAATATAGGGCGGGTATTTGGTTTGTCCAAACTTTTCTGTAAAAAAAAGCTAAGTTTTTTAGAAAAAACCCAATAACTAACTCATTAACAAGGGAAAAGAATTTAAATTTTATTTTGGACCTAGAAAGGCGCGCAGCCGCCTTGGCTGAGGGATGGGCAGCAGTGGCCGTAGGCCAGACCAAGGCGGCAAAGCCGCCGCAGGGCCGAGCGAATAGCGAGCTGCGAGACAGCCCGACCCGCCCAAAGGGCGGGGCAGCCCCAAAAATACTACTTCCCTAACTTCTCGGCTAAAATCGTTTGCATATCCTCTTCATGGGCTTGATAGAAGATGGGATTGTGATAGACATTGAGTTTTTGCAATAAATAGTGCAGTTGTTTTTGCTCCTTGGGCGTTAGTGGGGCGATGGCCAGCTGGCCCAGCAGGCCCATTTGTGGGAGCAACTGCATAATGAGGGCATTTCCTTGGGGCGTGAGGGAGACCAATTTGGCTCGCCCATCGCTGGGATCGGGTCGGCTGCTGATAAACTGTCCGCGTTTTAGGCGGCGGATAATCTCCATACCCGAGCTAAACTCCATGGTATTTCGATCAATTAACTGTTTTTTTTGCATGCTTCCCTCCACTAATAAAGTGGCCAAAAAGCCAAACTCGTCAATTGTAGAAACCGGCTCCTCTTTAAATTTCTTCTTGAGGTAAAAGCGAAGATATTTATAATTGAGGGTAACCAACTGCGTAATCTGTGCAGCCAAATTGCCCTGTAAAGGCATAGCAGGTTCTAATTCGACCATATCATCGGTGATGATATCCTGCTCTAAAATCCAATACGCAAAATCCTTGGCCGTCCAATTTTCATTTCTCCCCTCCTCTTCGAAAGCGGCCAAATAAGGCAGCAACCGAATCAACTGATCGTATTTCTTCATCCTATTAAACATTTTTGTTGAAGAATTCTGCCAAAATTCTACCCCAAAATTAAACAAACAAAAATATATTGTGTTTTTGTTACATCTTAAACGCTAAAACCATAAAAAAAGATCATGAACGTTCTAAAACCTTATTTAGCCTCAGGGATTTGGGTCTTCTTTTTCCTTTTGCAGACACCTATTTGGGGACAAAGTGGCCTGATTAAAGGGCGTATTTTAGATACCAAGAATAATCAGCCCATTATAGGGGCCAGTGTGGGTATTCCTAGTTTAGGTCTGGGTAGTATCAGTAATTTAGAGGGGGAGTATGAAATTGCCAATCTAGAGCCCGGCTTTTATACGATAACTGTAAGCTATTTGGGTTATGAGAGCCAGAGCCGGTCTGAAATTCAGGTTACGAACTCTCGGCCTGCTAATATCGACTTTTTTTTAGAAGAAGAAAGCGAAGCGGTAGAAGAAGTGGTGGTTAAGGCCTCTCCTTTTAAACAAAAAGCAGAGAGTCCAACCTCTTTACAAACCATAGGAACGGCAGAAATTCAGCGTAATCCTGGGGGAAATCGAGATATTTCTAAGGTAGTTCGGATTTTGCCGGGGGTGACCACCACCAACTCTTTTCGCAACGACCTAATTATCCGCGGGGGCGCACCTAATGAAAACCGCTTTTTTTTGGATGATATTGAGGTACCGAATATTAATCACTATGCGACCCAGGGGGCCTCTGGAGGGCCACAGGGTTTGCTCAATGTGGATTTAATTTCGGAAGTAGATTTTTTTAGCGGGGCTTTTCCAGCCAACCGGGGCAATAGCCTAAGCTCGGTCTTTAATTTTCGTCAAAAGAATGCACGGGACGATCGTTTGGGTCTAACGGCCAGTGTAGGTGCTACGGATGTTTCCTTGGCTTTAGAGGGCCCTTTAGACAAGGGGAAAAACCATAGTCTGTTGCTTTCTGCTCGCCAATCTTATCTACAATTTTTATTTGATGCTATTGGCCTCTCTTTTCTGCCTACTTACAATGATTTTCAGTTCAAGTGGCAGTACAAGCTACCCAATAAGGACCAATTTTATATTACGGGTTTGGGTGCTCTAGACCGCTTTAAGCTCAATCTAGATGCCAATGAAACGCCCGAACAACGCTATCAGTTAGAAAATTTGCCCGTCAATAATCAATGGAATTATGCCATTGGGGCTGTCTACAAAAAGTTTCAGAAGAATGGCTACTTTACATTTGTTCTTAGCCGAAATATGCTCAACAACGATATCTTCAAGCATGAGGATAATGACGAAAGTCTGCCCAGAACCTTTGACTACAATTCTCAAGAAAGCGAGAACAAGCTGCGGCTAGAGCATAGTATCCGCCTAAAAGGCGATTACAAACTAAGTTATGGACTAGGCTATCAATATGTTCGCTACTTTAACCGCAGCGATTTGCAAGCTTTGGTGGGCGGATCACCTCAATTGGTGAGTTATCAGACCGAGCTATTTTTCCATAAGTATGCGGCCTTTGGCCAACTGAGCAAGCGCTTTTTGCAAGACCGCCTCAATGTTTCAGTGGGAATGCGCTTGGATGGCAATAGCTATTCGGAGCAGATGAATAACCCTCTGGAGCAATTTTCGCCTCGTTTGGCCCTCTCTTATGCCATTACGCCTCAAATTAGCTTTAATGCCAATGCGGGTATTTTCTATCAATTGCCGGCTTATACGGCTCTTGGATTTAGAAGCAATGATGGAAATTTGGCCAATCAAGACCGTCTAAAGTTCATCCGCAATCAGCAGTTGGTGGCGGGCTTTAGTTATTTGAGTGAGTCGGCCAGCAAAATTTCGGTAGAGGCTTACTATAAGAAGTATGACAATTATCCCTTTTTGCTCAATGAGCAGATTGCCTTAGCCAATTTTGGGGCAGAGTTTGGCGTCGTGGGGGCCGCCCCTTTAGATGATCGTGGAGAGGGCCGTAGTTATGGACTAGAGTTTTTGTTCCAGCAGCGACTCTACAAAGGGTTTTATGGCATTTTGGCCTATACCTTGGGCAAATCTGAGTTTAAAAATCCAGCTGGCGACTATGTGGTTTCTTCTTGGGATAGCCGCCATATTGTCAATGCGGCTTTGGGCAAAACCATCCCAATCATGAACCAAAAGATCCGCAAGGCGCGCAATGAAAAGCGAGAAAGCAAGGGCAAGGCGGCCCTTACAAAATCAGTGGTTAATCAGGAGCTACAATTGGGTTTGAATATCCGTATGCAGACGGGCTTGCCCTATACGCCTTATAATGACAGCCTATCGGCCTTGGTCCAAAACTGGGATACCTTTAAAGAGGGGCTTAGAGATTATAGCCAGCTCAATAGTGAGCGGACCAATTTATTTTATGGGGTGGATTTCCGTGTAGATTACAAATGGTATTTCCCCAAATGGAGCCTACAGCTCTATTTTGATATCCAAAACTTTCCCTCTCAGGCAGCCAGTCAGCCTCGCCTCATTTTGGAGCAGGGCGACGATGGCAATCAGCCTATTACGGTCATCAATGAAGGGCAGCCCAATGCCTCTTATTTACTTAGAAGCATCGATAATACGAGTTCTGTAACGGTTCCTTCTATAGGAGTGATTATTCAGTACTAATTAGATTTGGGGCTGCCCCGCCCTTCGGGCGGGTCGGGCTGTGTCGCAGCTCGCTGATCGCTCGGCCCTTCGCAAAAAAGCATAGCTTTTTGCTCGGTCTGGCCTTGCGGCCCCCTGCTGTCCATCCCTCAGCCAGATTTAATCGCGCTGCTTTGGCCATAGTTTGCTATGAATTTTCTGCTAGGCCAGCTATTTTTTAAGGGCATAGCCTTCGCTATGGCTGAGAAAAATAGGGCCGACTAGCAGAAAATTGCTGCAAAGGATAAAAGTGAGTGCGATTAAATCTGGCTATTGCCTGCAGCCCTCTGGGCCTGCAAAACCGTTTAGATAAGTAGTATAAAGAGAAGGCCCATAAATTTAAGGCTTGAAAGTTTCTGTTATAATAGAGAGAGGAGGATCAAAACTATGGTTTTGGTCCTCCTTTTTTCTGGCCTAGCGCTCAGGAGGGGTTCCCTTACCCATCGGGAGGGATTGGCTACTTCTTTTGATAAGTAGCCTGATTTTCGGGAGCATTCAGGGGGTTCTTCTGTCGAGATATTAGGGGCAAGAAGCAAAGCCGCCGAAGAAAAAAGCCCAGCTAAAAAAAATGGATGAGCGGCTGAGGGATAGAAAGCAGTGGCCCCCAGGGCCAGACCAAGGCCGTCAGGCCGCAGGGCCGAGCGAATAGCGAGCTGCGACATAGCCCGACCTGAGCGCAGCGAGGGGCAGCCCCAAAAAAGTAAACTCCTTAAATAGAAAAGGGCAATAGATTCTTAAAAAAGGCTATCTTATAAGCGGCTATTAGCGAATAAATTAAAAGCCTTGTCACAAACAAGATTGAATAATTTAGAACTAGTAGATTTTCCTCCATTTTGTGAACCCTAAAACGACAACTCCATGAGTTTTGCAGAAAAAAGGGCTGCTTTAGAGCAACTATTTGAGCAGCAAGAATTTGAGGCCTTAGTAGATCAGGCGGCTCCCTTAATTTTTGAGTATGAGGACGAGACGGATGTCGACTTCTTTTTACTATTGGCTAAGGCGGCCAAGGCGAGTCAGAATACTGATGACTATGAATATTTTTTATTCAAGGCCAAAGAAAAAGCGCCTCAGAATACGGCTGTTTTGCTTCAGTTGGCTGAGCAGGAGGTTTTGACGGGCAGTAAATTTACGGCCAAAGAGTATCTTCAGCAGATTTTGGACATAGATTCGGCCCATGCCAAGGCGCATTCTTATTTGGGTGATATTTTGTTGGCGCAGTTAGATTATGATACTGCTTTAGTGCATTATCAGAAAGCGATGGAGGGCAAGAATTTGGCTCAGAATGAGCAAGAGCAAATTGCTGTAGCGGTGGTTGACCTCTATCAGAAGTCTAAATCGACAGCGGAAGCTTTAGCTTTTTTGGAGGAGTATTTTCCGAAGGAAAAGTTTCAGGCAAACATTGAGAAGCTTCGTTTAGGACTATACCAAACAGATTCGGCTTACAAAGAGCAGCTCAAGGAGAGTTTGGCACTTTTGCATCAGCATTTGCCAACGGAGGTCATTTACATCTTGAACTTAGCGGCTATAGAGCCGGATCATCAGGCGGCTATTGCGCTATATGACAAAGCGATGGCTTTAGCGTTGACTGAAAAAGAGAAAACGACCGTTTTAAAGAAGCGGGCTTATCGTTTGGTGCAGGCTGAGGAATGGAATAAAGCGGTAGCTGATTATGATGCTTTAATTGATCAGGAAGAGCAGCCTTTATATTTTGAGATGCGAGCAGAGGCCAAGGAGCAATTGAAGGATCTCAAAGGGGCTTTACAGGATTACAGTCAGGCCTTAAAGTTGGATGGTGCAGCTAGTCGCTTGCTTAAAGCGAGAGGATTATTATTTGCCAAAGCCAAGCAATATGATCGAGCTGCGGCGGATTTGACGGCAGCGATTAAAGTTACTGGTAGCATGGGAATGGCTGAGCTCTACTATCATTTGGGCGTAGTCTACAATAAAAACAGTGATCGCAATAATTCTGTAAAAATGCTCATCAAGGCGGATCAGTATGGATATGCTAAGGCGGGGCAGTATTTGCAAGAAAAGTATCCGGAGCAATTAAAGAAAGTGCGGGAAAACAGCAGTGAAAAAATCAGAGCTAAATATGAGGCCGAATTTGTGCGCAATGCCAAATCGCCTATTTTGCAGCAAGCATTTGGTCGGCTTTGGGCGCCCAATATGGCTAAGTTCATAGAGGCCTCTGAAAAAGAGTTATTAGAATTGCCTGCATTTTTGAGTAAGCAAGTATTAGACAACATGTCTAAGGAATTGCTTATCATTACTGCAGAGGGTTTACTCTTTTTTGAAAATGGTGCTGAAGTTCCCTTAGAGGCTTATTACAGTGTAGAGGTAGAGTCAGAGCATGCTATTTTGTTAGAGGTCCAGCCCGTAAAGGGAGGCAGTTCGGCCAGTATGCGTATTTCTTTCTTTGAGGGAGAGTTACTTTTGCACTATCCTGTTTTGGAGATCGATTCGGCGGCGAAGTACTACTATCCAGTAGAGCAGCCTTCAGCGGATCAATTAGAGAAATTGAATAACAAGGCTTTGGCCTTAAACTATATGCCGGCCATCGAGGCCGCTATTGCCGAAATAAATACCTAATTAACATTCCCCATTTGATGGCTAGGCGGAGCAACTAGCCCATTTAAAATTAGATTACATTATGAGCCAAGAAGTAAAAACATTTGCAGCCAAGCTGCAAGAATTTGAGACGGCTGCGAATAAGTTAAAGACTTATTTGAATAGCTGTAAGCAAGATTTGGATGGGAAAATCCAAACAGAGAAAGGCAAGATTCAGCAAAAGCTGCAGGAGTTAGAAAACTACTTGAAAGAAAATACAGCAGAAAAGCTCAAACAGGCCCCTAATGTGGGCCAAGCTTTTACTGATGTGTTACTAAAGGCCAAGGAAGTAGAAAATGAGATTCGGTCTAAGGAAACCTTTATACAGGCTTATGTAGATGAGGCTCTGGGTGACAAGCTCAATGCTGTAAAATCTCCATTTGTGAGTTATGCCCTTCATCGAACGATGATAGAGCGGGAAATCAAGGAGGATAAGGTTTTTGTTGCTACTAATACAGCACAGCTACTCAAGACACTAGAGAAAATGGTAGCTAGTGAGGGTAATTTGGATAAAAAGAAGGCGCTTATCATGGCGACCAACTACCTCAAGCAATTTTTGAGTAGTTTAAAAGCTGTTGACTACAGATACCTTCAGCAGGCTGATATTGATATGTTGGTTGCCCAGTTTAAGGATGCGGCCGAAAATTATCATCATAGTGAGGGATTCTTCACTCGTTCAGCTACAAAAGGCTCCTTAAAAAAGCTCACTAAAGATAATCTTGGGCCATTAAAAGATTCTTTTGGCTTAGCCTTACTATATGGAAAGGCCCATGAGCCTAATGGCACATTAAAAAAGTGCGATGAGTTTAAGGATAGTTTGCCTAGTATAGTTGATAGTTTGGCCAAAAAGGGACAAGCAGACAGCAGCATCAAAGCCAAACTAAAAGAGTTAGAGTTCAAGTACCTCAAAGCTTTGAAAGCAGCATTTAAAGAAGCTGATCCAGAACATGCCCAAGCGATTATTGATCAGGTAGAAGCTAAAGAAGTTCCCAAGCAAATTGACTGGATTCGCAAGACTTTTGGCTTAGCCAACTGGGCTTATGAAAACTTTGGGGCTACTGCAGGAAAGTACTTGATTGAAAAAGCCAATGGAAAAGCTACAGAAGAGGGAAAACAACCCACAATTTCGACAGGAGATTTATTGAAGTATAAAATATCGACTCCTGACTATGAAGTAAATTTAGATGTCCCTCTATTTGATGTTGGATTTGTAGATGCTGGTCTAGAGTTGGGGGCAGCCTTTAAAGCTGCTTTTGAGGTTGGTGGAGATTTAACGCTACACAACTTTTTAGATGCCAATATTGAAAAAGTAGTTAGTGGTACTATTGGTGCCTCGGCTACAGCAGAAGCCAAAGCCTTTTTAGGAATTTATGTCGCTATATTGAAGATTGTCAAAGCTTCTGCTAGAGCTGTATTGGCTGCAGAGGCAGGAGTAAGTGGCGAGGCTGCAGTAAGTTTAAATAAAGGGAATATTGCTGCTGCAACTAACTTTGCCTTTGATGCTGAGCTTAAAGGCGGACTAAGCTTCAAAGGGTATTTAGAATTTGCTATTGGTGCAACGGCCATTATCAAAGCGATTTTGGATAGCATTGGCATTCCTGCTGAAGCCAAATTGCAATATCCTGAAAAAGGTAGTGAATTAGTCATTTTAAATGTAGAGCGTGCAGCTAAGGTACACGCTCATATCCCTTTCCAGAAGAAAGACGTGCCCTTCCCGGCCAAGGAGTTTGACATCAGCAAAGGCGAATGGGTAGTTGAGTATCCCTTTATTGAGGATATGCAAAAATTCTTTAGCGATAAGTTTTCAGGCTTAACAACAAAGACCATTAACATGGAGCCCCTTAACGCAGAAGAACTAGAACAGCTAAAAGCTGATTATGCCCAATTTTAATGCCTCATCCCTCTTAAATTAACCAATCATGAAAGCGAAATTTAAAAGTCCTGATTTCTTAAAAGAGAAAGGACAAGATTTTAATATTAAACTACTCAAGCAAGCTGTTAAAGGCGACTTTTCTGCTCCACTCAAGTTTTTTTATGATACCGAATTTGATTTTGGTGAAGAAAAAGCTCCACTCATGTACATTGGAGCAGGAGTTCCCTCGCCATGGAAAGCCTATATTAAAGAACAAAAGAAATCAGCCTCTTTTGTTGCAGGTCAATGCACCTTAGATCCAGAAGGTAACCTTCAACTCTTAGCAGAAATTGGCAAGGGACAAAAACCAGCGGTCCTTAAAGCCCTCAATAAAACGATCCTCAAAAAGTGTAAGCTTCAAGCTTATTTTGTCGATAGTATTGAGCAAGCTGCCGCAGCAGGAGCTGCAGTAGCTGCGGCTAGCCCAGAAACGACCATAGAAGACAATAGCCTAGCCTTGCGTCTAGCAGCCCTTATCGAAAATGGTCAAGAGTTGATTAAAACAATTAACCCTGTTATTGCCGAGCTCGAGCAACCTTTACAGGATATCCGCTCTACAGTAATCACAGATGCCCTAATTCAAACTGTCCAATCTGGCCTTAAAGTCATCAATACGGTCAACTTAACAGCTTATCTTGCCAATGCCCAAGCTGCTTTGGCCGAAGCTCAAGAAGAGGCCGAAGTACAAGAACTTAATAAGGTGGTTGCTGAGATTAAGGCCAAACAACCTATTTTAACTCAAATTGCTGCCAATAGTGCTAAGGTAGATAAAGTTAAAGATCCTATGGATAGTGATTTTGCTCCCATCAGCGATGATCCCTTCCGTACGTTCTTAGGACTATTGTAAGCAAGTTATTCCCTACTTTTTATACAAGAGACTCTTTTTAAGGGTCTCTTTTTTTTGGGGCCTGCCGCCTTTGGCGGCCGGGCCCTTTCGGGGCTCGCAAGCCTGCTCGGCCCTGCGGCGCTTTGCGCCTTGGTCTGGCCTGCGGCCACCCCTACAGGCCCCTAGGCCAATCCGCCCCACTGCTCAGCTAAAAGCCGCTAAAGCGCCTTCAAGCTTCGCAGGCTCGCGCCAAGCGCAGCCCGGCCGGCGGTAGGCGGCGGCCACCTCCTCCCCTGCTTTTAACCTAGTCTGCCCCTCAATATATTCCATTTCAAGTTCAGCCTTCCCTTCCGCCGCCTCCGCCTGGGGGCTGGCCTCCTTTGGCCCAAGGGCCAAAGCGCCCAGCATGACATGCCCCCTTCGGGCCCATCCTCCACAAAAAAAGGGCTGTCGGATTTTCCGACAGCCCTTTATCTATTTAATTCCTTCCGCTAACTAGCGAAGCAAATTCACTGCGCCCTTAATCACAGTCGTCTCTCCATCAATATAGAGCACTTCTGCAGACCAAGCAAAGGTTCCAGAGTTCATTGGTTTGCCCTTAAAGCTACCATCCCAACCCTGTAAAGGATCATTCGGATCAAGGTTCAAGCCCTCATACACCAATTCGCCCCAGCGGTCATAGACTCTAAAGCTTAGAATCTGCTCTACCTTTTCATCAGCTTGAACAAAGAAACGATCATTATTCCCATCACTGTTCGGCGTAAAGGCCGTAGGGGCTGCTGCATTTCTAGGTTTAACCATCTTCACCACAATCGAGCTATCCTGAACACAGCCCGAAGCATTCGTGGCCGTAAACTGATAAATGCCCGCATCATAAGGCGTCAGTGAAGTCGTCAAACTGCTATCCACCAATGCCCCAGAGTTAATCTCTGTCCAAGCCCAAATCGCCCCAGTCGTATCATTCAAGTCTGCAAATAGCGTCAACGTATCTCCATACTCCAACACATACTCCACTTCGCCTGAATCTAAGGCTGGACCAAAGCTCGTCAGGAAGAATGGATCTGCCGCCTCTACTGTTACTAGCGTATCATACATACAACCATTATTGTCTCGGATATACAAAGGATAAATTCCCGACTCCAAACCAACAAAAAGATTGCCTCCTGTAAAGTTTACACTATCCAAACTGTAAGTGTAGCCCCCCAATAGGGTCGAGCCACCAATTCCATCTACTTGGATACTTCCGTTCGCATCATCCACACAGGCTACGCCTCTAATACTGAGGTTGCCAATACCTACTTCCGTCGGATTCGCCAAATTGATGCTCGTATCTGCCTTACAGCCATTCGCATCTTCCACATTAAGCGTATAGTTGCCCGCAGCTATGCTGTCTAAGCTTGGCGTTGCCAACCCATTCGACCAGATATAAACATAAGGTGATATTCCGCCTTCTACTGTAGAACCTAAGGCGCCTGTACTGTTATTGTAGCAATCTACTGCCCGTACTTGGTTCAAGCTCACCGACAATTCCGAAGGCTCGCCTACCACATAGCTAAAGCTATCCACACAACCATTGATCGACTGGACCACTACTTCGTACTCGCCTGCCGCTACATTCGTAATGCTCGTTCCTACAACGCCATTACTCCAATAGCTCGCCTGCAAAGGCTCATTCGAGTTCGTTATGCTTATAGAACCTGTAGACTCTCCATAACAAGAGGCATCTTCTATCGCTACCGTAATGCTCAAGGCCAAGGCCTCTCCCACTACAGCCGTATCTACCTGCGTACAGCCATTCAGATCCGTTACACTCACATAATAAGTCCCTGCAGATAGACCCGTCGCTACATTCGTCGTCTGACCCAAGGGATCTGACCACTGATAGCTCAAGGTCCCTGTTCCCCCTGAAGCTGTTACCTGTGCACTTCCATCTGCGCTACCTGCACAACTGGCATCCGTTACATTCACGATCTGGCTCGTGATTCCTGAACTCTCGTTCACTGTTGCTGTACGGACCACGGAACAGCCATTCCCATCCGTGATTGTCACACTATAGGTTCCTATACTCAAGTTCGAGTTTACATCTGTACTCGCTCCATTCGACCAAGCATAAGTATAGTCTCCATTACTATTGGGCGTACCCCCACTCACAATGGCCGTAATTTGACCAGAAGCACCTCCAAAACATAGGGCATCTGCTGTATTCAATGTCGCTACTAAAGCACTTGTTGGCTCCATGACAATCACCTGACTAAGCGTCTGACAACCATTCGCATCCGTTACCGTCAACACATAAGTACCTGCGGCCAAACCGCTAATACTTTGACCCGTCATGCCATTGGACCATGCAAAGCTATAAGGTAGCGTTCCCCCTGTCAAGAAGGCCGTCGCTGTACCATCTGAGCCCCCTTTACAATTCACCCCTGTCGTCCGAATCGTATCGACAACCAAGAGCGCGGGCTCTACCAAGTTCACCGTTAAGGTCGTACTACAACCATTCGCATCTGTAGCCGTTACCGTATGCTGTCCGCCTGCTAAACTTGTAGCACTAGCTGTCATCTCGCCATTGGGCCAAGCATAGCTATAGGGGGCTGCCCCTCCTGTAGCAACTACCGTTGCACTTCCATCCATATCTCCATGACAGCTCGGATTCACACTTGAGACAAAGCTCAATACTACTGGATCGGGATTTTGCAATAAAACCTGATCCGTTACCGAACAGCCTTGGCTATCCACAACCACTACCGAATAAGCACCTGGCGCCAAGTTCGTCGCAGTCGCTGTCGTTTGACCATCTGACCAAAGGTAAGTATATGGGGCCGTGCCTCCTGTCGGTACCGCTGTTGCACTTCCACTATTCGCTCCAGCACAGGCTGCCGCATTAGTCGTAATGCTGGTTGTCAGCAATGTAGGCTCGCCTAGAACATAGCTTTCTACAAGCTGACAAGCATTCCCATCTGTTACCGTCACACTATGTGTGCCCGCTGACAAGCCCACGGCCGTAGCCGTTCCTTGGCCATCTGACCAGAAGTAAGTGTAAGGAAGCGTACCTCCTTGAACCATTACGGCTACAGTTCCATCTGTACTTCCATTACAGCTAGGTTCATTCCCACTCATACTCGCTGTTAACGCTGCTGGCTCTTCTACTTCTGTAGTCGATACCATATCACAGCCATTCGCATCCGTTACCGTCACTTCATAAGTACCCGCCAATAGGCCTGTAATCGTCGCAGCAGTCATCCCATTATCCCAGTTGTAGCTATATGGAGCCGTTCCGCCTGTTGCACTTACCGTAGCCGTTCCATCGCTACCTCCTGAACAAGACACATCTGTATCACTCAGACTCAACTGTATGGCTGTTGGCTCCGTAATCGTTACCGATACAGGCAACACACAGTTATTCCCATCACGAACCTCTACCGTGTAAGTCCCTGCACAAAGGCCCGTAAAGTTATTATTGCTACTGAATACATTACCCGTTTGACCAGGACCTAATATTCGGTATTCATAGCCATTAACACCTAGCGTTCCTGTGCCAGATACGGCCGTAGCGATAATCTGTCCATCACAATCATTGGCACAAAAGACATTCACCTGCTGGATTGTCGCATCCAAAGGTACAGGATCCGCCAAACTAATACTATCTATTGCCGTACAGCCAGAGGCATCCGTCACCGTTACCGCATAAGTCCCTGCCGCCAAGTTCGTCGCAAGCGTACCATTCTGCGCCTGTGGACCAGACCATGCATATACATAAGGCGATACGCCTCCACTGGCCGTCACCTGTGCCGCTCCATCCGAGGCTCCTGGACAGCTAATCGCTGCTCCATTGTAATTAGAGTATTGTTGGACGTTGAGTACGATTGGAGATGGTGCTGTAATAGTAGCTGAAGCAGAAGCCATACAACCTCTAGCATCTGTAGCAGTTACAGCGTATGTATCTGGTGCCAAACCATCTGCAGTAGCAGTAGTTTGTCCATCAGACCAGACAAAAGTGTAGTTGGGCGTTCCCCCCAACGCATCTGCTGTCATTTCTCCATCACTATCTCCTGCGCAAATAGGATTCACAGGGTTAATGATATTTACCACAACAGCCGAAGCAGGTTCACCAACAAAGGCACTTAAAGTTACTGAGCAACCATTAGCATCAGTTACTGTCACATCATAAGGGCCTGTTAACAAGTTACTGATTTGGAAGCCTGATTGGCTATTAGACCAGTTGTATGTATAAGGGGGTTGACCACCCGTTGTTGTTGCTGTAATCTGTCCATTGTTAAGTCCATAACAGCTGATCGAATCAGCTACTAGAGTAGAAACAATTGGCGTTGGTTCAGTAATATTTACACTATCAATAATAAAACAGCCATTAGCGTCTGTAATAGTTACGGACTCCATACCTGAAGCTAGACCTGTTGCTGTTTGTGTCGTCTGTCCATTATCCCAAAGGTATGTATAAGGTTGAGTACCTCCTGTAGTACTAACTGTTGCTGTTCCATCGGTCAAGCCATTACAGCTAATTGTTGTACTATTGAATGTGGGATTTGTCAACGCAGTAGGCTCATTTACAACCACAGTTGTATCCACAGCGCAACCGTTGGCGTCTGTCACGGTCACATCATAAGAACCTGCTACTAAGCCAGTAGCTGTTGCTGTAATTTGACTCGATGCAGCTGTAGACCAAAGATAGCTGTAGCCAGAGGCTCCTCCAGTTGCAGTTACTGTCGCACTACCATCTGCACTGCCAAAGCAAAGAGCTGCTGTTGTTGTCGTAGCTAACTGGATAGCAATCCCATCTGCTACTGTCTCACAAATTGTAAATGTACAACCATGTGCATCAGTTACTGTCACACAATAAGTTCCAGTAGCTAGACCAATAGCCGTTTGTGTAGTTTGGCCTCCAGTAGTTGCATCCCATAAATAAGTGTAAGGAGCTGTTCCTCCCACAGGCAAAACTGTAACTGTTCCATCAGCACTACCAAAACAAAGCGCATCGGTAGTAGTTGTAGTTGCACTAACTGCAGTAGCAGGTTCTCCTACTATAGCTGTAAGAACAATTTGGCAACCATTTATATCTTCACAAGTCACACTATAACTCCCTGCTGCTAAGCCAGTAGCAGTCTGTGTAGTTTGAGCACTTGCGTCACTCCATAAATAAGTATAAGGAGCCGTTCCATCTGCTAATACCACAGTAGCAGTACCATCAGCTCCACCAAAACAAAGCGCATCGGTAGTAGTTGTTGTGCCTGTTAAAGCTGTAGGCTCAGTAAGTGTAATACAATCTGTAGTTGTACAGCCATTTGCATCAGTAACTGTTACACAATAGGGCGTATTTGCCGATAAGCCAGTAACTGCGGCTGTAGTTTGATTTCCAGTATTGGCATCCCATAAATATGTATAACCACTAGTACCTCCTGCAGCTGTGGCAATAACTTCTCCATTACTACTTCCATTACAACTTACATCTTGACCATTGTAGTTTGAGTTTACCGCCAAAGAAACACTTACCGCAGTAGGTTCACCAATAACTACAGAGTCTAACGTTTGGCAGCCATTGATATCAGTAATTGTTACAAAATATTGACCTGCACTAAGGTTTGTTGCTGTAGCTGTAGCCTGTCCCAAAATATCACTCCAGTTATAAGTATAAGGAGCGGTACCATTTGTTACTGCTACAGTAGCAGTACCATCAGATCCTGTATTACAGCTTACATCTGTACTACTTTGCATATTAGATTGCAATGAGATAGGTTCTGTTAGTGTTACAGAAGTAACAGCAGAGCAGCCTAAGCTATCTGTTACCGTTACACTATAAGTACCTACACATAAGTTCGTTGCAATAGCCGTTGTTTGACCATTAGGCCATAGGTATAAATATCCCGTAGTAGCAGGTGTCCCCCCTGTAGGAAATACTTCTGCTTCTCCATCGCAGCTACCTGCACAACTGATATCTTGGCCATTATAATTTGAAATTACTCCAGCAGTAGCTGTTACAGTAGCTGTTGGTTCTATAACTGTAGCGGTTTCTGTTATGCTACAACCATTATCATCTGTAATGGTTACGGTATAAGTTCCTGCTGCTAAGCCCGTGGCAGTAGCTGTAGTTTGCATTGGAGAAGTGCTCCAGCTATAACTATAATCTACAGCAACGGTTCCTCCTATTGCTGTTACCGAGGCTGTACCATCAGCACCACCAAAACAATTTACATCTGTTGTTGTAGTTGTTGCGCTAATTGGTGTGGGAGCTGTAAGCGTAATACAATCTGTAGCTGTACATCCATTATTATCTGTTACTGTCAAACAACAAGCTATGCCCGCAGTAAGGTTAGTAACAGTTGACGATACTTGACCATTGGACCAAACATAAGTGTAAGGGGCTGTACCTCCATTAACTGTAGCGGTGGCCTCTCCATCTGAGGCAGTAGCACAAGAAACATCTTGACCATTATAGTTAGAACTAACTGCATTTGTCACTTGCAAAACCGTAGGCTCTGAGACAACTACTGTTGCGGTAGCTGTACAACCCGTACCTTCTGAAATAGTTACCGAGTAGCTTCCCGCCGCTAAGTTTGTAGCTGTTGATGTTGTTTGATTAGCAGCAGCAGCATCCCACTGATAAACAATAGGAGGTGTAGCAAAGGTCAAAGCTACTGTAGCTGTACCATCTGAAGCGCCATTACAACTTGCGGGCGTACTAGAGGTAATTGGGTTAATACAACCCGAAGCACAACAAGAATGGGTTGTAGAAGGTCCATCAGCGCAGCTTCCTCCAGAAAGTGCATAGATAGTCAAATCTACACATTGTCCTGGGGTAAGGCCACCCACAGAATAAGTTGTATTAGTAACTGCCTGTGTAAAAGCTGGCCCTCCATTTACACTGATGCTATATCCACCTGAGCCAAAAATAGGCTGCCAAGAAAAATATACATCAGTAGCTGTAACAGAATCACAAACAATGATAGGTGCTGGATAAGCAGTATCAATTATTGCATTAAAGCTAGTCGTATCACTACATCCAAAGGTATTCTGAGCGATAACCTGATATTGTGTATCTACAGTTGGTGAAATAATACTGCTATCACAATTTGTACAGCTAATATTATAGTTAGGTGACCAATAGAAACTAGCTGCAGATTGGTCATTGAAGGTAATGCTCCAATTAGTTACAGTACAAGGTACTCCACCTAAACTAGGGGCAAGGTTATGCTGAATCCGCAACACCCACTGTCCATTAGCCGCACAGCCATTCAATCCACCAAATCCATTGGCTCCTACAGGAATAAAGCTAGAGTTATCAGGAATATTTGAGAAGGGCGTGTTGTAAGCAGTAATAGCTTGAGTAGCATCTGGTGTAAAGCAAACCCCTGCTAATGCCTTATCGTTAATCCCTCCCTGACCATTCATCAAAGGAAGAACACAGCCTGTAGGAGAAATGAGAAAGAGATTAAGATCTCTTATAAAACCATTTCCACAACTCATATCTAAACAAACAGACTGAATAGAAGTAGATAGGATATCTACAGGAGCAATTCCAGAAGTGTTAATAGGAATATCTAAAATCGAGTCAGGCTGAATGGTTGCTGTTCCACTAAGTGTAAAAGATTGTGGCCCAGGGCCAGGCTGAACAGAAGCAAATACTTGTGCAGAGTTTCCATTACAAACCGTTACATCAGGAATCGGATTGATTACAGCTGGAAAAGGTGCACTAACTTCTACGGTATCATGCTGTACACATGAACCATCTGTATAAGTACAAATGAGATCCACTGTATCTAAAACATAAGCAGTCGGATTATAGACGTTGGGGTTATCAAAGAGCGCAGCTGGAGACCAAGAATAAGTCCCTGGAGCCGATGCGCCACCAAAACCAATTGCCTCTAATCCAATTGTATCTATACTATTGGGGCAAATAAACTCCTTACTGAGCTCTAATTGCAGGTTCTCCAAATCTAATCGGTAAGATATAGCCTGCTGAGCTGAAATAGGACAGGCATTATCTTCTATAAAAGTAACAAAGGTATAAGATCCTGTGGCAACACTATCTGTTGGAATAGTAAAACACACTATCGCCTCATTAAAGTTGGCGGTAGGGTAGGTAACAGTATAAGTTGCACCAGGAATTATGCTTCCAACATTAGAGCTAATTGACAAAGAATCAACAACATCTGGGTCCGAAACATTAAGACAGAGGTCTAATTGGTTTCCACCACAAACATTGATAGCGGCAACTAAACCTGTAGTATCCAACACCCCTTGGTTCACAGTAAAACTATCTACCTGAGAAGAGGTATTTGTACAGTTATTCAATACTACGATAACAACTTCTCTTCTCGTTGTATTGATCAACGTTCCATTGCGATACTCTTCAATAGTAAATCCAACCACAGCATACTGTGATTGGTTGGCACAAGGCGTAAATGCAATCTGTCCTGTACTTTGATCTAAAGTAAAGGTATTATTTGTACAAAAAGGCTCTGTAGAAGAAAAACCAGCACTATAGGCAATACTACTGCTAGCTCCATCCAAAGGCTCAGAAATAGAAAACACCAAAGAGTCTCCATCGGGATCTTGGGCATCATGGCTATAAAAAGCAGGCTGTCCAGCACAAGTATACAATACTGGAATTCGTCCAAATTGAGGACTGCTGTTACAAGGCGCCCCCCATTGTGGGTGATTCGAGTTAATTACAGTTTCTACATAAGTTGTTCCTGTACTACTTAAGTTTGTAATTGCCGAAGTTCGACAACATTCACTAAAGCTAACGACTAAATTAGAACAACCCGTACCAATTGTGGCGACACCTTGGTAGATATATTGCTCTACCCCTGGCTGACTTCCACCATTACAGCTAGAAGTACTAGGGTCACAAAGCTGTGATTGATCCGTTACAGAAACCTGACTAAGCGTAATGTTACTATTTACTCCACAACCAGCTCCTCCTGAAACAGTAAGCGAGGTGGCAGAGGGAGTAATCCCATCACAATCTCGGTAGTAGACCAAAGTAAATTGATATTGCCCTATTGCAGGATCAATACATTCATAGGTTAAGTCTACGGCTACTCCATGCGAAGCATAAAGCTGTGGCAGACAAAACAGGCTGAGAAGAATAACGGCAAAATACCGAAAAACTAATCGTAAAGGGGAGCTCATCTAAGTTGCTTTTGATTTTAAAATAAAATCAGTTTTCCAAGGCTGATTCTGTACTTTTTTTTTGCGATTTTGGCCAAATGTAGTTGATCTTTGGGCATAGGCCCAAAAATTAAGCGAACATTCAATCAGGGCTTATAAAAACCTTAACAGTTTGCTCGCAGTTGCTTTACGCTGGCTTAACTTCAGAACGTAGCATTTGCCTATTTTGTATATTTTTTCTCCGCTTTTTCCCTTGCTTTTTCTCTACTTTTAACGTTTGGGCTTTTCCTTTTTTATAAATCCCTGATGCTCTTATTAGTTTTAGCGCCTCAAAAACCGCTTGGGCAAAGCTATTCTTTTGGCCTAGCGATGTGCAGCAGTGCGGCGCAGCCGCAGACCAAGGCCGTCAGGCCGCAGGGCCGAGCGAATAGCGAGCTGCGGAACGTAGCGCCGACGAGCGTAGCGAGGCGGAGGCCCCAAAACAAAAACCCTCTCCATCCTATACAGATTGAGAGGGTTTTCCTTGTCTTAAATAGGCAACTTAGGTGGCTATTGCCTGCATCATCAGGGCACAAATAATGGCCCCATAGGTGCCTAAAGCATACCCCAAAACGGCCATCAATACGCCTACAGGCGCCAAGGCGGGACTAAAAGCAGAGGCCACAATGGGGGCAGAAGCGGCCCCTCCAACATTGGCCTGACTCCCCACGGCCACAAAAAAGAAAGGAGCGCGAATCAATTTGGCGACCAAAAGCAAAATGCCCACATGCACCAACATCCAGCAAATGCCAATGGCAAAAAGACCGAGATTTTTAATGACTTCGCCCAAATTCATTTTCATACCAATGGTAGCCACCAAAATATAAATGAACAAAGACCCCCAACGGCTAGCGCCCAAACCCTCTAGTTTTCGGGCGGGCGTAAAGGAGAGAACCAAGCCGTAAGTGGTGGCCAAAACGATCAGCCAGAAAAAGCCTGAAAGCAAAGAACTTAGGCCAATTTCATTCAGTGTTTCCTCAAAAGGGGTCAATAGCGGAACGATCCAATCGGCTCCAGCATGTGCCAAGGCCAAGCCGCCAAAGCCCACCGCCGCCATAATAAAGAGACTGTAGGTGGTTGGCATTTGGGCCACACTCATTCGGTAATCGCTCACCCGCTCTTCCAACTCTTTGATAGCCGAAGAATCGGCCTTAAGCCAGCGGTCTACCTTATCCGAAATCTTGACGCCATAAAGCAAAAAGCCCATCCAAATATTCGCCACAATCACATCCACCACAATCATGGCAGCAAAGATGTTATCGGGCACCTCAAAGACCTCTTTCATAGCCGTTTGGTTGGCACCGCCGCCAATCCAACTCCCCGCCACCGTAGATAATCCTCGCCAAAGCTCGTCGGGCGTCATGTTCACCAAACCTGGAGCAACATAACTTGTGAGCAACAAAGCCGCTGGTCCACCCAAAATGATCCCCAAACTGGCTGCAAAAAACATAATTAAAGCCTTGGGACCCAAATTGACCAAGCCCTTAATATCAATGCTCAAACAGAGTAAAATCAAGCTGACGGGCAAGAGGTAACGAGAGGCCATAAAATATAAATTAGAGTGCTTGGCCGTGGCCATATAAGCCGACTTATCCAAATTGGTTTCTTCCTCCAACCAAGTTTTTACCGTTTCATAGGTCCAACTCCCCCAGCCCTCTGGAGGCGCAATTTCTGCCGCCTTCAATACGGCTTCCAAGCTCTCTTGCTCAAAATAATGCGGGGCAATCAAGCCCAAAGGATAATGCAAAAGCGCGGGAATAAAATAACAAAGCAACAAAGAAGGCACAAAAGTATAAAAACGCTTCCAGCCCTTGCTCTCTAACTTTTCGGTAAAAAAGACTGCGCCTAAAACGACAATCAACAAGCCCAAAACAACGGCCTCATTCGTAAATATCGGTTCCATTTTTCTTTTCCATTAAAGCTGACGAACAGCAAATTCTCCTAATAATATTCCTGTAGCTACGGCCGCATTCAAGGACTCGGCTTCTCCAAATCTCGGAATGCTCAAGGCCTGGGTCAATTGCGCCTGCAATTCCTCCGATAAACCTTGGCTCTCATTTCCAATCAATAGGAAAGCCCCCTTTTTCAAAGGCGTATCATAAACATTTTCACCAGCCAACAAGGCCCCATAACGCGGCAGCTCCGCCCAATCTTCAAACAACTGATTCAAATCTACATAATGTACATTCACCCGCAAAAAACTTCCCATACTGGCCTGAATCACCTTGGGGTTATAAAAATCAACACAGTCTGGACTGCAAAAAATATTCTTCACCCCAAACCAATCTGCCATGCGAATAATGGTCCCCAAATTGCCCGGATTTCGCAAACGATCCAAAACCAAAGACAAGCCCTGATCCAATCCCTCAATAGCAGGCATTTCTCGCTTGGCCACTACCGCCAAAACCTTATTCGGCTGCGTCAGGCCCGACATCCGCTCCAATTCTTTCCCACTCAAACCATATTGCTCCGGCTCCTGCGCCCATTCCTCAAAAGGCAATTCGGCCCAATATTCTTCAATCCCCATCAAGCCCTCTACCACAAAACGATCCTGCAAAAGCAATTCTCGCACAATTTTTTCTCCCTCCACCACAAAACGCTCTTGCAAATCTCGCTGTTTCTTCTGCTGCAAGCCCTTAATGGCCTTCAACTCATTTTTACTGATTCTTTTCATATATTTTTTATTTTTTGGGGCCTCCGCCTCGCTACGCTCGTCGGCGGTTACTCCCTTCGGTCGTCGAACTGCGGCCTAAAGGCCTTGTTGTCCTTGCGCAGCTCGCTGCTGTTTTGGGGCCTCCTGCCTTCGGCAGGCGCTACGTTGCGCAGCTCGCTCTTCGCTCGGCCCTTCGCAGGCTGCGCCCGCTCGGTCTGGCCCTGCGGGCCACTGCTGCACATCGCTAGGCCGTTCGGCCCTCCGGGCCGCTAAACGGTTAAATGAGTGCTACAAAAGATGTATCTTTATCCGCCCAAAAGCAAAGGCCACAATCTACAAAAAAAAACGCCGCAATCTATCCAAAAATATGGCTCCCTTTCTTCGCTCTTGGCCCCTCGGCCTCCTCCTCCCTCTTTTTATTCTCCTTGCGCTGGGCCAACATAGCTGCCAAAATCGCAAGTACCTCCGCGCCCACTCCAACCCCAAACACAAAAAAAGAAGAGTCTATGAGGAACAACTCTTGGTCAGCAATACGATCAAACTAAACAAAAAAAAGAACAAAGAAAGAGCCGATGGCGCCCTGCTCTGCGCCGACTCGATCCTGGTCCCCCCACAATCCTACGAACTCTCCGCCGACCAACAAGAACTCTTCGCCTACGATCTGTTCTACACCCTCCGCCAAAAACCCAATCGGAAGATTCTCTTTAGCTACCCCTTTCTCTGGATCCACAACAGGGCCAAGGAAAAACGCATCAAATATGTCTATGATCCCAATTATCGCCACCTCAACGAAAAGGGCCAATGGGAAAAAGGCGGCATCCGCCCCGACTCCCTCAACTTTGCAAAAACCCCAGACTCTAGCTATTTTAAAGATAACCGCTGGCGAAAATTCCTCCGCAATAAGGTGGGCGAAGCCCCTAGCATATTTGATTCCGCAGAAGCCAAATACGCCGCCCTCTCTATGCAAAATTACCTGATTCAACAAGGCTTTCTCGACGCTAAAGTAGGCTACCAAGTAGAATACGATCACTATAAAGCTAAAGTCAATTACTATTATAGTACTGGCCGCCCCCTCATTATCGATACCGTTATCTTCGAATCCCAAGACCCACAAATCCACAAAATCCTCCAACAAAGCAAAGAAAAATCTAAACTCAAAGCAGGCAGCCCCCTAGCCAAATCCGCCTTCCTCGAAGAAAAAACCCGCCTGACCTATGCTATCCGCAACCAAGGCTATCAAGAGTTTAACTGGAACTTCATCGCCTTTGAAGCCGATACCGTCAATGCCGATACCCTCGATTTTAAAGGCCGCCCCTCCCAAAGCCCCAGAGCCAATATTTATGTCAATGTACTTCCCCCCTCAGATAGTAGCCTACACCAACAATATAACATTCACAATGTGTTTATTGTCCTTGATGAACCCCGACTAGAAATCCATAAAAGTAGCCGCCGCTACCAAATGGATAGTAGCTACGTGGTCCTTCGCCCCCCCAATAAGGGCCATCGCCAACTCTACCGCACAGAACTCTATGAAGGCGATAGCCTAAACTATTGGACGCTCTTTGGACAAGGAGAGGAAAACCTACTCGCCCGCATTTCTAACCAAAAAAATAAAAGTATTCTGGTCCTCGCTGGAGGTAAATTCCCCTATGTCCTCCGCCTAAGCCCCAAAGAAAAAGCCCCCAAAAATGCCCAATGGGCCCAAATTGAACAAATATCCCGCAGCGAACTCAAAATTAGCTTCCCCAAAAAACAACTCAAAAAGAAGAAATCTTTCTACCAAGACCGAATCAAACAAGAGTTCTATGCCCAAAACCCGCTCAACAACAAAATCTATAAACTCAGCCTCCGCCCCTACCGCCAACGCTTTATCCGAAAATCTTATCAAGAGGTAGAAAAAATTAGCCCCACAGATATTCATATTCACACTATCCTACGAAAACCCGCAAAAACCGCCGAAACCGACTCCATTAAGGCGGCTAAAGAAATTGCCAAACGCAAAAAACAAAACTTTATCATCAAGGATGCTGCTATCTCCAGAAATGTCCAACTGACCAATGGTAGTCTCTATAATTTTGACGCTGGTAAGGAAAGTATCGACCGCATCTCTGACCTTAATGTCTTTAATTTTCCCCGCCTAGAATATGTCCCCTCCAAATCAGGCAACCCCAACGAACTAGATGCCTATGTCTTTATGCAAAAAGCCCCCAAACTACAATTGGGAACAGACCTAGAAGTCAATACCGGTAGTAACAACCTAGGCGCTGCCATTAACCTCTCTGCCCGAAATCGAAATATCTTCAAAGGCGGCGAATCCTTCGCCTTTAATGTGGAAAGTGGTATCGATTTCCAAATTCGCAACCGAGATAGCGTGCTCAATACCACCGAAGGCTTCCTCAGCTGGGTTAATCTGCTCGATATTAGCACAGGCTTCGAACTCAAATTCCCCCGCATGCTGGGCTTCCGAAACTGGACCCTAGGCGTAGATAAACCCAATAGCAAAATTAACCTCAACTATAATTACCTCCAACAAGCTAGCGATTTCCGCATCAGCTCTTTCGATGCAAGCTTTTCCTACAATTGGCAAAAAGGCAAAAACCAAAGCTTTAGCTGGTCCCCCCTCCAAATTAACCTCACCCTAGAACCCCAACTAGATGCCACCTTTAGCGACCGCCTAGCCGAAAGTAACCTCGGCCTCTGGCTCTCCCTCCAAGAACGATACTTTATCCCCGCTAGCAATTTCCAATACAGCCGAAGCAATATTCGCCTAGGCAAAAACCAAGTCGGCTACTTTAGAGCCCTGCTCGAACTGACCGGCTCTAGCGTCTGGCTGTTCGACCAAATCAATAGCAACAACGATATCCAATTCTTTGGCATCCCCTATACCCAATACGGCAAAGTAGACCTAGACCTCGGCCACAACTGGCGTATCGCCAAAAAATATAGCCTAGCCAGCCGCCTCATGCTCGGCGCAGCCCTCCCCTACGCCAACTCTAATCGCGTCCCCTTTAGCCGACAATTCTACTTAGGAGGCCCCAATAGTATGCGCGGCTGGAATATGCGCTACCTCGGCCCCGGCCGCATCCGCGCCGAACCTGGCGCAGAATTCCAACTGGGCGATATCCGCCTAGAAATAAATACCGAGTTCCGCTTTATGCTCAATTCCTGGATCGGCGGCGCTATCTTCGCCGATGCCGGCAATGTCTGGCTGATGAAAGGCATCCAAAGAGATTTTGCAGGCTACCCCTATAGCCCCGAAGAAAATGGCGCCATCAGCTGGAACTTCTGGCAAGAACTTGCCCTAGATGCCGGCCTCGGCATCCGCCTCGATATGAGCTTTTTTATCCTCCGACTCGACCTCGCTATGCAAGTCCGTAACCCCGCCGGCTTCGATATCACCGACGAAAATGACCAAATTCAACGCTATGGCCCAGACGGACAACCCGTCTACTGGAAATGGGGCCGACTCAATTGGGTCCTCGCCGTCGGACAACCTTTTTAAGCCTCCCCCTTTTATTTTCACAACTTCCTTGTATTTTACCCCTGTTTATACATCTATTAACTGCTAAATTGTGAATTATGAAGTACTACATGCTCTCTCTAATCTTCGCCCTCTTTTGCATTTTGCCCAACCAACAACTGCAAGCGGCCTCTTCTGCTATCGATATAGGCAACTTCCATCAGGAAACCGTTCTCGGCCAAGGTAAAGGCCAAGGCAAAAAACTCACGAAAAAACAAAAACGCCAAAAACTTCGCAAACTCCGCAAAAAGTACCGCAAAGAAATGAAAGGCCTCTCTAAAGCAGAAAAACAAGCCTTCCTACTCAAAAAACTAAATACTGAACGCGCCCCCGAACAAACGCAATTGGATATTCCCATGAAAAACCTGCTGCTCCTAGGTATCCTCCTCGTTATTATCGGCGCCCTTTTTGGCCTTCTCGATATCGGACTCCTCGCCTCTATCTTTGGCTTTATCGGCGCGCTCATCATTATTATCTGGCTCATTCTTCTTATCCTAGAACATCTATAAAATCCTTATTCTAGACATAATTTAGGCTCCTTACGCTTCTGTAAGGGGCCTTTTTTGGGGCCTCCCGCCTTCGGCGGGCGCTACGTTGCGCAGCTCGCTATTACTTGCTTCGCTGCGTCGGCTCCCGTTGGTCGGGTCGCTCGGCCCTTCGCAGGCAAAGCCTGCTCGGTCTGGCCTGACGGCCACTGCTGCACATCGCTAGACCGTTTGGCCTGCGGCCATAGCTGCAGGTTAAAACCCTCATTGATTTAAATCTTTTGGCCTTAGAACTGGCTATTTTCCTCTACGTATATGGGCTGAAGGTTTTAACCTTCGGCCCACTTCATTAGGTCTAGCATGGCCTCCCTTTTTGCTGTGGGTTTCAACCCACAGGCCTATATGATATAAATTTTACCCCTAGGGCCAAGGGCCAAGGCCCTAGGCTATTAAATCTATCATCCCCTCCTTCGAGGGGATTCGCCTTTCCTCCTCAGCTTGAACAGTTAAGCGAACAAAATCTTTAACGACCAACTATTCGCTTGCTCTTCAAACATAAACTTAGCCCCTAAGGGCCAATACAGAAAATTCCGTCTGGGCCTAATTAACCAATAGAGCCAAACAAAAAGCCCCCTCGAAGGAGGGGGCGACTATGACTATTAGCCTAGGGGCTTGCCCCTAGGTAAAATAAGAAGGGCTTAAATACAAGCGTTTTCAATATTTTGTTTTTAAGCCAAACTAGCTAATCTGTCGTAGGGGCAGTCCAGAAAAAAAGATAGGGCCTTAGACAGCTCCCCCCTAGCTAAATGTATCGATGCAGACGCCTCTGGCGCACTCCCAGCCCTATCCTGAGCGAACAAATCCGTGCGAAGAAACTGCTTAAAGCTATTTGCAGGGCTGCAATTGGTCCAGAAAGATTGATTTGGACAAACAGTCAACTGCAAAACGGCTGAAAACAGGCATTTAAAGCAAGGCGAAAAGATGAGCGGCCTAGCGATGCGAAAGGGGGCGGCGAAGCCGCAGACCAAGGCCGTCAGGCCGCAGGGCCGAGCGACCCGACCAACGGGAGCCGACGCAGCGAAGCAAGTAATAGCGAGCTGCGGAACGTAGCGCCGCAAGGCGAAGCCGCAGCGGAGGCCCCAAAAACAGCATTAAAAAAAAGCGGCAACATCCTTAAAATGGAATTATTTTAGGCCTAACCCCTTCTTTATTTTGGCATAAAAAAAAGAAAGATGTATCGGATTCTTGTTCTTCTTCTATTTTGCAGTGGTTCTTTATTTGGGCAGCAGTTTTTGGCGGCTAGCAGTGCGGAGCATCAGTATGTGGATCCTATTTATCGGCAATTGTTGGCTTCGCTTCATTTGCCCAATCCCCCCAGTTTAAAAATATGGCGGCAGCAGGCTAGCATGGCTTTTTATCAGGCTGACAGCAATTGGATTGTCTTAGATTTGAAGTTATTGAGCCTTTGTAGAAGCTTGCCCAAGGGGCGGGATGCTCTAGCTTTTTTGTTGGCGCATGAGCTCAGTCATCATCGGCGGGAGCATGGCAAAATGCGGACGGCCTTTGCGGCCAATGGCAAAAACTTTCAGCTTTGGCAGCAGCAGGAGGCACAGGCGGATCAGGAGGGGGCTTTTTGGGCTTATATGGCGGGGTTTAATCCTTTGGCGCAGAACGCTTCAGGAGAAAACTGCATTGCTGATTTCATGGAAAAGGCCTATGCGGAATATCAATTAGCGGCTGATTTGCAGGGGTATTTGCCTTTGCCCATTCGGCAAAAGGCTTATGAGGGGATCTTGGAAAAGACCAAAGAATTGATTCAGGTTTTTGAGGCGGGGCAGCAGTGGGCGAGTTTGGGGGGCTATCTTCAGGCGGAGGCCTGCTATCATTATTTAATAGACAGCATGGGGTTAGCGCATAGTCCGATATTGCACAATATGGCCTTGGTTCAACTACAATTTAGTGCGCAGGCTTATCCCGAAACACAGTTTTTCCCCAACCTATTGCACAACAACTGGAAGCGGCCAGAGCGCTTGCGGGGAGCGGGTATTTATTTGGGGAAATCGCCAGAGGTTCGGATTGGTTTGGCCCTAGCGTACTTTAGGCAGGTGGCCCAAAAAGAGAAAATGCCTTTAATTAGTTATTTGGGCTATGCGCAGGCGCTCTACCTCATTCATCAGGCCGAACTATTTGAGTTAGAAGAGCAGCCATTGCTCAAGGCCGAGCAATTGCTCAAATTGGCGAGGGGGCAAGCCCAAGGGGAGCTCAGGGCCTACATACAGTTAGCGGAGGCAATTATTTGGCAAGCGCAGGGAAAATCGGCTGCGGCTTTGCGGCAATTGGCTCAATTGGAAAAAGAGGGGGCGGAAATTCAGCATTTGGCGCAGCTCAATGCGGCCCTTATTAAGGGGGAAGAATTGCCCGAAGAGCAGCAATTTTTGCCTCAGCGGCGCTTGCTCAAGAGTCAGCATTGGCCTGCTCAGCAATGGGTGCAAGACTGGCCCTTACAATCGACGGCACAAAAGCAACAAGCTTTGGGTAAAGCCTTGGGGCGGCCTATTTGTCTCTATCAAAAAGGGCCATGGAAACTTTGGTTGTGGATGGGGCAAAAGGGGGAAGAAGAAATCTGGATTTTGGGTTTACATCAGCAAAATGGCCCAAAGAGTCGGCAGAGTGAATTTATGCTTTTGCGGAAGATGGCGAGGGGGTTAGAGCCGCCCAAAGAGAAGGCGGATCTACAATGGCAGCTCCTTTCGGAGGGCTTATTTTTGCAAATGCCACAGCAAAGGCGTTATTATGAATTGCAAACGGACAAAAAGCTCTTGTATCAGGGGCAATATTATCCTTAGGTTATTGCCAATCGACTACTTGTCCGTCTTGGGCCAGCTGCATTCGTTCGGGCAGGGCCGCTAAAATCTCCTCTTTGAGGATATCGATCCATCTGGTTTTGGCAAAATTGCGAACATGGGCAAGGCTCACCTCTCGCAGGGGTTTTGGGGAAATAGGACGAAGGCGAGGGCCTTGTTCTGGGCGGCAGGCCAATTCGGGCAGAAGCGTAAAGCCCCCTTCTTGATCGACCAAGCGTTGCAAAGCTTCTAGAGAGCCGCTATCGAAGCGGAAGGGCAATTGTTGTTGTTCTTGGGGCATTTTGCAGAGATTGATCATCTGATTTCGGAAACAGTGATCTTGTCGGAGGAGCCAGAGGCTTTTGCCTTTGAGTTGTTCGGCGGCGACCTCCTTTTCTTTAAAGAGGGGGTGTCGTTCGTGGATATAGAGTTGGATCTCTTCATAGAAGAGGGGCAACGTATAAATTTGGGGATGATTAAAAGGAGTAACGAGCAAGCCTAAATCTACTTGGTCTGTTTGTAGGGCTTCGCTTAATTCTTCGGTAGAGAGTTCTACCACTTCTAGAGAAATTTTTGGATAATTTCGGACCAGGTTACCGACAAACTTAGGCAAGAGATAAGGGGCAAGGGTGGGGATAACGCCTAGGCGGAGGCTGCCTTGCAATTCATTTTTGAAGCCAGCGACCAATTCATTTAGACGATCTCGTTCTCGGAGGATTACTCGGCCTTGTTCAATAATTAAGCGCCCCATATCGGTAGGCATAATAGGTTGACGGCTACGGTCAAACAGACTAATTCCCAATTCTTCTTCCGCTTTTTTGATTTGCATACTCAGGGTGGGTTGCGTCACATAGCAGTGTTGAGCAGCAGCTCCAAAATGCCGATGTAGATCTACGGCTACAATATATTCTAATTGAGTGAGTGTAGGCATGGAAAAAATTTTACCTAATTATTGAATACATAAAGCTATTTTGGGGATAAAAAATTTGGAATTACTTGGTATGCATATTTTTTTATTTCAAAACAAGGAACATATAGACGGAGCCTATATTTTTATCAAAAAAATCAATTCGATTTATTTAAACGACTGCCGTATTTTTGTGTTAGCAAGATAGAACGAAAGTCAAGGTTTCGCCTCCTTGTAAAATTAAGCTTTCGTAACTTTTGTTTGACAACTTAAAATAAAACTAGTATGAATCGCCTACTTTCAATCGGCTCTGAGTTTCCTCAATTTAAAAAGCAAGCAGTTGTTTCTCTAGAAAAAGGGAAAGAGTTTGCTGAGCTTGTTAATGACTTCAAGAATGAAGACAATCGCTGGACAGTTATGTTCTGGTGGCCCAAGGATTTTACTTTCGTTTGTCCTACAGAAATTGCTGAGTTCAACAACGCCTTTGATGAGTTCCGCGATCGTGACACTGCACTAATTGGTGCTTCTACTGACTCTGAGTTTGTTCACTTGGCTTGGAGACATGACCATGAGGACCTACGTGGTTTGCAGTTTCCTATGCTAGCGGACACTTCTAAGTCTTTGGCTGAGGATTTGGGTATTTTGGAGCCTAATGAGCGCATTGCTTACCGTGCAACTTTCATCATTGATCCTGATAACGTAATTCGTTTTGTTAGCGTCAATGACCTTAGCGTAGGTCGTAACGTAGAAGAAGTGATCCGCGTACTTGATGGTTTGCAAACGGACGAGCTTTGCCCTTGTAACTGGAAGAAAGGGGAAGCTACTCTTACTGTCTAATTAAGATTGGAGAAAGCACTCATTATTAAAAATGAGTTCACTTATATAGCTGCGCTTTCCCCAGGAAGCGCAGCTTTTTTTAAACATCTATCTAAAAACTAAGATACAATGCTTGCCAGTACACTAAATGATTTGTTGGCCGATCTTGGCCTTCCTGAAGATTATAGCACGCCTAGCTTGGAGCAACTCATCCAAGGGGATTCTAAATATTTGCGTGATTTGCGCATGAACCTCAAGGGCTTTCGTCGTTCTAAGGAGCTAAATGCCAAAGAGGTGGCACTCATTAGCCTAGCTATTGCCAATGCCTTGCACAATACGGTCCTAGAAAAAGCCTTTACTCAACAAGCGCGGGAGAGCGAAGCCACAGAAGCGGAGATTGCCGATGCTATTGCTTGTAGTTCTTTGTTGAGCGCCAACAATGTATTTTACCGTTTCCGCCACTATATGGGCAAAGAATCTTATGAGACGATGCGCGCTGGCTTGCGTATGAATATCATGATGAACCCTGTTTTGGGCAAAGAATTTTTCGAGCTCGTTAGTTTGGCTGTTTCTGCTGTAAATGGTTGTGAGGCTTGTGTAAAATCTCATGAGGCTTCATTATTGGGCCTTGGCAGCTCAGAAGCTCGAGTATTTGAGTCGGTCCGTCTTTCGGCTGTCATTGCTAGCCTTTCTAGAATTGTGTACTAATATTGGCCGTCTTTAGGGCTTAAGGGCTTGTTTTTCTCTTTTTATTTGAAAAAAAACGCCTATTTCTAAAAATAGATTTGGAAAGTCCAAAAGGCCGTCTTATATTTGTGTCGCACTCAAAGAGAGGGCATCACTGGTCTGGTAGTTCAGTTGGTTAGAATACCTGCCTGTCACGCAGGGGGTCGCGGGTTCGAGTCCCGTCCAGACCGCAAAAAAGCACTAACGTAAGTCAGTGCTTTTTTCATTTTAAGCGGGTCTGTAGCATTTTTGCTGCGGGCCCGCTTTTTTTGTTTCTGTTGCTGATTTTTTGGGGCCTCCGCTGCGGCTTCGCCTTGCGGCGCTACGCTTCAGGGCTCGCAGGTCTGCTCGGCCCTTCAGGCTCCACTTTGTTCCGCCCTCGGTCTGGCCTTCGGCCACCCCGCCGCATCGCTAGGCCGAAGGCCATTCCATTCATGAGGGTTTCAACCTACAATTAAAAAGGGCCGAAGGCCCGCGGCTGAGGGATGGGCAGCAGTGGCCGCAGGCCAGACCGAAGCGCGCAGCGCTGAAGGGCCGAGCGAACAGCGAGCTGCGAGACAGCCCGACCCAAGGCCAACGGCCGCAGGGGCAGCCCCAAAAAAAACTCCCCTTACAGCAACTGCAAGGGGAGTTCTTCTTTTATCGGGCTAATGTGATTTAGCGCAAAAGCGTTACTTCGCCACGGAGCACAACGGGCTCGCTATCTTGTGGGCGCTGGTAGCTAATGCGGTAGATATATACATCGCGGGCTTGTTCATTGCCATTGATGGTGCCGTCCCAAACGGGGTTATTGGCATCATCGTAGACCAATTGGCCCCAGCGGTTATAAATCTTAAACTCGTCCACATAGGCCGCATCTAGATAGAGGGCGCGGAAAGTGGGGTTAATATTATCGCCATTGGGGGTAAAGGCCGAAGGTACGGCAGGTTCGGGTTGTTCTGTAATTTCTAGCGTAAGCGTTTCGCTTAGGACACAGCCATTGAGGGAAGAAGCCGTAACGGTAATTGTGTAATTTCCGACAGCCAAGCCGCTCAATTCGATATCGCTTAGGGTATCTGAGCTAAGATTTAGGCCAGCTGCGGGGCTATAGGTCCAGCTATAACTTACGCCAGCTTCATTGGCGCCCGTAGTGGCGGGAATTGTAATTCCCAAATCCATAGTGGTATCGACTTGATTGCTATAGCCTAGACTTGGGTTAAGCGTAGGTTGTTGAGGATCGCCCAAGGTTGCCGTGAACTCATCAGTACAGCCAGAAGCATCGGTAGCTGTCACGGTATAAGTGCCTGAAATCAGGTTAGTTAACGCTCTTGTAGTATCTCCTGTAGACCAAGCATAGCTAATTGGACTTGCGCCCAAATCAGGTTCAGCAACTAGTCCTCCAGAGTTAGGAGCTTGGCAGTTTATCAACTGAAAAGACATTCCTATAGAGAAAGTAGTATCCATACCCACGACAATTGCAGTTGAAGTAGCGAAGCTACAAGCATTGGCATCGGTTACCGTTAGGGTATAGCTACCTGCGGCAAGGCTATCTAGGTCTTCTAGGGTATCGCCAGTAGACCACAAATAGCTGTAAGGAGCAGTACCACCACTTAGGGTATAATCAATAAAACCGTTGTTGTTTTCACAGTTTGCATTTTGCAGATTGAAGCTAGGAGTAAAAGCAGCGGGATCTTGCAAAACGGCAGAGAGAGTATCTGTACAGCCGTTACCATCGGTCACGGTAAGGGCATAAGTGCCAGCGGCCAAAGCGCTAAGGTCTTCTGTGGTAGCAGTATTGGACCAAAGGTAAGTAATTGGCGCAATGCCACCCGTTACCGTCACATCAATTGTTCCGTTGGCATCGCCATTACAGAGGGGTGAAACGGCAGCATCTAGGGCTACGGCAAAACCAGAGGGGGTATTGAGTTGATAGCTGTCCACCAATTCGCAGCCTGTTGTGTCCGTAATAGTTACGCTATAAGTACCTGCAGAAACATTGCTCAAATCTTCTGTTGTTTCGCCATTCGACCAAGCGAAAGTATAGGCATTTGCTCCACCGCTTACGGTAATATCAATAGCGCCATCCAAGCTGTTAGGGCAGTTGGGATCGGTCAAGCTAGAAGTGGCCACAATAGCGGTAGGCTCATTGATTGTAGCGCTTACGGTAGCTGTTGCTCCATTATTATCTGTTACGGTTAGGGTGTAAGTCCCTGCAGCCAAGCCAGAAAGGTCTTCTGTGGTATCTCCATTAGACCAAAGGAAGCTTAGATTAGCACTTCCTCCACTGTTACAATCATTTGGCGTCATGCTGCTAGTTGCGGCCCAGGTGCTGCTACCGTCAGGATCGCGCTGATATACATCGCCAGAAACACTGATAGTTGCATAGCTAGCCAAAGAAGGAATAGTTACGCTACCAACACAACCCGTCAAACCAGAGGTGCTGATAATATCGCCTGGGCTGGGCGTATTATTCACGCCGCTCGGGTTGCCATAAATTACCCCATCAATAAAGGTTCCGCTGGCATCATACATCGTCAAATACTCTCCTCCATTGGTAAAAATAAGATCTTGACAAACTCTGGTGCCTACATCAGCGATACAGTTGCAGCCTTCTACATCTAAGTCAAAGGTAGTTCCGTTGGTGATATGCAAAGGCGAGTTATTATGGCCAATAGTAAATAAGCCATCGGCAGGGACAATGCTCCCTGCGGGTAGTGTCAAAATCCAGTCGCCATCGGTCAATACATAACAACTCAAATCGGTACCAGCAGGAGCAATAAGCTCAATATATTCTTCTGAAAGAGGGTCCCCATTGGCGCCACAGCCTGTTCCGTCGCCTGCCCCAGGTCCATTTACTAAAAACTCATTAATCAATACTGTAGTTGAGCTACAGCCATTAGGGTCTGCCGTGACAAAAACAGCCCCATCGTTATTGCCATTACAGCTCACATCTTGTGTGCTGTCTAAGGTAACTGTAAGTTGTGCTACTAGCGGAAAGCTACAGCAAAGGGCTAAGAGGAAACTAATCGTTTGTTTCATTTACTTATTTTTGATATAAAGCTGATATTTCTCTTTAAGGCCGCAATAATACGAGCATTGTCAAGAATATCCAATCTTTAGGAGTCAACTAAACGTTAATTATAGCGATTTTAAATGGCCCAAAACGGCCTCAACTTGTTCATCTAAAGGCAATTGAGCATCTATCCAATGTAGATCTTTTTCCTTGCGCAACCAGCTCATCTGCCGTTTGGCATAGCGCCGACTATTCCGCTGTATCAAGCGAATCACCTCGGCCCGATCAATTTGGCCCTCAAAATAAGGCCACCACTCCTGATAACCTACTGTTTTTAAGGACAATAAATCTCTTTTTGGATACAATGCTCTAGCCTCAGCCTCTAAGCCTTGATCTAACATTAGCAAAACTCTGCGATCAATTCGCTCATAAAGCTGCGCTCTGGGCCAATCTAAGGCTAGCTTTATTACAGTAAACGGGCGAGCCCCCCGCTTTTGCTGCCTAAAGCTACTATAAGGACTACCCGTAGCCCGACAAATCTCTAGGGCCCGAACTAATCTCCTCGGATTCTGTATATCTACTTCCTGATAATATTGAGGGTCTTTTTCGGCCAATTCTTGCTGCAAAGCTTCCAAACCTTTTTCCAGCAATTCCGCCTCTAATTCTTCCCGAACAGCCGCCGGCACATCCGGAAACTCATCGAGGCCCTCTGCCGTAACCCGAGCAAACAAACCCGAGCCGCCCAATTGTATAGCGAGCTCTTTTTGCTCAAAGTAATTGGCCAAAGCAGCCAAAATATCCTGCTCATAATCCCCCACCGTATAGTTGTCCTCTATCGACAAGCTATTGATAAAATGATGCGGGGCCGCGGCCAATTCTTCGGCATCCGGCTTGGCCGTTCCAATCTCCATTTCTCGGTAAAATTGCCGAGCATCACAAGAAAATATCTCCGCCCCGTACTTCTGGGCCAAGGCAATACCCAATGCTGTTTTTCCGCTGGCCGTAGGCCCCAAAATTTGCAATAATCGCGACACTATTCCGCTGTTTTAGGCCAAAATGACCACATCCTTCAAGTATTCTTCTCCCAAATGCCGATTCAGCAATTCCAATAACTTGGCCTTGCCATACATCAATTCCTGACGCAAAGGCGCCGAACGCATCCGCACAAATAATTTCCGCCTTTTCACAAAAACCGATTGCGTATGTTCGGCAATCATTGGCCCCATTTGCTGCTCCCAATAATTCCGAATCTGAAACTCCCGCATCTTGTCACTTAGGCCATATACCTGCAACATTTTGTCCAGTACATTCCCAAAATTATCGTCATTTGATTTGCGGTAAGGCAAGCTGTTATGGTGTTCTTCCAATGATTTCATAGGGCGCTTTTAATTGGTTGAAAGCCAAAGGTAATACATTTTTCATGGCTTCCTGCTATTGGATTTTTAACCTTTTTTTCTATGCTGCTGTTTCTTTTTTGGGGCCTCCGCTACGGCTTCGCCTTGCGGCGCTACGTTTCAGGGCTCGCTCTCTGCTCGGCCCTTCAGCCCTTCGGGCTTCGGTCTGGCCTTCGGCCACCCTTTCACATCGCTAGGCCGATGCTGTAGGTTTCAACCTACAGCAAAAGCGGTATTGCTTCGCAATGATCTATAAATGAGTGGTTTACCCCTCATGAAATTAACTTATCGGCCATCCTTTGATAAAAACTCCTCTTATTTTCAAACTTTGCTCATCCCCATTGCTTATGTTTCCTCCTTTTTTGCTTGTTTTTGCCCTCTTTTTTCTCTGCATTAGCCCAATTTCGGCCCAACAGCTAATCATTCAGCTAGAGTCAGCCCAAAAAGTAGAGGGCCAGCTCTATTATGCGCTTTACCATAGCGCTCAAAGTTTTCAAAAAGAAGAATTGGCCCTTAAAAAGGCAGTAGTTCCGCTTCAAAAACTGCCTTTGCGCATTGATTTGGGCCAACTTCCTCCTGGACAATATGCCTTGGCCTTTTTCCAAGATCTCAATCAGAATGGCCAACTGGACCTTAATTTTTGGGGCATCCCCAAAGAGCCCTATGGCTTTTCTAATGACCCCAAAATTGTGGCTGGACCACCTAGCTTTAAGGCGGCTAGCTTTCGGTTGGGCCCCAAAGAAAATAAATTGCTTCTGCTTCGGCTAAAAAATGAGTAACTCAAGCCATACCGCTTTTGGCCTAGCGATGCGGCGGGGTGGCCGAAGGCCAGACCGAGCCAGCTTGCTGGCGAAGGGCCGAGCGAATAGCGAGCCCCAAAGCGTAGCGCCGCAGCTTTGCTGCGGAGGCCCCAAAAAACAGAACATAAAAAAACGGTCAGCAGAGCAAGCTCCACTGACCGTTAATCATTTTGGCCGTCATTTATTGGGCCAAAGAGAGGCGAACCGTAACCCCGGCCTTGGTATTGGTGACGGGGAAAGAGGTAGAGACCGCTGGGATTGTGCGGTTATAATCGTAGAATAATCGGATCGTCAGGCGGTTATTGATGGCATAATCAATAGAAGGCGAGATTCGGATCGTTTGCATTCCGCGAGTAGCGACCGAGTTATTTTGGTCAAGGACGTGGTTGACCGTTTTGTCATCTCGGAAAGAGAAATCGAACTTAATGTCCAGCTCATTTTTGGGAATTGTTTTGCCAAAATCGAAGTCGAAATTATTGTTCTTTTTCTTTGTATCCTTCTTCTTGCCCTTCTTCTTGAAGATATTCAGTTTTTCGGGCGTAAAGTTTTTGATGAGCATGCCTAAGCCCACTGTAATTTCAGAAGTTTTGGTTTCTGAGAGTTGGTAATCGACAAAGCTCATAGAGAGGTTTCTCGATTTCTTGTAATTAAAGCGGGCCGAGAGGCCGTTTTTCAGGCGCATATCGATACCGATTAGGGGCATAAACTGCTCTGTGATGACAATATCGGGGATCTCGAAGCTAGAGTAATAGTTGAGGCTATTAGGATCTTTTTGTTCGGGATCTTCTTCATAGTCGAGATCGGTAGCGAAGCTATTCACGGTCAATTTTGATTGGTAGCCGTGCGTTAGGCTAAAGCTAGAGAAATACTTTTTAAAGAGCTCGATTTTGGTCAGGCCATTATAGGTCAGTTTCCAGTTCGGCATAGGCAAGAGATCGCGGATATCACCTAGCTTAAAAGTATTGGCATCTTGGCCAGAGTAGGCGGCTAAGAAAGCGGGAATCAGGACATCTTGTTGATAGCGGCCATAGCCGAGTCGGTAGCCTGCATTATTGGTAGTATCATCGTGTAAGTCGGTAATACCGTTGGCATCGCCGATGCGATTAGAGATAATAATGCGGTTATTTTCGAACTCTTCAAAGGTCGCTGAAGAGTTGCTTCCGTTCGTTCCGATTTGATCAAAGGTAGATAAAATCGGGAGGTAAGAAATATTCACTGAACCGATTTCCATAGGATTGAGGTGTTGGAAGCTTCCTCCGATGGTATCCATCTTGAAATTCTCGGAGAAGTTTTCCGTCAGCGTTTTGCTGAGGTCCACATCAATCTTAAAGTCGGGCAAAGGCTCTAGGGTAAACTTAGCCGAAATGCTTTGGTTATGAGATTGCGTCACCTGTTGGTTAAGGAAAATATTTTCGGTTACCCAGCCAGAGCTAGCGGCTTGATCGAGCCAAGCGGTTGTAGCGGCACGGCCAGTGGGGTTAAGTCCCGTAATAAAGTCCCAACCGGGGGCCAGATTAGCGCCAAAGCTGTTAATATCTTGTCCGAGGACGCTATGTTGTCCCATAAAGCCGGGGATTGAGGTAGCGTAATCCTCTTGATAAGTAATTCGGCCACGGCGGATAAGGAGGAAGGGACGGATAAGGAGGCGTTCGGCCATAGAGGGTTCTCGTTCCTCCTTCTTTTTGTCGTCTTTTCCGCCTCTTTGGGGGCGTTTAGGTTTCTTTTTGGGTTTGCTATCAATCTTCTTCAGGTACTTAGACTTTGCGTACAGCTTAGTGAATTGAAAATCGACATTAAGTTGTCGGTTATGGGTATTTCCAATCACATTGCCAAGAGAGTCGGTATTAAGGCTAGCCACACTCCAGTTATAATTGCTTTGATATTGGGCGCGCACTTTAATCCAATCTAGTGCGGGAATTTTATCTAGAGGTACGGCATAAGAAAGCGTCATGCTATGTTGATAATTCTTATTTCGTCCAAGGTTTTGGATATTCTGCCAAACGCTATCGCGTTTCACTTCTGTATCTAGGCGGCCGTAGGGCTCGTCGATTACGCCATTATTTGTGGCAGAGAAGTTAAATTTGAGTGATTTAGCAAAATCCCATTGGAGGTTATAAGAGCGGTCCCAACTAAAGCGCTTATCGTACCAAGTGCTATAAGCGTCTTCTGAAAAGCGGTAAGTCGTTTCGGTAAAGTTTCGGCGCATTTCGTTGCGGAAACTAAAGCTATTTGGTAAAGGGTTAAAATTAAATTCTTGAATTAGAGCCAGCCATTTATTTTGCTTCTTAAAGAGTTTTTTGAAGGGATAAATGGGGCGGAGGCCTGGTGCATAGTTATAGTCAATCACTCCGCGGTTTTCAATATGCTCTTCTGAAGCGATAATGGGAGAGCGGTAATGATTATTACTTTGTGCGTAAGTAAAGCTAAAGTTGGATAAATCTGTAGGGAGGCGTCTTTTCCCGGTTCGTTCTTTACGCACATTAGTAAAGTTAAAGCTAGAGATTGTTGTAACAGTTTGAGCTTGTTGGCGAATAGAGTCGCGGGCGGCGGCTGTAGTAGCTGCTCGCAATTTATCCGTCAGGCGAATATCTAGCTGATAGGGGTCGTATTCTGGAGTTAGAATTTCTTGAGAATACTGGGCATAGAAAGGTACTTTCAGTTTCCATTTTTTGGGAAAGAACTTATCTAGGCTAAAGTTTCCGGCCACATCATATTGGAAGAGTTGTTCGCGGCTTCTTTGGTTTACGCGTTGTTCAATTTGGCCAAAACCGATTGATTTGAACTGACCAGAAAGCGTCAGTTGTCCCAAATCGGCTAATTTTATGTCGGTGCGCATGAGTGCGGCGGTTCCGCCTCTTTCATCAAAGCCAGTAAGGCGGAGCTCATTGATCCAGATTTCTCCGCAACGGTTCAAGCCATCATCTTTAGTATTTCGGATACCCACCATAACGCCTTTAACAACTCCTAAATCGGGATTACCGATAATTTTCACATTATTATTGGGGGCATCAGGGTCGGTTTCCGTGTACAAAGAGCTTAGAGAGATATTCAGGAGATCGCGTTGAATTTTAAGATTGCGTAGAACATCTAGGCCAAAGTTGAGCTCATTATTCTCTAGCCAAATATCTTCGGGATCAGCAGAGCCAAAAGCCGTAGACATTTCTAGTGGAATTTCATATTCGTAGTAGTTATTTTCAAAATCGCTACCTAAGCGGACAAAGAGTTTGAGGTCTCCAGGATCATTCTCTACGGCGCAATCGGGTAAAGACTCGGCATGCACATACATTTTGAGTCGTTCATAAACCCGCATATCGAAGTTTACGATTTTGTAAATTGCCCGAGCATCTCCATCCTTTAAATTTTGGATATTTACAGAAAGAGACTGCTCATTTTGCAGCGTATTGGCCAAAGAGCCGATAGCTTGTTCTCGTTCTACACCTGGAGGCAAGACATAGGGGTAGGGAGTTCTTTGGCTATTTTCCTCATAGTTTACGGCATTTACATCAAAGGCCGTTTCATTATCATTTTCGGTGGGTAGATAAACGCCAGGCTCACGGAGTGTGCGGGTATATCGACGCCATTGGTTTCTGATTAGGTCCAAACGAGCAAAACGCATTACAGTTTTCTCTTCAAAGCCCGTCATATACATTCTAATGAAGCGAATAGAACGGAAGTCGCTAATTCCACCCACGCGTTTTGTGTATTGGTCAATTGGAATTTTAAGCTGATACCAATATACTGTTTCGGTACCATTGGGGCCATCATAATCAACTCCAACAGAATCAAAAGTATATTGTGTGAAAGCCATTTCATCGCTACCGTTCACTCGCTCAACGGGAATGCGGTACTGAAAATAAGACTCCTCTTCATTCAAGGTATTATCTCGGTTAATATCCTCTGTATTGGGAATATTGGTTGAGGTAGAAGTAAATGAAGTATTTCCGCCATCAGGGGTAGAGTTCCCCTGTGGATTATTGAAGCGCTTATAGCGCCAAAGGATAGGGTTTTCCCCATTAGGCGCTGTATTATTATCATAAAAATCATCTCTAAAATAGAGGAAGTCATCTCCTGCGGGGTCATTGAGTGCTTCTTGGTAAATTGTACTTGCTGTACCATAGATCGCAGCCAGTGAATCTAAGTATTCTGCATACTTAATCGCTTCGCTGGCATTATCATAGCCATCTAAGCCCACATCCTGCTTATCTCGGATATCAGGATCATTATCAAAAGCATTAGTAATAGCTTGTGTACGGGGTACTCTTGACCAATTCGTTTCATCTGTACGAATAGAGGAACTACTATCTGCGGGTAGTCCATTTTCAAAGAATAGACGAGAGTCACGTAGAATATCCTCAGAGACATCTCCTAATTCGATATAGAGTTCTCCACCATTTCCACCATATCCTTCTTTAAAAGGACTCATGACCCAAACCTCTACAAATTCGATATTATTGGCCTCAAAGTCATTATTTTGGATACTGCGCATAACGCCCCCCCAATGCTCTTCTGCCTCAAGGGTATCGAAGCGAGCATCAAAGTTATAGGGGCCTCTTTCTTTTGGATAATAAGCCAAATCAAAAGTTCGCAATAAGGTGGATTGAATAGCCGAAACTGTAAAATTTCTAAAGATTTCATCCTGACGGAACTGTCGAACATAAACGCTCTTGGCCTCATCACCACTTACATTATTTGGTGGATTGCTGATTAGGTCTGGATCTAATTGATACCAGGCTATTCTTGCTCGGTTCTTATTATATGGCAGGCTATCAATTAGATTGGCTTCTGGAAATAAATCGTTTCCATCCCCCCTTGGCGTAGAGGCCAATTGCCAGTTTAAACTGGGAATCGTTAGGTTGAAGTTGCTAGCCGCTCCTTCAAAGTCATCTAAAAAGACAACTCCGCCTTCATCATTGGCTTGGTCAATTACAGAAGGAGATCCTGGCAATAAATGCGCAAATTCACCACTAAAAGTTATCGAAGAAGCTTCTTTAGTTGAAATTAAAGGCAAGAAATCCACAGCCTTAGTCAGCCATGGCAATTCGCTACTATACTGTACATCAAAGCCATAAATACTATTGGAGATGGGATCATCTCCATAGTTTACCTTTTGGGTAAAGGGTCGCTCTGACAAATGCAGAAAGGTTCCCCCAATATTAAAGTTCTTATTGATGAAGTAATCGAAACGAGTACCAAAAAAGGACTGTCGATTGAACCCAAAGGTAGAGTTATCCTCAAAAGCTACTCGAATTGGCTGGCCCGAATTTAAGTAGGCTTCGTTCAAAATTTTAATTCTACCTAAGTTATAATCAATGGAGTAATCGCTCCCCTCTGTCAAGACAGCACCACCTGCAGAAACAACTACAGACCCTCTAGGAATATTGAATCCACCTAAAGAAATTTCTGAAGAGACAGAGGACTTATAACTTCCTCGAATAATAAAACGGTTAAACTCTGGAAATTCTCTAGCTCGAGTTACCGTAGAGTCATAGAGCTGCTGATAAACGTAGCGCTGGGCTAAATTACTCACTGTGCTAGGGTCATCTGGATCAGAACGGAAAGCCTTCTCTAAAGTACTACCGAAGGGCTCTAAAACGGGGAAAATCACCCGACCGTTCTGTGGTAAAATCGTTAAGCCAGATACAAAATCAAATTGTCCATCAGGCATAGGATCTCCTTGACGATTGAGATTATCCAAGTTTAATAGACGTAGTAAGGGTTTTGAAGAAACAGGTCCTTCCGGAATAAAGCGCTTCTCCCCTCCCCCAGGATCTTGATAAAAAACATCTAATTGAAAGTCTTCACTATTTACCTGATAGGCCCCTAGTGAATAGATATTTTTCATCATCAAATCCCAAATAGGCAAATCTACTCTGGTCCGTACCCCTTTGAGTAATTTGAGGTGCATAACATTCAAGGTGTCTGCATCAATAGGCAAATCCTGAGCAAACTCTCCTACCTGATAAGTTTTTCCATTATAAGTATACTGATAAGCCACCGCAATCACGTCAGTTGGCTTAACCGATACATTCAAAGAGAGGAAACCCAATTGAGAGTGATAGCTATATTCTGAAGCCGATAGTTTACGTGCTCTAATCTTAGAGAAATCCTGAGCATCGGTCATATTAAAGCCCGTCTGCAATTCAGATACTGCTGTTTGTAGTCCTCGGGCGCGTTCACTGGCCAAGAGTTCATCATACAATCTATTGGCATAGTTGTCTGGCAGACGACGGCCATAAAGATCGCGCCCCTGCTCAGTAGCTCCATTCAAACGGTTGGCATTAAGCATATTGTCTGCCTCAGTTTCTCCAAGGTCGGCATAAGCTACCACATCCCTAACGCCTTCTGTTACGTTTCGGTCATTGGTTACCCAAACTTCAATTTTAGTAATATTGAACAAGCTATTGATCTGAGGCAAATTCACCATATTCCCCTCATAAGTATTGCGGTTATAATGAGAAAGGAAAAAGTGGCGATTCTCATCATAGTTATCCGCAGTTACCTCAAATGTTTGCTGTTGTGCTCCCCCCTGAATAGAGATTTCTTTACGTTGAGTTTGGCTCTGAGAGGCTACCATAGAAACCGTTAAGCGACCAAACTGTAGCTCGGTCATAAACCCAAAGAGGTTTTGCCGTCCCTGAATTAAAGAGGTACGCAAAGGAAAGCTAACATTACCCGCATCAATCTTGCGCACAATATCATCCTCCGAACAAGGCGTATCAGTAAGGTATTGCACCTTAATCTGACGATCAAAATCAAAGGTGGCTTGGGTATTATAGTTAAAAGAGAGCTGCAATTTCTCTCCAATTTTCCCCACTACATTGAGCTGCATATTCATATCAAAATCAAAGCCCCCCTGACGTTGCTGCCGCTCAGTCAATATAGGGTTGGCAATCCGTTGAAAGTCGGCCCCAAAGGTCAAATCAATATTACCCTGTGGACGCACATCAAAGTTGCTACCACAAAACAGACGATCGACCAAACTATTTTGGATTCGCTCTTTATAGGGCTCTATAGGATCTTCTCCCGCCTGCTGGCGATCCATAAGGTAGAGATCCTGAAAATAATCTTGGTCTTCTTCCTTGGCCCGAAAGGCCAAGTATTCTTCCAAGGTCATATAAACTGGTGGACGATAATTGCTCCCATTGATCGTTTCTGTCAAGATATACAAACCCGAACGAGGATCATAAGTCACTTTTTTATCAATGGCCTTAGGATCTTTAAGATCAAAGGGATTATTGCTCCGATCGCGGACAAAATCGCCAAAGCGCTCGCTAATCGGAGGTAAACTATCCTGTGTGGGATAGCTTGGAATATCTGGCCCTAAAGGCTGATCTGGACCAGCAGATAATGTTGGCCCATAAAAATGGGGTCCATTGGCCCCAATTGTTTGCGATACACAAAGAAAGAACAGCAGTAGCTGCAAAGCTGCAGTTTTCGCATTCATAAGGATAGCGTCTATTGATTCTTCTGGCCCTCAAGCCAGTATAAAGGAGATAGAGGATGGATATAAACGAAGAGCATACACCTACTAGTACCAAAGCAATTTGCCGATCTTTTACCCATATAGGATATTTGGCCGAGCGATCTGCAGCAGTGCGGCATAGCCACAGACCAAGGCCGTTAGACCGCAGGGCCGAGCAAACAGCGCGCTGCGACAACAAGGACTTTAGTCCGCAGTTCGACGACCAACGGGAGTAAACGTAGCGCCCGCCAAAGGCGGGAGACCCCAAAAAAATATATATAAGGCCTTGGCTAGCATATAAAATGCCCCTTCGTTTCTATCTAAAAATTGGGTAAAATTGCTATCGAATAATACTAGTTTTAAGTCATTTGAGCCAATGCCAATTTGATGAGTTGTCCTACATCCTGCATGTCTGGCTCCGTTTTAAGAATGGAGTTCAATACCTTTTGGGCCTTGATCTTATTAAAGCCCAAGGCTAAAAGCGCATCCAAAGCCTCCGAGCGAATGGGGTTTTCCCCCGCCGTTTGACCCTGAATAGAAGCCGCAATGGCCTCACTTACCGCACCACTTTCTTTGAGCAATTTGTCCTTGAGCTCCAAAATGATCCGTTTGGCAGATTTTGGGCCAATCCCCTTGGCCGATTTGAGTACCGCCACGTTCTCGGCTATGATTGCCGCCCGAATCTCTTTGGCCGACATGGCCGAAAGCAAGACCCGAGCCGTGTTGGCCCCCACTCCTGATACCGAAATGAGCTGCTCAAATAACTGCAACTCCTCCGCCGTCGCAAAACCATATAAGGCCTCTTGGTCCTCTTTGACCAAATGATGCGTGAGCAATTTAACTTGCTCTAAGGCCTGCACCGCCTGATAGGTCTGCAAACTGATGTAGAGACGATATCCCACGCCGCCAACATCCATAATCAATTCTGTAGGGCTCTTATATACGAGCTTACCATGCAAGTAGGCAATCATAATTTCCTTTAGATAACGATAACAAAAGACAAAACGTGGGCAACTTGGCCAATTTGTCTGCCTTAAGATGCAAAAAAGCCCTAAAATAGGGCTTATCAATCGGGTTTACAAGTCGCTAAGATACAATAGATTTTTGCGAACTTGCAAAAATGCCAAGCTCTCCCTGCTTTTTTCCTAACTGATTCTTAATTTTTTGGGGCTGCCCCGCCCTTCGGGCGGGTCGGGCTATGTCGCAGCTCGCAGGTCTGCTCGGCCCTGCGCGGGCTGCGCCCGCTGGGTCTGCCGCCTTCGGCGGCCCTGCTACAGCCCCTCAGCCAATCTGTGGGTTAAAACCCACAGCAAAGCGGTATCGCTGCGCGATAATTATGAATAAAGGTTAATTTATATTCCCCTTAGCCCAATACTTAAGTTTTGGGCCTTCTTGCCAACTAGCTGTTAATAATCATCAAAGCGTGTCTTATTCACAGGCAATTTGAGGAAGCCTAAAGAACCTGGACGAACTTGGACAAAGAAATTCCAAGTCCGCTGCTCTGGCTGCCAACGCATCCCCATTTCCCAACAATGCAAAGATCGGCTAAAGCCAAAGTCTGGATAGGTAATCCGCTTTTTGTCAAAGTCATAGCCCATTCTATAAATCCGAATATCCCAGTTTTTAGACAAACGAAAAGCGCCCGACATTGAAATCTCATTAGCCGTAAATTGCAAACTATCTACCCCCTCAATATAAGCTCGACTAAAGCGTAGGTTGTAATTCAAGCTCAACTGCTGAAGGATGTCAAATGATTTGGCCTCTTCTTCTTTTTTGCTTTTGGACCTATAAGGGTCAGAAAATAATTGCTTGAGCGAATTGGGGTTAATTTGCGTACTCAATGCCAATGCCCCTGAAGTAAAACGCGCCAAACGACCATTTTGGGTCCACTCCAAAGTATTGAGGCGGGTATTAGTATTTTGATCGGCAATATAAGGATCAAAAACCATCGAAAAAGTGGCATTGACCATTTTGAATAAGGTCGTATTAGCATTTAGACTGATGGTCGACCAACGCAAACTATCCGCTGCAAAATTGTAATTCCCCGAAACATTTAAGTTGTTCAAGATCGGAAATTTATTGTTCTGCTGTCTGCTCGTATCTCGGCGAGAAGGCTTGAGCTTTCCCTCTATTCTACTATTCAAACTATAGGTTAATAGCGCCTGTTCTCCCCCTGAAGGCACCGCATCAAAGCGACGATAGGTCGTCAACTCATCTGGATAACGGGTATCAGTTTGTACGCTGCCATAATAGCCCCAAAAATCACTTTGGTAGTCTGGCCGCCAACTCAAACCAACATTGGGACGAATCACCGCCCGCACCTTTTCTAAGCGACCAATGTTGTAGGTTCCCGTAGCAAAAAGCTGGGTGCTCATGTTTACCCCCGCACTAAAGTTTCGCACCGCATTAAAACCATAATCTCTAAACTCATTGAGGGTTCCAAAGGTGGTGTCTAGCTCAATATCACTAATGACAGTAGGATCATCATCATCAAATGTGGTATCGGCCGTGATGACTAAGCTGGGGTCAAAACTTTGCTCATTCGCATAGAAATACCAACTTTCCTGATAAGAGATATTGGGCTGTACATTGATGTATTTAAACAATTTGAGGGATAAATTCACTCTAGGCGAATGCACCACTGAATATTTAGCTTCTTCCATAGCGTCTGCCAAGCCATCTGCAGAAAAAAGCAAACTATCCGCAATTTGGAAGCTGTTGTTGGCCGTAGCCGAATAAGAAAAACCAATGCGCTCATACCATCGCTGTTCTCCCACCTGCACTTTTCGCTGGAAGGGATAAATCTGGTTCATGGTTAAGGTAGTTTGCGGAGCCGTAATGTTCATCGTATTGCTACTAGTATTCTGAGAGTGGCGTGCAGCAATAGCCAACGAAAAAGGGGTCCCCAAAAAGCGCTTGCTATAAGAAATACTTGATTGCAGAGTAGACTGCAAGGTCAAATTCGCAGAGGGCTCTGTATTTCTAAAATAATCTGAAGTTCCTAGGTTTACACTAGCCGCAAAACTTTGGCTAGGATGAGCCTTGGCATCCTGCTGATGCGTCCAACTAATATTAAAGTCTTTTAGCAAGCTATAATCTGGTGTGCCAGGCTCGTCTTCAACAGTACGCGCATAACTAATGCGCAAGCCTCCAGAGGCTTTATAACGCATTTTATAATTTGATTCCAAATTCACGCGAAAGGTCCCACGAGTATAAAAATCTCCCGTCAGTTTGAGGTCCATTTGATCGCTGATGACCTGATAATACCCAATCTCACGAATCCCCGCTCCCCAGTTTGGCGAAAAATCAATATTAGTGCTGAGAATCAAGCCCGATTTGCGGCTGTTCGTTATCGGAAAAAAGCCAAAGGGCAAGGCCAAAGGCGTAGGGCTCCCCATAATTTCAATAAATGAAGGACCAACTACAATCAATTTCCCTGGAATCACCTTGGCCCGACTACTTCTCAGCCCAAAATGCGGATGCTTATGGTCACAGGTGGTGTAGGTGCAGCCCCCCGCATACAAAACATCACTGCTTGCCGTGCTATCTCCCGATTTGCTAATGAATTTAGTAGCTTTTGACAGAAAATAACCGTCGCCTTGCTCGGTGCTGGTATCAAAGACTTTTCCCTTCTTGGTCTTAAAGTTATACATGATTTTCTTGGCCTCAAACTTTTGGTTCCCATCCGAAAAGTAGGGCATTTCTCGAATGCCTGAGGGCTCTGTACTATCTGCAAAACCTTCTGCTGTAGCTATAGATGTCAAAAAATCTACCTCGATATAGCCCGCTTTGAGTTGGTAATTTCCATAGTTGATCTCTGCCGAGCCATAGAGGTAAATCTTCTGGTTCATCAAATCATAAATAGTCGAATCCTTGGCATCGTATTGCACAGGAGAATCCAGAGAATCGGGATTAAAGACAATAGGCGGCAGACTATCTGTTGTGGTCAATGCCAAACTATCCGAATCACTACTATCTATAGCCGTAAGCGCCATTTGGCTAGTATCGCTAGGCGGCAAACTATCTAGAGCTGTGGCATTAACAATCTTATCCGTTTCCTTTTTTTGGCCTCCTCTGGCCTTGGGGTCTATACTAGGCAATTTATCGAGCCCCTCATCGCTAGGGGCTGTTGTTGTATCGCTTTTCGGCAGTTGGGCCGCAGCGGCCTTGCGCGCCTTTTTCTCTGCTTTGATCGCTTTGCGGGCCTTTTTGGCCTGTGGCGTATAATAAGGGTATCGGCAGGCAGATTGCCCCAAAAGGAGCAAGATGACGGCAGAAAAAAGGAGGCTTTTTATCAATGCTTGCATAGCTATTATTCTATTCTGATCTTTTTGGGGCTTGCCCGCCCAAAGGGCGGGCCGGGCTGTTTCGCAGCTCGCTGATCGCTCGGCCCTGCGCCAGCAAGCTGGCTGGGTCTGGCCTGCGGCCACTGCTGTCCATCCCTAAGCCGTTTTGGCCTACGGCCAAAGGGGCTGCGCCCCTTATTTTGGACCTATAATTATAGACGTAAGCCAAGGCAAAGGCGTTGGCCCCGCAAAAATCCTACTTTTTAGGCCAAAGCCCCAAGTTTTTGCATAGAATATTGGAAAATATACGTCTAGCAGGCGGCTAAGCCGCCGCAAAGGAGCGCAGCGACGCGGCTGAGGGATGGAAAGTGGGGCGGCGAAGCCGCAGACCAAGCAAAAATGCTTTGCATTTTTTGCGCAGGGCCGAGCGAATAGCGAGCCACGACACAGCCCGACCCGCCCAAAGGGCGGGGCAGCCCCAAAAGAGCAATAGTTAGACTATTAAGAGGATCGACCCGGCCAAAAAAAAGACCAACCCCTAAAAAGAGGTTGGTCGATTATTTTTATCTGTTTGTTGATCTAGAGATCGAGCAACAAGCGAGTAGGATCTTCGAGCAATTCTTTAACTTTCACGAGGAAGGTTACCGAAGTGCTACCGTCGATCACGCGGTGGTCATAAGAGAGGGCCAAATACATCATGGGACGGATTTTGACCTCGCCGTCTACGGCCATGGGGCGTTGCTGGATGGTGTGCATACCCAAAATAGCCGACTGTGGTGGGTTGATAATGGGGGTACTCATCATAGAGCCAAAAACGCCACCATTGGTAATGGTAAAGGTTCCACCACTCATTTCATCCAAAGTCAATTTGCCATTGCGGGCCTTAGTGGCCAGCTCCTTAATTTTCCATTCTACCTCGGCAAAGTTGAGTGACTCTACATTGTGAACGGGAGGGACAACTAGGCCAGTGGGCGTAGATACGGCGATAGAGATATCGGCATAATCGTGATAAATGAGGTTTTTGCCATCTTCTGTGAGCTGAGCGTTCACATCGGGCATTTCCATAAGGACCTTAGCACAAGCTTTGGCAAAAAGCGACATAAAGCCGAGTTTGATGCCATATTTCTTCACGAAATCCTCTTGGTAAGTTTTGCGCAACTTCATGATATTGGTCAAGTCTACCTCATTGAAGGTAGTGAGCATGGCCGTTTCATTTTTGGCATAAACCAAGCGAGAAGCGATGGTGCGGCGCATACGAGACATTTTCTCTTGGCGCTGTTCGCGGCTAAAGTTAGCAGCTCCGCTAACAGGAGGAGCCACAACAGTTTTGGGCTCTTCTTTTTTGGGAGCGGCCTCTTGTTTAGGTGCAGCTTGTTTGTTGGCAATAGCCTTAAGTACATCTTCTTTAGTGATGCGACCATCTTTGCCTGTAGCTTGGATATCTGCGGCAGTAAGGCCATTTTCATCCATGAGTTTGCGAGCAGCGGGAGCGGGATGTCCAGCCGCATAGCTATCCTCTTTGGGGGCAGCTACTTCAGTTTTTTCTTCTTGGGCGGGAGCTTCTTCCTTTACCTCAGGACTGCTTTCACCTGCACCGCCAGACACGCTAGTGTCAATTTTGGCATAAACGCCACCGATTGGAATATCATCATCCTCGGCAGCAACCCAAATAAGTTTACCTGCTTTTTCGGCAGGAGCTTCTACAGTGGCCTTATCTGATTCAAATTCGCAGATGGCCTCATCTTGTTCTACATAGGCGCCATCTTCCTTGAGCCAAGCCGATAGCGTAACCTCTGTAACTGATTCCCCAATTACGGGTACTTTTAGTTCAATAATACTCATTTCTTAAATTGAAATTATGGTGGTGTACGGTTCTATGTTCAATATATAAATAATTCTAGATATAGCGGCCTCTTTGGGGCTTAGTTTTCCTGATAGAGGTAGCTATATTCATCCAATTTGAGCAATTTATCGCCTTGGAAAAGCTGTTTTTTGACCGGGTTTTGGTCAATATTATACTCAATAATGGTAATAGAATGGGCCCCGTTTTCTCTAAATTCCGTCTCCGTATATTTCAATAGACGATCGGCGGCATCATAGCTATATTGCTCTCGGTATTGGGGCTCGCCATCAATGGCTCTTTCATAGAGTTGGAGTTTGCCCGTAGCATTATAGACCTTTTTCTCCGTCTTGATAATATCCTTTTCCTTTTTGTCTTTATAGTCTACTTTTTCGGTCATTACAGGGCCATTATAACTAAAGGTAGAGGTCTTAAACTTTTTCTTGTAGTTATATTCTACACTTTTAATGGGCCGATTGTTTTTGTAGGTGCTCACTTTTTTGTGGCGGATAGTCACTTTACCATTGCTTTGGCGCAGACCATAGCTAATGGTCGACTTCTTAATTTCGCCCGTTTTTTTATTGTACTTATTGACCGTTTGGTTCCAATCGCTATACACATAGCCTGTAGACTCCAGCAAAAGGCTGTCAAAAAGGTATTTACAACTCATTTCGCGCACTTTTTCAGTCCCCAGCTCACTCTTATCCGTAGCCGTCCATTTTATAATTTGGCCCGCAGCATTGCGTTCTACCTCATCAATATGAATCATAGGCGGCGAGTAACTATAATCCGTGCTTTTGCTATACACCAATTCCCCACTTTTATCATAGCGGTTTTCACTAGCTCGGCTCAGCTTCCCTTCTGCATCAAACTGCTGCACACGCTCTCTTTCCGTAGCGCTATGTGCATGGCTCTTAAAGGTCGTTTTCTTCTTTTTGGCCTGTTTGGGTCCTCCTTCATAAGCCAAATATTCATTGTAAAACTCCCCCATATAACTTTTGGGATTGTAGCTATAATGGTAGTGCAATTTGGCCGTTTTTTCTCCATTCGGATAAGTATAATGCCAACGATCCTGACGCGTCATAATCTGCGCCTCATTATAGACCGATTCTCGCAAAATACTCAGCAATTGCTCCCCCTCTTCCGTAAAGCTATAACTATGCTGAATCACCTGGCTAATGCTATCAAGACGCATCTCAAGTTGGGCCTGAAGCAAGGGCGAAAAGGCCAAACAACAACTAATAAAAAGTAAACGGCTAAACATCTATAGATTTTTAATGATATGAATTTGGGGCTGCCCCTTCGCTACGCTTCGGGTCGGGCTGTGCCGCAGCTCGCTATTCGCTCGGCCCTTCGGCGCTAAAAGCGCCTCGGTCTGGCCTACGGCCACTGCTATCCATCCCTCAGCCAGTCGCTGCGCCGCTTTCTGGACCAGCAGGCCTTAGTCTTTTCGCTTTCGAGGATGATACTCATAAACAAATTCATCCTTATGCATAATACGATCATTTTTAAGTAACTCTCTACTAGAGACATTTCCCCATTTGTCATAGGTCAAACGCTCTTCCTCCTTTTCATTGGTCTCTCTGTTAATTTTAATGGTCTTAATGCGGTTGCCATAGTCGTCATAAGCATATTGTACAATGCTTACCACCTGCTCATTGCGGCTCTTAGTTTGGACCAAGATGTTCCCATAAACATCATATTCGGTGTTGGTTACCCAAATACTTTCTTTTTTAGAGCGCTTACGCTTCTTTTCTGGATCAAAACGCTCATTTTCTGTTTGGCGAATGAGCACACTATCTCGATACTCATTAACAAACTCACTAATAAACTTTCCTTCTATATACTTCTTCCAACGAATGAGGAAACTATTCTCAAAGTAGCGAATGTCTTTTCTAAATAGTTTACCATTGACTTTCTCTACCGTGATAGATTTCGTCAAATAGCCATCCTGATCCCTTTTGTAATGGGTTTTGATTTCCTTACGTGGCTGATTCGGTTCTTCTACAAGTTCCAAAGAACGAATCACCTCATCTTGCTTGTTATAAAACCAATTGCGTTGGCGAGTCACAGTTCCCTTAGTATTAAAGTACTGCTCTACTTCTTTATTCCCCGCCTCATCATAAGTGAGCAAATAAGTAATCGCTACCGAAGCTTGCTGCCCATCTACATAAGAGATCTCTTCAATTTTATTCTTATTGTTCTTCTGGTCCCAATAAATCTTAATCTCCTTTTCTAAAAGGTTGTCCCCATTATAATGCAAACTATTTTGATGGCGACCGCGGCTATCATAACTATGAATAATTTTGCGCTGACTATTCAGATTGCTATCCAAACTCATCTTAAAATACTCCTCTCGAGTCACCGCTCCATATTCATTAAAATACTTTTCAGTTTGAGTTTGTAATTCCAAACCTTTATTTAGCGCAGGCACATAATGCTTCTGCTGCATAAATTTGATCTGTGGCTTTTGAGCCAAGAGCAAACTAGGCAATAAAAAGATAAATAAACTGCCTAGCGTCAACAGACGAAGGTTCCTAAAAATGGAAAACTTAGATGTTTTGAGTGTATTCATTGCTGGAACTGTTTTGCGGGAAAATCGTAATTTTGGCAGGTTAAAGGTACAGACTCATACTAGAAAAAGAGTGTTTAACACTACTTTTTAGTTGGGGTAATAGATATATTCATAACTACGCTCTTGCATGAGCTTTTTATTGAGAAACTGCCGATGCTTCAAAGGCAAGCCCTCTTTGGTATAACTGAGCTCTTCTTCTTTTACTTCCTCACTCACTTTATCTACCGTTTTACGGCGAATTAGTCGTTTGGACTCATCATAAAAAAAATAGCGTACCTCTACCAATTTCTCCCCTTCTCGAATGGCCTCTTTAACCGGCAAACCATCCTCATTATTCTTCGTATTGATGCTTCTCAATGGCTGATAATCAGTGTACTGAAGTGGATCGGCCCGACTCTCTTCATAATCTAATGGAGAAAGCTGAAAAGGCAAAGGTGGAGGAATTTCACTGGGCCCCTGCTCTCGAATTTGCTCTCTATCATGTTTGAAGTGGCTATACAATACCCCATTTTGATACCGCTGCCATTCAATAATAAAGCAATTTTCAAAATTTCGGACCTCTTTATAACGATCTTTGCCATTTTGCAAAATACTGACCGAACGCTGAATCTGCCCCTTTCTATTGTATTCATGTAAAATACTCAAGCTGCGTTTGCTGCCATCCTCCTGCAAGTCCCAAGCATTACTACCCAAAAGCTCGCCCAACTGGCTATACAAATAATTGACCTCACTGACCAATTGATCTTCTGTATTATAGGTCTCCACCTGCTTGATTTGTCCCTTGCTATTATAGCTATACAAGGTATATTGTTGCTGAAAACCCGGCGGACGATAAGCCGTTTGAGTTACTTTTAACTTACGGCCTTCTTTATCTAATTGTCGGTCCTCACTCCATACTAATGCCTGCATAGAGTCGTAGCGCAAGCGGCCAACAAGCTGGCCCAAGCGATCATATTTAAAGTGCTCAGCACTCTGAAGCTGTTCGCCCTTGTAAAAACTCTGCTGCACTAAGTTGCCATAGATATTATACTCTAAAACAGTTTTTTTCTGCAACAGCCGTTTGTTGTCCTTTAGGCGATAATCGAGAATGCGTTTCTCTTTAATTGGCGGAATGCTATCCGCTGCCTGCCCCCAAAGCTGTGGAGCCAAGCAACAGCATAACAAAAGAAGTTTAACGATATTGATAATTGTAGCGTTTTTCTGAGATGATCTGTCCATCCACATAAACAGCTCGACGTAGCATATTGTTATTATCATCAAATTCTTGAACCTCTTCCTCTACTCGAGTTTCCCGTTCGCCCTCATAGTCTACTTTCTTACTGCTCACCAAGTTATTGCGCTCATCATAGCTATAAAAGGTAATTTGTGTAACTACATCATCTACCTTCTGGATGGTCTTGATTTTATTTCCCTTGTCGTCATATTCGTCTTCATTGGCCCAACGACCAAAACCGCCGCCGCCAAAACCACCGCCACCACCAAGGCCGCCACCATCATTATTAAAGGTCATCATGACCCGAGCCTTAGAAGGATCAAAACCTCCTTTCTTAGCCCCACCAAATTCACTGATCAACTCCCCATTTTTATATTTTAACTGCTCCTCTACCCGGTTGCGAACAAAAGTAGTGATCTCCTTATACTTGTCCTCCCCATCATCTATCTCCTTCTCCGAAGAAGCTAAGAATCCATTTTCATCATATTCGGTCTTTTCTGTCTCTTTATACTTCTTGCCAGAAGGCAGTTTCTCCCACTTGGTATATTTGATGATTTCATCATCCCCATTGTACTTCCAACGCTCCTCCCCCACTTTTTTGCCATTGGGATCTCTAAGTTCCGTCTTATCCAACAAACCATATTCATCATAGGCATACTCCTTGGAGTAACGAACATCTGGCGCCTTGAGATAATCAATGTACTCCAATTTCACCACATCCTTGTCATCATTATAATGACTCTGCTCCATCTTGAGCGGATCCCCCATCTCATCATACTCGGTCTCTTCCTGTATTCTCAGAATACGACCATCAAAGGTTTTCTTGATCTCTTTCTGTGGAGTCAATTGCCCTATCGGATTGGCTACAAAGATCTTCTGCATAATCAAACGCCCCTGCTCATCATACTCCTTGAGCTCTCTCTTGGTCGTCAATAGACTATCCATCTGTATCTCCTCTTTCATCTCTCTCTGCTGGAATTCCAGAGATTTTACCTTGGCCTTCTGAGCCAAAAGAGGCTGACTCCCCAAGGAAAAGCCTATCAACCCAATCATATAGGCGGCTTTCTTTATATTATTATTAGTGATCATACTAAAATAGACGCTTTTTTAGGTTCCTGCGGTCAGGATTTCAGGAGGTTAATCCCTATAAAAATAATAGGTTTTCTCAAATTTCCGCCCATCCTCTACCATTAATGTAGTTGTTTGCTGACGGCCCTGCTCATCATACTGATGCTGCAATTCTCTCACTTTTTGCACTCGGACCCACTGCTCCTCTCGCAAAATTTGTTCCTTGCTATTATAATAAATATCTAGGCGATAATTCAATAGGCCCAAACTATTGTAATAATAGTTTTCCTGCTTCTTTAACTTCCCCCCATCATTATAATAGTATTTTTCTTCCCGCTTGAGCTTGCCCGCTACCCAATAACGCAATTGCTGCTTTAAACTATCCGAAGTATAACTGACCTCTGTCCGCTCTTTTACCTTCCCATGATCATACTCTACTTCCAAAACTAACTGCCCCTTCTCATACTTCTTCGTATGACACTCACTTACATAACGATACTTGGGCTGCTTCTTCTCTTTCTTCTCCTCTTCCCCCTTTTTCTTGGGCTTGGGGCTGTTCCGAAAACGCTTGCATATATGCGATTGATAAAAGCTGAGCTGCCCCTCTCTATCATATTTCCAAACCGTTTTGTAACGCCGACTACCACTCTTTCCCTTCATTACCTTTGGCGCTCCCTTCCGATTATAACGATATTTATACCACTCTCTCCGCTCTTTTTTATACACTACTTTCCCCCCCCGCTTTACCGTGCTCCAATGTACATAATGATTCTGCCGCTTTACCTTTCCCTTTTTGTTGTATTTCCAACGCTTTGACCGATGCGAGGTGCTCCCCCGATAATCATAGGTCTCTTCCACCACTAATTGCCCCTTTTTATTATAGGTCAAGGTATCCTCTCGCTGCAATTCCCCCCGCTTATCAAAATAAAGTTGCTTGCTCCGCAATTGCTCTTCCTGCCCATATTCTACATAATAGGTCTTAAATTGCTGCGCCTCAGGCTGCCCCCCCTTAGGCGAATAGGTCAACTTCTGCTGCACCCCAAGCTTTTCCTCCGCATCATACTGATACAAAAAAGAAGATTTTAAACTGCCCGCTGGCTGTTTCCGATATTCATATTCCTCCTGCCCAATAAGCTCCCCAGCCTCTCCATAACGCCAAATCTGCTTTTTCAAGGGAATACTATCCCCCTCCTGATCATACTGATATTGCTCTACTCGCAATTCTTGATAGCCCTGCCCAAAAAGTATAAATGGACACAAAAGGAGGACTAAATGTAGGTAGTTCTTCATATTTTTGTTTACTATTTTGGGGCCTCCGCAGCAAAGCTGCGGCGCTACGTTGCGCAGCTCGCTATTCGCTCGGCCCTGCAGCGCTAAAGCGCTTTGGTCTGGCCTACGGCCACTGCTGCACATCGCTAGGCCAGTCGCTTCGCTCCTTCTAATACCCAATTTGCAAAAGATTGACCCTAAATCTAATAGAGATGGAAAATAATAAAGATAAAAAATCAGCCCTGCATATCGCCAAAGGAATAACAGAAACCCCAACTTTCAAGAAAAAACAATTGGCCCGCTTCAAAAGACGAAAACCCTCTGTGGAAGAATTACTACAAGGAATTCTAGCCCAAGATCGCCTTTTACTCAGCCAAGCTATTACCCTAGTCGAAAGCCAAAAGCCCACTGACCGCCTCAAAGCTGACCAACTTATCGAAGCTTGCCTCCAACAAAATAAGTCGAGCCTCCGCCTCGGTATTACAGGCTCCCCCGGCGTGGGCAAAAGTACGTTTATCGAATCCTTTGGCCAAATGCTTATCCAAAAAGGTTTTCGCCCCGCCGTCTTAGCCATCGACCCCAGTAGCCAACGCACCGGCGGCAGCATCCTCGGCGATAAAACAAGGATGCAAACTTTGTCTAGCCACCCCCAAGCTTTTGTCCGCCCCTCCCCCGCTGGCGATGCCCTTGGCGGCGTGGCCCGAAAAACTAGAGAAGCTATTTTCTTATGCGAAACCGCAGGCTTTTCTCCCATTATTGTCGAAACCGTCGGGGTGGGCCAATCCGAACTGGCCGTGCACTCTATGGTCGATTTCTTTATGCTTTTATTACTCCCCAATGCCGGCGATGAACTACAAGGCATCAAAAGAGGGGTGGTCGAAATGGCGGACCTTCTTCTGGTCAATAAGGCCGATGGCGAAGCCCTGCAAGCCGCCAAAAGAAGCAAACAACAATACCGCAACGCTCTACACCTTTTTCCCGCCCAAAAGTCAGGCTGGACCCCCAAGGTAAGCCTAGCTTCTGGCCTACATGCCGAAGGACTAGAAAACATCTGGGAGCAAATTCAAGACTATTGCCTACTCACTCAAGAAAATACTTACTGGAAACAAAGAAGGGCCGAACAAGCCGAATACTGGATGCGCCAAAGTATTGAACAAGAACTCCTCCGCCACTTTTACGAACATCCCAAGGTGCAAGCCCAATGGCCTGGCTGGCAAGCCGCTGTCCGTGGGGGACAAACCTCTTCTTTCCGCGCCGCTAGAGAATTACTCAAATTGGTCCAAAAAGAAGATTAAGCCTATGGAAGCCGGCCGGCCTAGCGATGTGGAGGGGTGGCCGTAGGCCAGACCAAGGCGGCGAAGCCGCCGCAGGGCCGAGCGAATAGCGAGCCCCGAAACGTAGCGCCCGCCGCAGGCGGGAGGCCCCAAAAACAAAAAAACACCCCTACCGAAGTAGAGACCTAGAAATAAGCTTGATCAAAGCCTAGGATTAGTCTTTTTTGGAACCAAAGAGACCAGAAAATAGACTGTTGAGTTTATACATTAGCCAGTACATTACAGGGACAATGACTAGGGTGAGGAAAGTAGCGAAGATTAGACCATAGACCACGGTCCAAGACATGGCGCCCCAGAAAGCGGCGTTATCGCCCCCCCAATAGATATTGGGATTGAGCTCTGTAATCAGGCCGTAGAAGTCGAAGTTAAAGCCAACTGCTAACGGGATAAGCCCCAAAACTGTAGTAATTGCCGTGAGGAGAACGGGACGCAAGCGGGTTTTTCCTCCTTCAATGATAGAGGACTTGATATCTTCATCAGAGAGTTGGTCTTGGCCAGTTTCCTCCTTCCGCCTTTTCTGTAGGAAGTCGGTATAGTCAATGAGTACAATAGCGTTGTTTACAACTACCCCAGCCAAAGAGATAATTCCAATACCAGTCATAATCACAACTAGATCCATGCCCGTCATAATATAGCCCAAGAGCACCCCAATGGTACTAAAGAAGACCGAAAGGATAATGATAAAGGGCTTACTGAGGGAGTTAAACTGCGACACGAGGATGAGGAAGATGGCCAAAATGGCAATCGTAAAGGCAGAGCTAAGGAACTCCATAGCGGCGGCCTGTTCTTCTTGTTCTCCTGTAAACTTAAAGTCGTAGCCTTCGGGCAATTCGTAATCCTCCATCAAATATTGGAGTTGCTGTACGACTTCGTTGGCATTATAGCCTTCCAATACATTAGAGTAGATGGTAATGGTCCGTTTTTCATCTTCTCGTTTCACGGCATTATAGGTAGTGCTAGGCACCTTTTTCGCCACAGAAGAGATGGGAATTTGGACTACTTGTCCACCCGCGTCCATATTGCGGAAAGTCACATTTTGGTTCATCAAAGCCTCTTGGCTTTTGCGGTATTCCTCGCTAAAGCGGAGCATGATGGGGTATTCATCTTCCCCTTCTTTAAACTTAGAGACCTCACGGCCATAGAGCGAAGTACGAATCGTCATGGCGATATCATAAGTAGATAGTCCATAGCGACGAGCAGCTTCTCGGTCTACTTGAATAAGGTCTTGTTGTACATTAGCTTTAACGTTCATCTTGAGCTCTTCAACACCAGGTACGTTGGCATTGCGAAGCTTATTGAGGACCGTATTGGCTACCTGCGACAACTCTCTCATTTCTACATCATCTCCAGAAATCTCTAGGTTAATCGGCTTACCTGTGGGAGGACCTTCTTGGTTGCGGTCAACTACAATTTCTACCCCAGCATAGCCTTGGACCGATTGGCGGATTTCCTCCATAATCTTAGTGGTCGATACGCCTTGGCGTTCATCGGCTGGAACAAAAGAAACCGTTAGACGAGCCTTGTTGGGCGTTGCTCCAGGTTCGGGGGGACCAGAAGGGTCCGAAGTATTTTCTCCAATTTGAGAAAGTACAGCTTCAATTACCCCTTTTTCATTGTAGGGACGAACGACAGCTTCTACCTTCCCTTCAATTTCCTTCATCAATTCGTTGGTGGCCTCAATACTACTTCCAATGGGCAGATCGACAAATACGTTAACGTATTTGGGTTCTGCTGCGGGAAAGAACTCTACTTTGGGCGGGAAAACCCCCATGAGAATCACTGACAAAAAGAGTAGGGCAATAACCCCCAAAAACATGACATAAGGCATAATCCCTTTGAGGGCAAAGCTGATGAAGCGGTCATAGATCGCTTCAAGTATGGGCAAGAACTTATCTTGGAAAAAGACAGCACCTGGAGCAAACAAAAAGACATTCATAGCCGTCAAGATGGTCGCCATACCAAAGAGGTTGCGCACCCAATCGGTACCAGAAACCCAGCCGCCAACAGTAATTGCCGCCAAAATGCCAATCCAAATTAGGTTGTTGATGAGTTTTTTCCCTTTTTCTGCCTCTACTTCTTCAGGCGTTTTCTCTTTGGTCATCAATACCGCTGTAAATACAGGCGTAAGGACCAAGGCGACAAAGAGAGAAGAAATCAACACAATAATGAGGGTCAATGGCAAGTACCCCATAAATTCTCCCATTAGGCCAGGCCAAAATAGAAGGGGAAAGAAGGCCGCCAAGGTTGTCGCAGTAGAAGAGATAATCGGCATGGCTACCTCTCCCGCTGCCTTTTTAGAGGCATCTTTGAGGCTATAGCCCTCTTGAACGTATCGGAAAACATTCTCTACCACTACAATAGAGTTGTCCACCAACATCCCTAGGGCCAAAATGAGCGAGAAGAGAACAATCATATTGAGCGTTACGCCCATGAGGTTCAAAATCAAAATACCAAGGAACATCGACATCGGAATGGCAAGTCCTACAAACAAGGCATTGCGCAAACCAAGGAAGAACAAAAGCACCAAAACAACAAGGATAATCCCCGAAATGATACTGTTCTGTAGATTCGATACCTGATTGCGCGTATCTACTGACTGGTCATTAAAGATTTGAACCTTAAGATCAGAGGGGAAACGTCTAGCTTGTGCCTTTTCCACCAATTCTTTGATCTTATCAGAAGCATCCAAAAGGTTTTCTCCAGAACGCTTGATTACATCCAAAGACACTACTTGCAATTGGTCACTACGAGCAATAGAAGTAGGGTCTTCAAAACCCATTCTCACCGTAGCAATATCCTTGAGGAATACAGGATTTTGATTTTCAGAGCGGATAATAATGTTCTCCATCTCTTTCACATCCTTAAACTCTCCAACTACCCGAACCGAGCGATTAAACCCCTCGGCCTTGAAATCCCCAGCAGAAAGCGTGAGGTTTTCTGCACTGATTGCATTGGCAATATCATTAAAGCTGAGTTTTCGGCTTTGCATCTTAAACCAATCCACATCAATTTTGACCTCCTTGTCCGAGGTTCCCTTGAGATTTACCTCAGAAATTTCAGACAATTTCTCAATTTCATCTTGTAAATACTCCCCATATTGACGGAGCTCATCTTCGGTATAACGACCCGAAATATTCACCGTTAAGATGGGAAACTCCGAGAAGTTGATTTCTTCTACATCTGGCCCAGAGGTCAAATCTTGCGGAAAATCAGCATCTCCTTTTACCTTATCTACGGCATCCTTGACCTCCCGAAGGGCCTTGTCTACATCTACATTGGTATTAAATTCTACAATGATGTTCGAGAAATCCTGAATCGAAGTCGCTTCTAATGACTTGATCCCAGAAATCGACCCGATTTCCTTTTCTAGCGGAATGGTCACCAATTTCTCCATATCCTCGGCAGAGTTTCCCGAGTAGGTCGTTCCCACAAAAATAGTGGGAATCACAATCTCTGGAAAGGCCTCTTTGGGCATGGTCAAATAAGATTGTGCTCCAAAAAGTAGAATAATTCCCGTTAGCAAGAACATACTAATGGCATTATCTACAGCAAAATTGGTTGGCCCAAAACTCCGGTAGAGTTTCTTTTTTTCTTGGCTCATATCGTTTTTTTCTGATTGCTTTGATTGAAGTGATGTTTATTTTTTGGGGCCTCAGCTGCGCTGCGCTTGCTGCGCTACGTTGCGGGGCTCGCTATTCGCTCGGCCCTTCAGCCGCCAAAAGCGGCTTCGGTCTGGCCTTCGGCCACCCCTCCACATCGCTAGGCCAACCCCCGCTTGTTCCTTGCGCCTAGAGAAGCGGGCGCAGCCCGCTTCGGCTTAGGGATGGATAGCAGTGGCCCAAAGGGCCAGACCGAGGCGCCTTAGCGCCGATGGGCCGAGCAGACCTGCGAGCTGCGACACAGCCCGGCCCGCCCTATGGGCGGGCAAGCCCCAAAAAACAACTTAATTTTTTTGAGCAGTCGCTTTGCTCAAGACCTTCACCTTATCGCCATCAATGGCTTGGCGGGCACCTTTCACGATTAGGGTTTCATCGCCTTGCAAGCCCGACTCGAGCATGGTTTCATTTTGATAGCTGCGCCCTAACTCAATGATGCGCTTTTTGGCTAGGCCATTTTGGGCCAACATCAAATAGTTGTTGCCATCTACATCTTGCAAAATGAGGTTGTTGTCTACCACAACCACATCCTCAGCCTCAAAATCCTTAATTTTGATTGTGGCCATCAAGTTGGGCTTAACCAAACCACCTTGGCTCGCTACAGCAGCTTCAATAGCAAAAGTTCTGTTGGTCGAGTTGATGCTTCGGCTCACTTCATTCACGCGCACGCTTTGGCTTTCGCCTAGGGCGGGGAAGAAAAGCTCTACCTTATCCCCTACTTTCACCTTACCCAAAAGGTTTTCGGGCACCTGAGCAATGACTTTTAGGTCATTGGTATTGAGGACCTGAATGATAGGCGTGCCAGGACCAGCAAATTCGCCAGCTTTGAGCATCACCTGCTCCACATAACCCGAAATTGGGGCATATACATTGGTTTTGCTCAATTCAAATTCTAGGCGTTCTTTACTTTTGGTGAGTTGCTCTACCTGGCTTTCGGCTTGAAGAAACTGCACTTCAGAGCCAATTTTCTGTTCCCAGAGTTTTTTCTGCCGATCGTACATGTCTTGGGCCAACTTCAAAGAAGCCTTGAGTTCTTCTAGGCTTTTGCGAATGCTTTCTACATCCACTTTGGCCACCAAATCGCCTTTTTTGACATATTGATCTTCGCGGACCAAAAGCTCCGTGATGCGGCCACCAGTTTCAGAACTAGCAAAAGCAGGCTCTTGAGCGGTAGCGATATTTCCCTGTACCTCTACATAATGTGAAAAGGTTTTCTTCTGTACGCTTTGGGTCGTAATATCGACAAACTTCTCGGGACGAGCGGTGGTATCTACTTCGCCTAGGCGTTTTTGCAATTGGGCCAATTCCCCTTCTAGGGTTTTGATGGCTTCCTTTTTAGTTTGAATCGCTTGGCGAATTTTGGAGGGATCTTTCATTTGTTCTGCATTGGTTCCTCCGCCGCCACAGGCAGCCAAACTGAGGGCCATAAGGGCCACAAAACTATATTTTAGCGTTTTCATGCTGTATATTGATTTTAAACAAGTTCTATTTCAAAGGATTTCCTAGGGCTTGGTCCAAATCTGTTTTGGCAATCACTAGGTCATAAATAGCATTCATATAATTGGCCTGTGTGCGGTAAAGCTCTTGCTCGGCCGTGCTGATTTCGGTACTTGAGCCAATCCCCTCCCGATACTTAATGCGGGTAGTTTCCAAAATGCGTTCGGCTAGGTCTAAGTTTTTCTTTTGGTTATCCAAGCGCTCAGAAGCATTGAGGTAAGTCGCTCTAGCATTGCGAATTTCTAGCTCCGTGGCTAGGGTAAACTGCTTAATTTGGATATCTACTTTAGTTGCATCAATTTTAGCCATCTGGATATTGGCATCCTTCTTAAAGCCATCAAAAATGGGCACATTCAATTGTAGACCAATGACTGTAATGGGATTAAATTTCCCTTCATCACTATCAAAAAGGTTGTTGCGCTGCAATTGATATTGATGCGAAATAAAGCCAGACAAATTAGGCAAATAACCTGCTTTATAACGCTTCATGTTAAGGTCCATCAAATCGCGGTTGAGACGCAAAACTTCTAGTTCGGGGCGCTGAGCTGCAGAAGCGGGACCTTCCAAATCATCTTGACTAGGGACCTGCATTAAGCTTTCTAGTCCATCCTTAAGCGCAATAGACTCATCAAGAGGGTAATTCATCTGAAATTTGAGAACATTATAGGCCAATTGCGTTTGGCGCTCGACCATGTCTCGTTCCGATTGCAAGTTGGCCAGATTAAGATCTAGGCGATCTACATCTAATTGCTCTACCATACCGCTTTGAAAAAAGGCTTGAGTTTCATCCCGCATCTTCTGCAAGTTCTCTAAGTTTTTATCCAAAACGCTTAGGTTTTCCTCCGCCAAAAGCACCGCCAAATAAGCGCGCTTAATTGTGTAGGGAATCTCATGAGCGCTAACCGCTTTTTGCTTGCGACTCAATTCTGCTACAGAACGAGCAGCTTTTAGGCCCACAAAATAAGATCCGTCAAAAATAAGTTGGCTGAGCGTAACTCCCGCTGTCAATGAATTGGCAATACCAAACTGAGCGGGTTGAGGATCTCCCTCAGGCAAGTTCGCTGTAGTTCCTGCGGGCACATATCCATAGCCCTCTAAAGTTCCCACAACAATAGGCGAAATAAAATCAGGTAGATACTGTACAGGTAGGTCAGCATTGTAGTTATATTCTACTTTGCCACTCAACTGCGGCAAGCCCATAGCACGAGTATCGCGGATTTGTTGCTTTGCATAGAGAATATCCTGCTCTGCCGTTTGCAGCTCTAAGCTTTTATCTATGGCATAATCAATGGCTTCTTCTAAAGAGAAACTAGCCGGAGATTGAGCCGAAGACCAGCCCGCCATAAAGAGAAAAACAAGGCTATACAGCCCTTTACTTAAGTTCATCTCAATTCTATATTTAAGAAGGTGAAGAAAGTTGTTCTAGTTGTTTCAAGTAGTCTTTAAGGCTTGCTTTGCCTCTATCAGAAACGATTCCGTGTAAATGATAAGCCATCATGGCCCGATGCATACTAGAGCGCGAAAACTTATCGGGCGGAAAAAGCTCCCCATCTAAAAAGAGCTCAACCATTCCAATGTATAAGCGACTCACAATATCCGCATTCAAATCAGGCCGATATAAGCCCTCTTCAATGCCTCGATCCATGTTGTTTTTCATCATATTAAAGATGAAGGTCTTGCGAAACTCATCAAATTCGCCCCAAACCGCCTTATGATATTTTCGCAGATCAAACATCAGAGAAGGATTGATATTTTGAATGTTTTTCTGGATCTCTCGGCCCATCAAAAACATTTCCTCCAAGGCATTTTCCGCCTCTGTTTGCACCAGATTACAGATTTGCTTCTCCCGATCAAAATGCACTTGCAAAACCTTCATTATAAGATCCTGCTTATTCTTGATATGTACGTAGAGTGTCTTTTTAGACATACCCAACTCTCGTGCAAGATCTGACATGGTTACGGAGCGAATACCGTAATGTCTAAACATCTTATCGGCCGCTTCTAATATTTTTTGTAGTTCATCCACAGCATCAAATTTTATTTCGTCAGTTGTTCTATAAAGCCGCTTTCCATCAGTAAAAAGCTTTTTTACAGAAACTTTTAATGTTTCTTGGGTTTCCTCTAGGACCTAAATCCCTGCTTCACAGCAGCAAAACTAAGCACTAAAACCGAGGAAACCAAAGATATGTTTAAAGTTTCCTCAGTTTTTCTGTAATTTTTTTGTTAACTACAGGAAGATTGGGGCTGCTATATTTTTTCTTAACTTGAGCGCAAATGAATACAACTATGTGGACTGCGCTTTTTTCCTTTTATCGACGGGCTCAATCGGGCCGCAAAATAGCTTGCCCAGCCTTCCAACAATGGCGAGAAATGGTCTTCGAGGATCGGCGGCAATTTTATTGCTTTGCGCCCTTAGAAGGGCAGCGCGATTTACTAAGGCACGACAACCGCTCTATACAAATTCAGGATTTGGGTGCAGGTAGCCGAAAATCAGCCCCTAAACAAGTGGCCGATTTGGCTAGGCGTTCGCTCTCTCCAGCCTGGCAGGCTCAGTTCTTATTTCGCCTGATCAATTTTCATCAGCCCCAAACTATCTTGGAGCTAGGGACCTCTTTGGGCATTTCGGCCCTTTATCAGCATGCGGCCAAGCGTTCAGCCCAAATGATTAGTATAGAAGGCTGCCCCGAAATTCACGCTATTGCCAAAAAGAATGCGCGTTTGTTTGGTGCCTCGGCTAGTTTGCAGCTTTGGCAGGGCAGCTTTGCAAAGCTATTGCCCTCGGCCCTCAACCAGTTGGGCCAATTGGATTATGCCTTTATTGATGGACATCATTTGCGGCAACCCACTTTGGATTATTTTGAGACTTGCCTGCCTTATTTAGGCCCCAATGCCCTCTTAGTTTTCGACGATATTTATTGGTCCAACCAAATGCAAAGCGCCTGGGAGGAGCTCAAAGGCCACCCCAAGGTTAGTTATAGCATTGATTTGGGCTGGGCGGGCTGCCTCTTTTTTGGCCCCCGCCCCCAAGACTGGCCTCAACAACTGGAGCTGCTCCCTTTTTGGGCCAAACCTTGGTCTTAATGGACTTTTCTTCTTTTTTGGGGCCCGCGGCGGCTAGCCGGCCGCCGCTATGCTAGGCCGCTCGCTGTTACTTGCTTCGCTGCGTCGGCTCCCGTTGGTCGGGTCGCTCGGCCCTGCAGCCGCCTGCGGCGGCTTGGGTCTGGCCTGCGGCCACGGCTGCGCAGCGCTGGGCCTGCGGCGGCTTCGCCGCCTGCTAAATCTAGCTGTTTTTGACCATGGGGGAATAGAAGTAGAAAAAGCGAACAAGGACTTTAGTTTGCTAAAAATGATAAAGCTTTTATTACAATTCGTTATGGGCCGATGGTTTAAACCATCGGCCCATTTTTATTGCGTTTAGTATGGCCGCTTTGGTTGCTGTGGGTTTCAACCTACAGGGATATATATCATATAGTGAGACTGTTCCAATACCCTAGCTGTAGTGCTCCCATACCGTAGCTATACTGTGTGCTTGAGGTGGTCAAAGTCCTCTGTATACGTTATGGAAGTGTATGATATAGGTTGTGAAACCGCATAATATAGGTTGTAGGACCCAAAATAGACGTCCTGGAACGTCTATTTTGGGGTCCCTAGACGTCTATAGCAGGGTCTCTAAACCTCTACAATAAGGTTCCGAACTTACCCAATGAGGTCTAATAACCTATACGATAGCGTCCAGAACGTACCTAATGGAGTATAGGGGCCTCCTCCATGGACTTAGGAGACCTATATCATACAGTTCAGAACGTCTATTATGGAGTTGAGGGACCTATGTCATAGAGTACAAGAACCTATACGATAGCATCCAGAACGTACCTAATGGAGTATAGGGACCTACTCCATAGGCTTAGGAGACCTATATCATACAGTTCGGAACGTCTATTATGGAGTTGAGGGACCTATATCATAGAGTACAACAACCTCAATTTAGGTTTTGGGGATAAAAAAGGGGAGAGCTTTAGGCAGTAAGAAAGGGTATACGCAAAGTTTTAAACAGACTCCTAGCTTTAGAGCTAAATTGATTATAACGACCTAGGGACAAAAAAAAAGAGTCACTGATAAAATCAGTAACTCTTTTGTAGTGGGCGAAGAGGGATTCGAACCCCCGACCCTCTGGGTGTAAACCAGATGCTCTGAACCAACTGAGCTATTCGCCCTTATTTTTGTGTTGCTTTCCGTTGAATGCGATGCAAATATACGGCAAGAATTTAAACTTCCAAACATTTTTCAAAAAAAGTGGAAAAAAAACGGCAAAAAAACCTAAAACTTGGCCCAAAGGCCCTTTTTACTGGCCTTCTTTGTATTTTCGGGCTGTATTTTTTATAAAAATTATTTTGTGTTCCTGCATCTAGCAGGCGGCGAAGCCGCCGCAGGCTGAGGGATAGTAGGGGGTGGCCGAAGGCGGCAGACCAAAGGCTTTTGAAGCAAAGCGAAAAGCCTGCAGGGCCGAGCGAACAGCGAGCTGCGAAATGGCCCGACCCGACCGAAGGGAGGGGCAGCCCCAAAAACATATTCTTCCCCAAAAAAAAGAAAGCGACATGAGTCAAAAGCCCAAAAAGAAAAAAAGTCTTGCTTGGCGAGTATTATCGACCCTCTTCTTCTGGTCCCTAATGTTTACGATGGTGGCCGTTATTGCCTTGATTGTTATGGCTGCCTTTTATGAGGCCAAAATTGGGGGTTTGGTGGTGCAAGAGCTGCGAAAAAGTTTGAAAACAGAGCTCAAAGTAGAGCGGGCAGAGCTCTCTTTAATTTGGGATTTCCCCAAGGCTTCGGTTAGTTTGAAAAACTTGGCCTTGCATGATAATAGTGGCGACAGCAGTCGTTATTTGTTGCGGGCCGAGGATCTCTCCTTAAAATGTAGTATTTGGGGGTTGTTGTCGGGCTATTATCAATTTAATGCCATTAGTATTTCTAATGCGGCCATTGATGTGCGGCAATACAAGGATGGGCAAACGAATTACGACATCTTCATTACGGAAGAAGAGGCCGAGGAAACGGGGCAGAGTAGCGACCTCAATCTCTCGATTAAGGATGCCAACTTTAAAAATGTTAAGCTGCGTTATTTGGACCAGATTATGGACCAAGACATCAGCTTTTTGGTAGAGTCGGCCTTTTTTGCGGGTGATTTTAACAATGAGCGCTACATCTTAAATAGCTTGGCCAACATCAAGATGAATTATCTGGATATGGGGGGCGAGCGCTATCTGGAGAATAAGAGTTTGGGCTATAATGCCAATATTCAAATTGACCATTTGACCCAAAGTTATAGCATTAAAGAGATGAAATTGCAGGCCGAAGGCAATGAGTTTTCGACCATGGGCGAGGTTGTTTTGGTGCCTAAGGGAACCCGTTTGGACCTCAAATTTGAGTCAGACAAAGCCAAATTGGGTGCCTTGCTTCAGCTTTTGCCGCCCAAGTTTTTGCCCTATTTAGGGGGCTTTGAAAGCAATGCCTATATGAGCTTTAAGGCAGAGACCAAGGGCTTGCTTGCGCCCAATAGCTTGCCCATGACCAAATTTAACTTTGGTTTGCGCAGTGGACGAGTGAGCCACCCCAACATGAGTCAATCGCTCAAAAGTGTAAACTTCGATGTGGAATTTGAGAACCGAGGCGGCAACTCTAATCAGGCCTTATTGGAGCTAAAAAACTTTAAGGCCAGCTTGGGCGGTCATCCGATATCTTTGGCCCTAAGAGTAGAGGATTTGGACAATCCCTTGATTGATTTTAGCTTTGATGGCAAATTGCCCATTGACCTCATCAAGGGCTTTTTGGGCGAAGAAGTGAGCAAGGGCCAAGGATTGCTCGCCATTGAAGAAGTGGCCTTAAAAGGGCGCTTGAATGATATGCTTAATCCTCGTTACATCCAGCGAGTAGATTTAGCGGGCCGTCTGCGTTTTGATAATGTGGGCTTTGTTCGCTACGATGTGCCTTTGAGCATTCCAGAAGGGAGTTTGGCCCTCAACAACAATGTCTTTTCCGTAGAAAAGCTGCAATTTAAGAGTAGAAAATCAGATATCTTATTGCAGGGGAATTTTCAGAATATTTTGCCCGTTCTTTTTGCGGATTCCACCAACTCCAAGCAGGCAGAGCTAGGCTTCAAGGCCAGTTGGGCCTCTGAGAAATTGGATATAGATGAATTGATGTTGGCCGCTTTGGGGCCGCAAAGTCAGGAACCTTTGCCAACAGATTCCATTGCAGCCGATTCGGTTCGGGCCGAGAAGAATGAGCAGCGGATGTTTGTCTCCAACTTCCTTTATGGGAGTTTTAAGCTTCATATCAACCAGCTCAATTATGGAGAGTTTGAGTTTAAGAACATTGATGGCGAATTGGCCTTTCAGAACAACAAGATGGACCTGAGAGGGCTTTCGCTAGATGGCTTTCAGGGCAAAATGCGTTTAGATGCTCGCTATACCTTTGATTTGGCGCCCAAGTTATTGGCCTTTGCCGAATTGGAAAAGATCGACATCAATCAGTTTTTTGAGCAGATGGATAACTTTGGGCAAACAACCTTGGAAGCTCGGCATTTGCGTGGTCGTTTGAGCAGTTTGGTCAAGGTCAATGCCTTTTGGGATGAGCAGGGGCATTTTATGGATAATGAGCTCTCTGTTTTGGCCGATGCGAGCCTAGAAGATGGCGAAATTATTGGCTTTGAGATGTTGGAGGATTTTAGTCAGTACATTAAAATCAAGGACCTCAAACACATTCGATTCAATCGGGTAGAAAACCAGTTCCGCATTGCCAACCGCAAGCTCTATATTCCCGCCATGTTCATTCAGAGCAATGCCATGAATATTACGCTTTCGGGCAGCCATAGTTTTGACCAAGACATGGACTATCGTTTCAAGATCAATGTGGGCCAAATTTTGGCCAATCGCTTCAAACGCTACAACAAGGATATGGAGCCTTTGCCCGCCCGCAAAAAGGGCCTTTTCAATGTTTATGCGCGTATGTATGGCAACCTCAACGATGAGGAGTTTAAATATGATATGGGCCGCAAAAAGGTAAAAAAACTCATGGAGGCCGATATGCAGGAAGAGACCTTGGCCCTTAGCAACAGCCTAAAGGCGGAGTTCATGGGCAGCGAATTTGCGGCTCGTGGCGGCAGCGCTCCATCTGGCAGCAACTTCCAACGCAAGGTAAAAACCTTAGAAGAGCCTGATGAATGGGCCGATATTCCAGAATATAAAGGCGGTAGTGGCGGCACAATTGAGGAAGAAGAGGAGCCAGAATATATTGAGTGGTAATGTTTTGGGGCTGCCCCGCCAATAGGCGGGTCGGGCTGTCCGCAGCTCGCTGCTCGCTCGGCCCTGCAGGCTTTTTCGCTTCGCTTCAAAAGCCTTGGGTCTGCCGCCTTCGGCGGCCCTGCTCCCATCCCTCAGCCTGCGGCGGCTTCGCCGCCTGCTAGACCCCATAAAAAAAGCGCCCATGCTCCTCAGAGCATGGGCGCTTTGGCTAGGCCCAAATTAGTAAGCCTTTACCTTAGCAGAGAAAGAGTTAAAAACATCGCTAGCGTAGTTAAATATTTTTTCTTCCGCTTCAAACTTATCGCTGGCTTTAAACTCGCCGCCTTGGCCCTCTACTTTATTAGTTCCTGTCAGTTGGTAGTAGTTTTGGCCCTCAAAAATGTGTAGATCTAGATTAGTGGGGCTAACATCACTCACACAATCGAGTTGGCTAAAGCAATAAATTTCGGCCTCGCCGTCCTTGTCCTCATCGGCAATTTGAAAACCTGCATCGGGGAATTTGCTCACTAGGTCAAAGTTGCAATTTTCCATATCGTAATGCTTAATATTTTGGCGTTTGGCCTCTTTGCCATCCCAAAAATAGTAGCCTAGACTCATATAGTGGCGACCTTCAGAGAAGTATTGATTGCGCAACAGATAGTAAGTTCCCTTAATATCTTTTACTTCGGTGGCTTCTTCTAAATCGGGTCCATGTACTAGCAAACCATTAAAAGGGAGTTTTTTGGCGGGAACCATAGTCATGGTAATTTCAAAAGGGCCAGCAGCAGCTTCGGCAAAAGCCTCTTCTTCGCTGAGAGGTTCTTCTTCTGTTTCTTTTTGGGCCTCTTGCTCTTTTTGGGGATCATTTTCGGCTGTTTGTTCTTCTTGAGTTGGAGAACTAGATGGGCTTTGGCAGGCGCTGCCCATCAGCAAAAAAGCGAGGGCTAGGGGGATAAATAGTTTTCTCATATTTGACTTAAAGTTAGTGGAGATAAAATGCGTAAACTAGCCGGCATTGGCTGAGGGGCTGGAGCAGGGCCGCCGAAGGCGGCAGACCAAAGCCCGCAGGGCTGCAGGGCCGAGCAGACCTGCGAGCTGCGCAATGGCCCGACCCGCAGGCCGCAGGCCGAAGGGGCAGCCCCAAAAGAAAAAAGCTTTACCTCCAAAAGATAAAGCAAAAGACCGAAGCCTAAAAGAAAGAGTTGATAAAACCTTAGAAACAGCGCTCTACATAAGTGAGCACCTGGGCCACCTCCTCATCTTTGATGGCATAGAAATGTTTATTACCTTCGGGACGGACAATAAGTACGCCCTTGCTTTTCAGGATACCCAAATGATGAGACACCACAGCTTGTTCTATATTAAGCATACCATGAATATCCTTCACGGGCAATTCGCCTTTTTCTTGCAAGAGGTCCACAATGGCCAGACGAAGAGGGTGAGCAAGGGCACGAAGGGCCGCTGCAGCCGCTTCTAGGGTCGCAATGCTTAATCTAGCTTCTAACTGACTCATAAGATGATGGTTTAATTTGAGGTCTACGATTGCAAACAAAGTTAATCAAAAAAACAAAAGAGCCTAAAAAAATAGCTATATAAATATAGTCCTTTTTATATGTAGTTACAAGGGACAAAATATTCAAAATATAATTCTACAAAGAGGCCAAAATTTCACTTTAAAGATTATTTACAGCAATTTTGTCAAACAAAATTTTAAAAAATAGTTTTAGTTATAAACATCATTAAAACAGCTCCTTTATGCGATTAGTCTATATTTCTCTTTTGCTGCTTTTCAGCTGGGCGGGCCAACTAGCGGCTCAGACAGCTCCTTGTGGAGTATCTTTGGCCGATGGGGCTGTTATTAAGGCCCAAATGATGGAAAACCGTCGTAATATCAATTTGGCCCAAATTAACCGCCAAAATATGACTTATATTCCCTTAAGCTTGCATTTGGTGGGCAATGAAGCTGGGGAGGGTTTTGCTTTGGGCAGCAATGCCATTGAAATGCTTTGCAAGCTCAATGCTGACTATGCCGATCAAAATATATTCTTCTATCTGCATGGCCCGCTCCACTATATTTATGATGATGTAATTTACGATGATGCCTATAACAATACGGGCCAAGTTCGCATGAGCAGCTACAAAGTGCCCAATAGCCTCAATGTTTTTGTCAGCAATAATGTGAGTCGATCTGTGGCGGGTTATTATACCCCTTCTTATGATTTTGTCTTTATTAAAAATGGCTATGCCAACGGTAGTTCAACAACAATTACCCATGAGTTGGGCCATTTTTTTACGCTTCCCCACACCTTTTATGGCTGGGAGGGAGTTGATGCTCGATCGCAGTACGGAGGAGCTCCAGCTCCAGTTATCATCAACGGACGCCTAGTAGAAAATGTAGACCGGTCCGTCGGAGCCAATTGTGCCAGTGCGGCCGATGGGTTTTGCGACACAGAAGCCGATTATATTTCAGAGCGCTTTAACTGTCCAGTTTCTACAAATTTGCAAGATCCCACAGGGAGCCCGCTGCAAATCAATAGCGATTATTTTATGTCTTATTCTAGTGACAACTGCCAAAATACCTTTTCTCAAGAGCAGAAAAATGCCATGCTTAGCGATATTGCCAACCGCGGCTGGTCCAATTTCCCAGCCCCTAGTAATATGGATACCCTAGATGGCCGTCAGATCCAAGGCATTAGCCCCATCAATAATGATTTTGCCCAAGAAGTCAATGGCCAAATCCGTCTAGAATGGGATACCACAGGCGCTTCTAGTGCCAACCAATGGATTCTTACGGTTGAACGTACCTTTAACGGTATTCCCATTGCCCAGGTCTATTTTGCTAGCGTCATGAACCAGAATTTCACCTATATACCACGCGCCGCGCTAAGCAATAACCACCAATTTCGCTGGGCCGTCAAACCACTTCATCCCGCTTATACCTGCTCTCCAAGCTCCAATTATTTTCATTTTCAAACGGGCTTTGCCACTAACACTACAGCCCTAAGTACTGCAGCCGAAAATCAACTGCGCATCTTCCCCAACCCTATCCAAAATGGCCCCCTACAACTTCAGTTGAGCAGCCTAGAAAATAGCTCGGCTAGCCTCGCCATTTATGCGCTGGATGGCCGCATCCTTTGGGAAAAGCAGGGCTTGGCCATTAGTGCTGGCAAACAAGAACTACAGCTACAAATTCCTCAACTAGCCGCTGGCCAATATTTTGTCCTTATCCGTAGCGATAAACAAGTTTGGAGACAGGCCTTTATCAAGCAATAGTTTCTTTTTTTGGGGCTGCCCCGCCCGCCGGCTTGAAAGCCAGCGCAAAGCGGTATCGCTTTGCGAAGCGATACAAAATGAGGGTTAAAACCCTCATGAGTTTTCGGGCGGGTCGGGCCATTGCGCAGCTCGCAGGTCTGCTCGGCCCTGCAGCCCTGCGGGCTTTGGTCTGCCGCCTTCGGCGGCCCTGCTCCAGCCCCTCAGCCTGCGGCCCTTCGGGCCTGTAGACCGCAAAATGGACCAAGCTGACAAATTGGCCGCCCTTAGGGAACTGGAATTATCTTTGTCCACTTTTAACTAAGTTCAAAATCATCCCCTTAGACTGTATATTATATGTTCGGAAATTTCAAACGCTGGTTGGGCTTCTCAGAAGTCAAAATGCGCATATCGGCCCTAGAGGTCTACCCAATAGATGTCAATACCATCAATGCAGAATTACTTTTTTCGGCCAAAGGAGCGGCCAGCATTGAGGCCATCCGCCTCCGCCTAATTGAGCGCTATGAGCGAGGAAGAGGCGATAATAAAAAGATCGACGAATACATTTTAGGCGAAAAGCTAATTGAAGAACCTTTGCATTTGGAAAATGGCCAAGACTTTAGCCTGTTTTTCAAGTTGCCCTTTAAGTTTCAGCTTTCTAATATGGACCGAATCGAGCGCTCTAATGTGATCGGAAAAAGCCTAGCGGGTTTTGCCAAAAGCCTCAAATCCGCTAAATCGACTTATCGGATAGAAGCCGTGGCCCAACTCCAAGAGCAGGAAGCTCAACTTTTGGAAGAATGCAAAATTCGTTTTCAAGGAAAATAAGGCTTTGCATTTTCCATAAAAAGGCCCAACTTTATACAGGTTGGGCCTTTTTTGCGTCTAGTCGGGCGGCCCTTGGGCCGTTTTTGGCGAGCTTGTCCGCAGGCCCAGCGCTGCGCAGCGGTGGCCGAAGGCCAGACCGAAGCGCGAAGCGCTGAAGGGCCGAGCGATCAGCGAGCCGCGCAGCATAGCGGCGGCCAGCAAAGCTGGCCGCGGGCCCCAAAACAATCAGAATATGAATATTATACTCCTTTTTTTAAGTCTATTGACTTTAGGCATTTTATTTTTGGCTTGGCGACTTATGCAGCCATCTAAGCCCGATTTAGCAGAAGAAAATGACGCTATTTTAACTAACCAACAGGCTTTGGCCAAGCGCTTGCGGCATGCCTTGTATTGGGCCGAGCGGCATGAGCAGCAGGCTTTGGAAGAGATCCAAAACTGCTATGCGCAACAAAAAGAAATTTTGGAAGAATTGGGGCGGCCAACCTATGTAGAACTGCCAAGCAAAAAGCTTTTTTTTCGGCTTTTGCCCTTGGGGGAGGAGCAGAGTATTTATTATTATCAGCGAGATTTGAAAGAAGGGCAAACGACTGCTTATCGAGAAGAAAGTTTGCGACTTTTGCAAGAATTTGATCAGCAGCGGGAGTTATTGGGGCAGCAAATTTTGCTTTTTCAGGAATTACAAAAATCGCATCAGGAGAATTTGCAGCGTTTGGATGCCTTAAAAAAAGGCGATCAAAGCTGGGCGCAGCTTGAGCGACATCGGCAATATTTGGCCCAACAAAAAGCGCAGGACAAAAAGGAAGAAGCGGCGATATTGCAGCAATATCGCTTAGAATTGATTGCGGAAGAGCTAGAATTTCAGGAAGATTGCCAGCAAGCTTATGAGGAGTTAATTAAAGCGGATCGTTTGGCAATAGGACCAGAGATCGATCAGCTTCGGGCAAAGGTAGAGCAACAAGATCCTGACCGTGGCTAGGCTTTTGCATAAAGGAAAGAAAAAAACTAACTTAACGGTCAGAACGCTAAATCTACAGATAAGTATGAGAACTCTTTTCTTTTTTCTTCTTGCCCTTATGAGCTCGCCCCTCCTTTGGGCTTCTGGTCCCCAAAATTCGGATGGCTCGATTCAAAAAATCTTATTGCTCAGCGAGCAACAAAAGTACCTCATTAAGCAAAGCGCCAAAGCCTTTATGGGCTTGGCCAACAGCCCCAAGGTCGTTGATTATTATTTACAAATTGATTCCTCTTTACTCGTTTTTGAGGAAAACTTAGTGGAACTCGAAGAATTTAGTAGTTCTCCGATTCTCAAGCCGGCCTTAACCGAACTCAAAAACAACTGGAAAGATTACAGCCTAGTTGTTAGCCGAGAAATTGGCCCTAAAACCTGCTCTAAACTCCTCAAATTGGAGCGCAGTACTTATGAGGCCGCAGAAGCCTATCGCTTTGCATTAAGTGGTTACATTGCTCAAATTTATCCCAATATTGCTCGCAATCTTAAAGAGTCTTATGACCTTAGTAGTCGAGCCTATGCCCAGGCTATTTTTGCCGAGACCTATATGTTTTATCAATATGCTAGCCGTTTAGATTTGCCCGAAAAGCGAAACTTAGAGCGTAGCCTCAAAAAGGTAGAAGAACAAACCTTGGCCAACTTTGACATCTTGCTCAATAGCAAAGTTAATACAACGAGTACCAAAGAGCAACTCAAAGGCATTCAGGATGCTTGGAAGGCCTTAGGACAGCGATTTGAGCGTTATGACCCCAAAAGTCGAAACTACATGACCCAATTGGCCCAAGCTTCTGATCAAAGCAGCCAAGCGCTTTGTCGGCTTGCTAGTGAATACAGCCAATTGGTTGAGGTCCTTTCTGTTAGCCATTTAGTGGCTATGGTCAGCCGCCATCGCGCTCAAAATAAAGAGATGGCTCGCACCTATCTCTTGGCTGCTTTTGAGTTGGACCGCGACCGAAATGTCCGCCGATCTTTAGATGAGCTCATCTCTGAATTTGAAGAGCGCAACCGCCGCTTGGTCGTTTTTGCCCCAACCAAAGCCGCCCGCCGCTCTGCAGAAACGATTGGCCGCTTCTGGAAAAACTACAAAAAAGCACTCAAACAAAACTATACCGAAGAGGGCCTTTTCAAACTCATTGAGCAAAGTCATATTATTATGGCCGCCTGCGATCGCATGGCCGAAGATTTGGAAAACTACACCAACCAACTCCCCCTCTACCCTAAAGAACAAAAGGAATTGCCCAAAGAAGAACGCATTATCCACCTGCTCAATATTGTGGGCCACCAAACTACAGACATTCAGCGGCTCCTGATTTATCGCGTACAAACTGCCGAAAACCAAGGCGGAAGCATTTCGCAACGACGCTATGAAGATGCAATTAAAGAGTTTGAGCAAACCCTCCAACAACTCCAAACCTTTGAGGATAACACTCCCGCCATTGTGGAGGGCCTCCACCAACTAGAAACGCTTTGGACCCAGCTCAAAAACGATTATTTGGGCGCCAAAACACTAGAAAAAGAGCAATTGGTTAGCTGTATCGAGCAAATTGACTTACTCTCCAATGAACTCGAACAACTCAGTATTCTCTATGAAAACATGGTCAATACTTTAGTCCAATATAGCCTAAAATAATCCATTTAGCCCTTCTCCTTTAGAAGGGCTTTTTTTGGGGCTGCCCCGCCCTTCGTGCGGGTCGGGCCATTGCGCAGCTCGCTGCTCGCTCGGCCCTGCAGGCTTTTTCGCTTCGCTACAAAAGCCTTTGGTCTGCCGCCTGCGGCGGCCCTGCTGTCCATCCCTCAGCCTGCGGCGGCTTCGCCGCCTGTAGGACCTAAAAACAAAGGGGAGAAGAATCTGTAAGATTCTTCTCCCCTTTTCAATATGCAATTGGAGCATTATTTATTCTGGCGAATTACTCTAAACTCAGTACGGCGGTTCTCGCCATGTTGGGCTTCATTACAAGAGCTAAAATCGTCACAGCCATTGAGCAATTGGCTTTCGCCTAAGCCCAAATAGCTCAAACGAGCTTCAGAAATACCCTTAGCAATAAGGTAATCGGCCACAGCCTTTGCTCTACGCGAAGAAAGCTCTAGATTATAATTGGCATCTCCTCGTGAATCTGTATGTGAGCGAATTTCTACCACTAGTTCAGGATTATTAACCATAATATCTAGCAGCTGCTGAAGGCCTGTAGAGCGCTCTAAGTTGATACGATCTTGATCGTAATCATAGTAAATAGCATCAATTTGATAGACCTGCTCTCCTTCAAAGCCGTTGGGATTTCCTCCGCCAAAGCTTCCTCCTTCTCCATTGGGATTATTGGGATCATCTAGTTTAAAGAGCTCTGGGAGAGCTACATTTGCATTGAAAGTGGTATCCTCATCAACATGAAGTGTATTAAACTTATTGGTACTGGTAAAATACCCTTCTTTGCTCGCTTTGATTACGTATTGACAATTAGCCAATGCTTTTAGGCTATAATTTCCTTCTGCATCAGTGTTCCCTTTAATGCTTGCTTTTTGGCAATTACTCATAAGTTCTACGGCAGCATTGGCTAGTGGTTCTCCAGTTTTATCATTAAGTACTTGGCCCTCCACTTTAATTTCTAATTTCTTGGCTACTATAGGCACTTGAATAAAAAGGCGGGCGCCCATAGCATAGCCTTCTGTAGAAATAGTGACCGAAGTATCGCCAAAGGCGGGCGAAAAGACCTCAAAGGTACAGCCTCTGTTCAAAGGCAATTGCAGTTGTACTCGTCCATTGATATCCGTTAGGTATTCTTTGCGAGGAAAGCAATCTGAAGTCAGGCTGACCTCATCTACGCCTTTTCCAGTTACCTTATCAAAAACGAGTAGTTCTGTATTTACAGCTAATTTAGTAAAGAAAAAGATGTCGGTAGCTCCCACAGCGCTATCGCGATTAGATGAAAAGTAGCCAGAGATTCCAGAGCTATCATCTTGCATATAGGCAAAGTCATCAAAGCGGCTATTGATGGGCGAGCCTAGATTTTCTAGGGGTCTCCAACGACCTTTATAGGCTTTAGAAGAATAAACATCCAAGCCCCCTAGGCCAGTATGTCCATCAGAAGCAAAATAGAGCGTTCCGTCAGCGGCAAGCCAAGGAAAAACCTCATCGCCTTCTGTATTGATTTCTGGACCGAGGTTAATGGGTTCGCTCCATCCGCTGCCTTCCAAGTAAGAAACATAAAGATCCATCCGGCCAAAACCGCCTGGCATATCAGAAGCAAAGTACATTTTATCGCCTTCTGCATTAAGGGTAGGATGAGCTACAGAATAAGAAGTTCGAGCAAAATCGACTCGACGGCCTTTTTTCTCCCAGCCTGTATTTGTCATTTTAGTACTCATGATTTGAGTACGAACGATGCCTGTTCCATCTCTTTCTACTTTTCCCTTATCATAGTAATTTCGAGTAAAGTACATAGTTGTACCATCGGGCGAGAAAGTAACTGGACCATCGTGATAGCGAGTATCTACAATCTTATCAAAGGGGCGAGATTTGCCATATTTATACGCTTTAGTTTCCTCATCGACTAGGCGGCGATCGCAGTAGTAGACATCGACAAAGGGGCGGCCGGTCCAAGCTGATTGGAAGAAAATTGGAGCGGCTCCAGTATCTCTTTCGGCGCAATAGACAATTCCCTTGCGGTGTGTATTGAGGCCAAATTCATCGTATTTGGTGTTAATTTCTCGAACATTTCGGACGATGTAGAGGGCTCCACTATTGTTGAGCAGTGTTCGTAAGCTATCGTTACAGGCCTCAATGAGTTGGGGGCCGCGGAGGTCGCCGGGGGCTAATTCTCTAAACTTCTCGAAACTTACGCGGGCCTCTTGGGGGCGGTTATTAGAAAGTTGAGAAAGGCCAAGATAAAAATAGAGTTCAGCATTGGCCTCTGGATGGAGGACCGCTTTGGCGTACCAGCGTTCGGCCTTTTGGTAATCTCCGATACGGCGGTAGCAATCGGGCAGATTGAAAAGGGCTTCGGGCTCTGTTTTTTTGGCCAAAATATTTTCGTAGAGTTCAATGGCCTTACGAAAGTTCAATTGTTGGTAGAACTTATTGGCCTTTGTCAGCTTTGCGGATTGGGCCTCTAGGCTAGTAGCAGCTAGGGCCAAACAGAAAAAGGCTAAGCAAAGACGAGATAAGATGGATTTCATATAGAAAAAGCTTTTGAAAGCGTAAATGGTCGATAATTCAAACTTCTGGTCCTTTGGCGTTTTGCAGGCGGCGAAGCCGCCGCAGGCTTAGGGATGGACAGCAGTGGTGCGGAGCGCCAGACCCAGCCAGCTTGCTGGCGCAGGGCCGAGCGAATAGCGAGCTGCGAAACAGCCCGGCCCGCCCAAAGGGCGGGCAAGCCCCTAAAGAACCTTATATCAATCCTAGCGAGCGATACGGATCCATTGGCGGCCTAAAAGCACACCATCGGTACCATAAACAATCAAGTAGTAGTCGCCATCGGGTAGGTCATTTCCTTGGAAGGTTCCGTTCCAGTCATTTTGGTAATCTTCTTGGCGGAAGACCTCATTGCCCCAGCGGTTGTACACAACCACTTCGTTATTGGGGAAATTCTGGATCGTTTCGATGACCATAAAGTCGTTCACGCCATCATTGTTGGGAGAGAAACCGTCATAGATAGTGAACGGGCTACAAGGAATATCGATATATACGGTGGCGGTATCGGCGCCCCAAGGATTAAAAATTACATAGTCGAAGGCATCATCTCCACAGAAACCGGGGTTAACGGTATAAGTGAAAGAGCAATCATTTTGGTTGAGTTGGCCTAGGTTAGGTTGGCTAAGAGCAGCAACCGTATAATTGCTGGTATTGAAGCTATCATTGAGGCAGACATCTATGGTCCCTGTATTTTGGCCAAAGATCATCTCTAGGGTATCATCTTGAGCGATAGGGGCGGGAAGTGCCACCTCGATAAAGAGGTAAGAGGTATCGCAGGCGCCGTTATTGGAGCAGACCAAGAAGCAGCCGAGGTCGCTACCGAGGCTATCGCCAATGTAGGTAACGCAGGCAGTTTGTTGGTCGATGATAAAGTTCACGGCTCCAGTAGAGGCGTTCGCGCAGAAATTGTAGACGGTATCCACAGAGGGAACCTCCGTTGTATCTAGGCAGAACGTAAATTGTTCTCCGACCAGAATGGTGTCTTCAAACTGTTCGGTGGTGGCGCAATATAAGTTTACAAGGGCGGCATCACTACAGTTGAGTGGGCCATTGACCACCAAGTTATAAGTTCCTTGAGTAGGGAAGCTCAATACCGTTCCCTGTGCATATTGCGGTTGTACGGTAGGTCCTACATTAGAAACTGTTCCGGAAGGGATACAGCTAATATTGAGGTTATTGTAATTGGTTGTTGAGGTCGTATTGGTTCCGATAATAATTGAGCTATCGCCATTGATGCTCCAGAAGGTATTTCCATCATTGATATTCATGAAATTGACCACACCTAATAGGCCAGCTACAGTATCGGGGCCGTAAAAGACGCCATTGGCCGTCCAGCTTACCTCAAAGGCACCAGCACAGTTAGGCACTAAAATCACGGGATATTGGATGCGAGTTACTTCATTACAAGCGGCAAATCCCCCTGTATAGGGTTGGCCATTGAGTGTAAAGCTATAATCGCCAGACTGCACACTATCCAAAGGAATATTACTAATACAAGTCTCTAGAATAGAGCAATCAGTTAGTTGGCTAGTAATCGTATCGGGTAAAAGGTCGCGACAGTTCGGCTCCAAGTTATTAAAGATATAGACCATAGTATCGCAAACGCCATTATTATCGCAGAGTTCTACACAAACCGTATCGGCGCGAATGCCTGAGTTTTGTTGAGGGGCCGCAGGAGTATAAGAAGCGCAGCCCGTTGTGGGATCTACGCTAATTCCGCCTACGGTTTGCAAATCACAACCAAGGTTTGTGACAGAAGTCAAGTTTCCAGCAAACTGAATATTGATGGGGCAGGTATCTACCACTGCAGAGCCAGCAGCCACATCAATAATAGCGGTATCTGCTTGAGGGGCTAGCGTAAAGATATAAATGGTGGTATCGCAGAATCCGTTATTATCGCAAACCTCCCAACAGAGTGTATCTTGTCCAGCGGTATTATTGGCGATATAATCGAAACAAGCTGTGTTAGCGTTAATGTTGGCTACGGCACCAAAGTTAAGTGGAGAGCAGCCCAAGTTATTCACCGTTTGCAAGTTGCCAGGCAGCTGTGTTGTATCCATACAATAGGTTCCGCTTTGGTTCACATAAACCTCAGGGCGAATGGTATCTACAGAAGAGCAAGCTAAAAGCTCGATGTTATTTTGTTGAATTTGGCAGCCTTGGGCATCGGTTAGCGTGAGGCTATAGTTACCGGTAGCCACATTAGATAGATCCTCGGTAGTTGCGCCATTAGACCAAAGGAAAGTATAGGGCGAATTCGCTCCATTTACGGTCAAATCAATATTTCCAGCTACACAAGCGGGATTGGCCGTTTGCACCTCTAAGGCCCAATAGTTGGGGCTCGTGATTTCTACGGGCAGAAAAGACTGACAACCTCCGTTTTGTAAGCGGACCTCATAGCGGCCAGCGGGCAAGTTAGTTTGTGGCGTATTTCCAACCAATTGGCCAGAGCTCAATTCATAAACTTCACAAGTAGGACAAGTTCCGTTATCATCAATAACTCCAGCATTGGCCCCCACACAACTGTTTGCGCTAACTGTAAAGTTGGCGGGATTGAGTGTAGTCGCCCCAGCTTCATCTAAAACTAGCGTATCAAAGCCGCTACATCCATTGACATCAATGACTTCAATAGTATACACCCCTGCGGTCAAATTGACAAAGGTATTTGGGCCAAATTGTTGCCCAATAAAGGTCCCATTCAAGTAATAATCAAATGGCACACTGCCCGTAGTGGGTGTAGTGGTAAAAGAACCATTGGTTCCTCCCCCACAAGCGGGGTTGCTATTCACAACACTTCCAGCCAAAATGCCTCCATTTGTAGGGACCTCTAGACGGAAAGCCGAGCTACAACCATTTGCATCCACCAAAATGAAGCTATACTCCCCAGCGCTAAGCTGACTGAGCGTATCTAGGTTGTTCAAGTTGGTCAAAGTAGCCGATTGTGGGCCTGTATAATTTAATGAAAAAGGCGCTTGGCCCGTAAAGCTAAACGCAATTTCTCCAGTATTCACCGTATTGTTACAATCATCGGCCTGAATGACCGCCGTATGGCTAGGCCCATCCTGATGACTAATGCTAAAGGGAATAATCTGCTGGCAAGCTGCTCCATCACTAACCGTCAATTGATAATTACCCGCTGCTAGGCCCGAAATGGCCGCAGTATTGCCCCCATTAGACCATTGGTAGGTAATCGGTGCTTGGCCGCCTGTTACGGCTACGCTAGCTTGGCCGTTATTCTGCCCACAACTCGCATCACTTAAGAGCAAGCTTTCAATTTGTAAATCACATTGGGCAGAAAGTTGATGACTATAGATACTGCTCCAACAAAAACTGACCGTAAGCACTGCTATAATGGCCGATTTGCGGATAAAGTGTAGAGGTAAATGCATGCTCAAAAAACGAGTTATTGAAGGTATATTCGGATGGCTAAAATTAAGTAAGTTTTTCATAAAACACTAAAGAAGTCTTTTAAGAATTGGCTAAAGCCAGCCTTTGCCGCTAGCTCGGGCCAAAGATAAAGCTTTTGAAGCGAAAAAAAGCGACGCAAAATTTTAAGGACTGAATTTGAGGCTAATAGTCCAACATAGACATAAAAAAAACCGCTCCCAAACTTGGAAGCGGTTAACGTGATTTCGCCGGGGTTCGAACCCGGGACCCTTTGATTAAAAGTCAAATGCTCTACCAGCTGAGCTACGAAATCAACCTAAAAGGCTAAACTCTATATAATTTTTTCTTGTGATTTCGCCGGGGTTCGAACCCGGGACCCTTTGATTAAAAGTCAAATGCTCTACCAGCTGAGCTACGAAATCAATCCAGATATTTAGCCTTTATTTTTTATTTGTGATCCCGCCGGGGTTCGAACCCGGGACCCTTTGATTAAAAGTCAAATGCTCTACCAGCTGAGCTACGGAATCAATCCAAAACTTAAAGTCAAAAACAAAGTGTTTTCCTCCCTAAGCGGTTGCAAAAATAGGCAAGAATTTCTTTTGTCCAAAATATTTTAGCCCTTTTTTCAAAAAAACTTACTTTTTCAACATCACGCCCTTGGCAATTAGGTTAAACTCACTGCTTCCTTCTGTGATTTCTGCCGCCTCTTCTTCGCTCTGCCCATCCGCCTGCGCTTGAGCTTGCAACTCCTCTACAGAAATGTCTACTCTAAAGGCAGGCCCCTCTGCCACAACCGTTTGCCCCATAAATTCTTTGGGCAAAGCCTTATGCTCCGCAGTACTCACAATCAATTCTTGGCCCTCGGCCGTCTTGAGCGTAAACCAACAACCCGACATTTTACACATCTCCACAATTTCTCCCTCCACTTTTATATTTTCTATACCAGGCGACTCCTGCCCTTCGCCCCATGCAATCATACCCAAATCATCAGCCTGCAAACTCGCAACCACTTCCGAGGCCGTCTTCGCCCCCTCTCCATCAATTTTTTCCAAACCATAATGCAAACCCTCTTCCGTCAATGGCTCAGGCGCAGCCCCATGCCCCTCATGATGCTTATGCTGCTCTTCTGCCGAAGCGGCAGCCGTTTCTTCCTGCCCAGGCTTTCCGGCAGTGGTTTCGTTTTGGCAAGCACCAAATCCCAATAACAAAAATAGGCTTAAACTGAATGTGATTGATTTAAACATAGTAGTTTGCTTTTTATTTTGACCCCAAAAATAAGCATTTTCAAACAGCCAGCCGTATCCTTTCGCCTTTTGTCCCCTTTTGTTATAGTTTTTTCCAGCCAGAAATTGCAGTAGGGAAAACAACTTCCCCTCCTTTTTTATGTTTATCTTTTAATTGATTTTTTGGGGCCTCCGCTGCGGCCTTCGGCCTTGCGGCGCTACGTTGCGGGGCTCGCTATTCGCTCGGCCCTTCGGCAGCAAGCTGCCTCGGTCTGCGGCTGCGCCGCCCCCCTCCACATCGCTAGGCCAAAGCCCCCTTTCTCACCTAAAGCCGCTCTCTTATGAAATGGTACATTTTACGCAACCCCAAAGCTCGCCAAGCTAGCGCCCTTCGACTTTGGCCCAAAATAGAGCGGCAAATCAAAGCTAGTGGCCAAGCCTATGAGGGCCAAGATGTACGCAACCGCAAGGAGATGCTCCAACAAATGCAACTCTACCTAAAGGAAGGCGCCCAAAATTTCCTCATCCTCGGTGGAGATGGGAGCATCAATGCCGCCGCCAATGCCCTTTTAGGCCAATCTTTCCGGCCCGTAGATGAGCTCATTTTGGCCCAAGTTCCCCTTGGTTGGGGCAACCACTGGCGCCCCAATACCGCCGGCTTCCGCCCCTGGAAGGGCCTGGCCCAAGGCCTTCGACAACCCAAAGCGAGCTACCAGCATGTAGGCCTAGTCAGCTGGCAAAGAGGCAAAAAAACGTATCAACGCTATTTTATTCATCTGGTCCAAATTGGTTGGCTAGCCCAATACTACCAAAGCCTACAGAAAAAAGCGCCTAAAAATATCCGCCTGCTCACTAAATGGCAGTTTTTCCAAAGCTGGAACCAACAACAAATCCTCTCTCCCGCCCAAATGACCCTCAACGGCCAAAAACAAGCCTTGGCGCCCTTTTTTAACCTAGCTATTGGCCTGCAAAACCCCAAAGAGAGCTTTAGCTGGAGCAGCCAAGAGAAAAAAGCCCATTTGGGCCAACTGCTCTTTCCCCAAGCCTTATTAAATGGCCCCAAAAGCAGCCCCAAACCCGTCCAAGATATACAACTCGAACTGCCCAGCCATTGGCCCATTAGTATTGATGGCGATCCCATTATTCGCTCTGGCACAAAACTCCATCTCCAATTGTTGCCCCAACAACTTCGACTACTGAATTTTTAGGTCCAACAGGCGGCAAAGCCGCCGCAAAGGAGCGCAGCGACGCGGCTGAGGGGCTGGAGCAGGGCCGCCGCAGGCCAGACCTAGCGGGCAGAGCCCGCGCAGGGCCGAGCGAGCAGCGAGCTGCGCAATGGCCCGACCCAAGGCCGCAGGCCGCAGGGGCAGCCCCAAAACAAATAGCCCCTTCCTAAAACGGAAGCGGCTATTTTCAGTAAAAAGAGCGAGCTAGTGTCCTCTTTTCTTCTTTTTAGGTTGAGGTGGCTTTAGCTCAAAAGTTTCTAGAAACTTAGTGGTAAAATTACCATTGATAAAGTCCTCATTGTCCATCAATTGGCTATGGAAAGGCACGGTAGTGTGTACCCCTTCCACCACAAACTCATCTAGGGCGCGGCGCATCTTTGCGATACACTCCTCGCGGGTGCGGGCGCGGCAAATCAGCTTAGCGATCATGGAATCGTAGTAAGGCGGAATATTGTAGCCAGAATAAACATGTGTATCGACGCGAACGCCATGGCCTTTGGGGCTATGGAAAGAAGTAATCTTTCCGGCAGAAGGACGGAAGTCATGATAGACATCCTCTGCATTGATACGGCATTCGATAGCGTGCATTAGGGGGTAGTAATTCTGTCCAGAAATACGTTCGCCCATAGCAATTTTAATCTGTTCGGCAATGAGGTCATAATCAATCACCTCTTCGGTCACCGTATGTTCTACCTGGATACGAGTATTCATCTCCATAAAGTAGAAATTGCGGTGTTTATCGACCAAAAACTCTACGGTTCCCACCCCTTCATAGTTAATTGCTTCACCGGCTTTGATTGCGGCTTGGCCCATTGCCTCGCGCAATTCTTCGGTAAGGAAAGGAGAAGGCGACTCCTCCACCAATTTTTGGTGACGGCGTTGGATAGAGCATTCACGTTCGGAAAGGTGGCAGACATTGCCATATTGGTCACCAGCAATTTGGATTTCGACATGTCGAGGTTCTTCCACGAACTTCTCGATATACATACCGTCATTGCCAAAGGCGGCCTTAGCTTCCTTTTGGGCAGCTTCTAGGGCATCTTGCAAATCGGCCTCTTTCCAGACCAAGCGCATTCCTTTTCCACCACCACCAGCCGTAGCTTTAAGCATTACGGGGTAGCCGACTTCTTCGCAGACCTTTTGGGCTGTTTTAAAGTCTTTGACCAAACCATCGGAGCCGGGCACTACGGGAACGCCTGCTTTAATCATGGTATCTTTAGCCGTAATTTTATCTCCCATTTTGTTAATCTGTTCGGGAGTTGGGCCAATAAACTTGACATTATACTCCGTACAGATTTCGGCAAAGTGGGCATTTTCGGCTAAGAAGCCATAACCGGGATGGATGGCATCGGCATTGGTAATTTCTACCGCAGCCATAATATTGGCAATATTGAGATAAGAATCGCTACTTGCAGCAGGCCCTACGCAGACGGCCTCATCGGCAAAGCGCACATGCAGGCTATCGCGATCGGCTGTAGAGTAAATAGCGACCGTTTTGATCCCCATTTCCTTACAGGTTCGGATAACGCGCAAGGCGATTTCGCCTCGGTTAGCAATAAGTATTTTCTTAAACATACAATTGGTTTTGGATTGAATAGCAAAGATGAACTAGCGGCTCGACTTAGACGAGGGGCTCTACAAGGAAAAGCACCTGCTCGTATTCTACGGGGCTAGCATCTTCGGCCAAAACCTTCACTACGCGGCCAGTTACCTCAGATTTTACTTCATTAAAGAGTTTCATGGCTTCGATGAGGCAAACCGTGTCATCTGGTCCAATTACGTCTCCTACCTTAACAAAAGGTGGTTTTTCTGGAGATGAAGAGCGGTAGAAAGTACCCACCATAGGCGACTTAATTTCGAGATAATTCACATTATCCTTCAATTCGCCTGCATCTTGGCTTTTCTCTTGAGCTTGGGGTGCTTCTTGCTGAGGGGCTACAACGGGAGCTGCAGGAGCAGCAATAGGCATAGCGCCCATAGTAGGCATCATGGGAGCAGGAGAAACCACTTCGGTACGTACCTTTTGGTAGTCCTTAGTGCGAATAGACAGGCTCATTTCTGTCGTTTCATATTTGAATTCCCCTACAGTAGTGCCTTGTAGCAACTTAATCAGCTCTTTAATCTGGTCAAACTCCATAAATATAAGTTTTTAGCAGAAGCCTCTCCACTAGGCGAGGTTTCTTAGGCTAGATAAAAGGTATTTGTATAAACAAAAAAGCGCAATGCTAAAGAAATCGGCATTGCGCTTTGAGCCGGAGCTAGCGCCTAGTTTTTGACACGCTCCATATATTCACCTGTTTCGGTGTTAATCTTAATGAGGTCTCCATTCTTGATGAATAGAGGTACACGTACTTCTGCGCCTGTTTCTACTTCGGCAGGAGTAAGAGTATTGGTTGCTGTATCGCCCTTAACGCCAGGCTCTACATAAGTAATTTGCAAGAATACGTACTGAGGCATCATCACCGCCAAAGGAATTTCTTTTTCGGCATGGAAAAGCACCTCGCAAACCTCTCCTTCTTTGAGGAACTGTACACCGTCTAGCATTTCGCGCTCAATGTCGATTTGCTCATAGGTCTCTTGGTTCATAAAGTTGAGGCGATTCTCTGCCTCATAAAGGAACTGGTACTGACGACGCTCTACGCGTACATCTTCTACTTTGTGGCCCGCAGGAAAAGTGTGATCGAGCACCTTACCTGTAGTCAAGCTCTTAATTTTGGTCCGAACAAAGGCGTTTCCTTTTCCGGGCTTTACATGCTGAAATTCAACAATGATATAGGTATCGTGGTTGTGCTCTAGGCACATCCCTTTACGAATGTCTGAAGTCGTTGCCATTTTAGGAATAATTTACAATTACAATGAAGTTGTTCTACTTCTTTGGGTAGCTTTGGGAGATCAAAGAAAAATCTTTTTGCCCCAATGGCCAAAGAATATAGCTAAATTTTGTCTGCTGGGGTGGAATTTCAGGCGCTAAGATAGGAAGAAATAAGTATTCAAGCGGCCTAGATTTTGGCTGGCGCCAAAATTTATTGCGTTCTACAGGGCCGAAGGCCCGCAGGCTGAGGGATGCTAGGGGGTGGCGCAAAGCGCCAGACCGAGCAAAATGAGCAAAGCGAAATTTTGCGTAGGGCCGAGCGAATAGCGAGCCCTGACACAGCCCGACCCGAGCAAAGCGAGGGGCAGCCCCAAAAACTCCTTAAAATGAGGCAACAAGCATTCATTTTTATTTTTTTGCTTATCTTTTGTCATCACCAAAATCAATCTATATGATCTCTTCTAGCCATTTATTAGAAGACCCAAACTTGGACCAAATTCCAGCGCTAGTGGCCCAACAACGCAGCTTTTTTGCGAGCCAACAAACCAAATCGCTACAGTTTAGAAAGGCCCAACTCGAACGCCTACACCAAAAGATTGTGGAGCGAGAAAGCGAGATTTTAGCGGCCTTGCATAGCGATTTGCGCAAGCATGAATTTGAAGCCTATTCGACCGAACTGGGCTTTGTTTTGGTCGAGCTCAAAAAGGCCATCCAACAACTGCCCAAATGGATGAAGGCCCAAAAGGTGGGCACGCCCCTCTTTCTCTTTAATGCAGGCAGCGAAATCCGCTCTGAGCCCTATGGCCTGAGCCTGATTATTGGCCCTTGGAACTACCCTTTTCAGCTGCTTTTTGCCCCTCTTATTGGCGCTTTGGCTGCTGGAAACACCGCTATTCTCAAGCCTTCAGAGCTGGCTCCCGCTACTTCAGCCATCTCCGCAGAGATTATCCGAGAAGCTTTTCCTCCACATTATGTGGCTGTGGTAGAAGGTGGCGTTCCCGCTTCTCAAGCCCTACTCAAAGAGCGTTTCGACTATATTTTCTTTACCGGTGGAACCAAAGTGGGCAAAATTATTTACCAAGCGGCTGCCCAACATCTTACGCCCATCACCTTGGAGCTGGGCGGGAAAAGTCCCTGCTTGGTCGATCGCGATACGGACCTCAAAGCAACCGCCAAACGGATTATCTGGGGGAAGTTCACCAATGCTGGCCAAACTTGTATCGCTCCCGATTATGTATTGGTGGATAAGGCCGTGAAAGAACCACTGATTGCCGAAATGAAACGCCAAATCCAAAAGGCTTATGGCGATAATCCCCAACAATCCGATAGCCTGGCCCGCATTATCAATGCCGCCCATTTTAACCGCCTGATCGCCTACCTCAAAGATGGCGAAATTGCCGCTGGTGGCAATTATGAGGAAAGCGAACGCTACCTCTCCCCGACCCTGATGACGGAGGTTAATCTAGACAGCCCCCTCATGCAGGAAGAGATTTTTGGCCCCATTCTCCCCATCATTAGCTACGATAGCCTGCCCTCAGCCATCGAGTTTATCAACCAACGGCCCAAACCCCTAGCCCTCTACATCTTTAGCAAAAATGATAAGAATGTAGAACGCGTTTTGGCCGAAACCTCTGCCGGCGGCGCCTGCGTAAATGATACCTTACTGCATATTGTCAATCCCAATCTTCCCTTTGGCGGAGTGGGCGAAAGCGGCATCGGCGCCTATCATGGCGAAAGCTCTTTCCAACTCTTTTCTCACCAGAAATCAGTACTCAAACGCAGCTTTCTCATCGATGACCCCGTCCGATATGCCCCCTACAAGCTAGGCATCAAATGGCTCAAAAAGCTCATGGACTGGACCTTATAACAAGCAAGCTTCCTCTGTTGAGGGAGCTTTTTTTTTGCTCCTTAACAAGGTCTATATATTAAGGATTTGGGGCCCGCGGCCGGCTAGCCTTTGGCTAGGTCGGCCGCCGCTATGCTGCGCGGCTCGCAGGTCGCTCGGCCCTGCGCGGGCTTTGCCCGCTGGGTCTGGCCTGCGGCCACCGCTGCGCAGCGCTGGGCCTTCTGAATCTAGCTGGCCAGCACCAGATCCAAAAAACATGAAACTCCTTAACATAAGAACAAACTCTATTCGCCTTTTTTTAAGCTTGGGCCACTATCTTTGTGGCCAATCCAAGCCCCCTGAATAGCAGGAGGCCTTTATTTCACAAGATTAACGTACGCACATGAGTCTAACACTTCGTCCTACGCATCAACAAATGGCAATGCAACGCCTGCACGAACGGATCGAACAGCAGATTTTGGTCATTGATGGAGCTATGGGGACCATGTTACAACAGTACAAATTGCAAGAAGCCGACTACCGCGGAGAACGCTTTGCCGACTTCCATCGCGATTTGAAGGGCAATAACGATTTGCTCTCTATTACTCAACCTCATCTGGTCACAGAGGTCCATAAAGCCTACCTAGAGGCAGGAGCCGACATTATTGAGACCAATACCTTTAATGCTACCGCTATCTCTCAGGAAGATTACGATATGCAGGAGCTGGTATATGAACTCAATTATGCCTCGGCCCAATGCGCCCGCGCCGCTGTAGATGCCTTTAATGCCGAAAACCCAGAGAAGTTTCGCTTTGTGGCCGGCGCTATGGGGCCTACCAACCGCACGGCTTCCCTCTCGCCAGATGTGAATAACCCCGGCTATCGCGCCATTAACTTCGAGCAACTACGGGCCGCCTATTATGAGCAAGCCAAAGCCCTAGCCGAAGGTGGAGCCGACCTCTTTCTGGTCGAAACTGTTTTTGATACCCTCAACTGTAAGGCGGCCCTTTTTGCCATCGATCAGTATTGCGAGGAAGTAGGCATTGCCTATCCCGTTATGGTATCTGGAACCATTACCGATGCTTCTGGCCGTACCCTTTCGGGCCAAACGGTAGAAGCCTTCTGGCTCTCGGTCAGCCACGCCAACTTGTTTTCCGTTGGCCTCAACTGCGCCCTAGGCGCAGCCGAAATGCGCCCCCATATCGAAGCACTATCTAATATTGCCCATTGCTATATTAGTGCTTACCCCAATGCGGGACTGCCCAACGAAATGGGAGAATATGACCAAACGGCCCAAGAAATGGGCCTACTCATTGAAGATTTTGCCAAAAGTGGCTTTATCAATATCGTAGGAGGCTGCTGCGGTACTTCTCCAGCACATATCCGCCGAATGGCAGAAGTGGTGGCCGAACTACCCGTACGCAAAAAGCCCGCGCCTATGCAATACTCGGCCTATTCTGGCCTAGAACCACTGATTGTCCGCCCCGGCTTTAACTTTATCAATGTAGGAGAACGGACCAATGTGACGGGCTCCCGCAAGTTTGCCCGCCTAATCAAAAATGGCAACTATGAAGAGGCCCTCTCTGTGGCCCAACAACAGGTAGAAGGAGGCGCCCAAATTATTGATGTGAATATGGATGAAGGAATGCTCGACTCCGTCGAAGCCATGAGCTATTTCCTCAACCTCATCGCCTCCGAACCCGATATCGCCCGCCTGCCCATTATGATCGACTCTTCTAAATGGGAAGTGATTGAAGCTGGCCTCCGCTGCGTACAAGGCAAGGCTATTGTCAATTCTATCTCGCTAAAAGAAGGGAAAGCGGCTTTTGTCCATCAAGCCAAATTGGTCCGCAGATATGGCGCCGCCGCCATAGTCATGGCCTTTGATGAAGTAGGCCAAGCCGATACCATGGAACGCAAAGTAGAGATTTGTAGCCGCGCCTATAAAATCTTGACGGAAGAGGTGGGCTTCCCCCCCCAAGATATCATCTTTGACCCCAATATTTTCGCTATTGGAACAGGTATCGAAGAACATAATAATTATGGGGTAGACTTTATTGAAGCCACTAGAGAAATTAAACGCCGCATGCCTTTGGTCAAAATTAGTGGTGGCGTGAGTAACCTCTCTTTCTCTTTCCGTGGAAATAATATCGTTCGAGAAGCGATCCATTCCGCCTTTTTGTACCATGCAGTCCAAGCAGGAATGGATATGGGCATTGTCAATGCCGGTATGATTGAGGTCTATGAGGATATTCCCAAAGAACTCTTGGCCCTAGTGGAAGACCTGCTCTTTAACCGCCGACCCGATGCAACCGAACGCCTAACCGATTATGCCGAACAGCTCAAGGGCTTGGATGGTAAGAAACGTAAAGAAGACCTCGGCTGGAGAGAAGCTCCCGTGGAAGATCGCCTTGCTCATGCCTTGGTCAAGGGAATTACCAAGTTTGTGGTAGAAGATACCGAAGAAGCCCGACAACAATATAGTAGCCCCCTAGAAGTCATTGAAGGACCACTAATGTCAGGGATGAATATTGTGGGCGACCTCTTTGGCGCAGGAAAAATGTTCCTTCCTCAGGTGGTTAAATCCGCCCGAGTGATGAAACAGGCCGTAGCCCATCTTACGCCCTTTATTGAAGCCGAGAAATCTGCTGGCCAATCTGCTAAGGGGAAAATCCTTTTGGCTACGGTCAAAGGTGATGTGCACGATATTGGGAAAAATATTGTGGGAGTGGTCTTGGCCTGCAACAACTTTGAGATTATTGATATGGGCGTGATGGTTCCCGCCAATGAAATTCTTAAAAAGGCCCAAGATGAACAGGTGGATATTGTGGGCCTTAGTGGACTCATTACCCCCTCTCTCGATGAAATGGTCTATGTGGCCAAAGAGATGCAACGCTTAGGCATGCAGATGCCCTTGCTCATTGGTGGCGCAACCACCTCTAAAACTCATACGGCCGTAAAGATTGCCCCACAATATAGCGGGCCTGCCGTGCATGTTTTGGATGCCTCCAGAGCGGTTACGGTAGCGGCTTCGCTCCTAGCCGAAAAAGAAGAAAATCGAGCGGCTTATATGGAGCAGGTCTTGGCCGAACAAGAACGAATCCGTGTGCAGCGTGCCAAACGGACTTCCGCCAAGCGCTACTTGAGTCTGAAGAAGGCCAGAGAGAATAAACTCGCTTTGGATTGGTCCAAAATAGAGCCGGTGATCCCCAACAAAATGGGCATTACGGTCCTTGACCAACTAGATTTGGCCGTTCTCCGAGACTATATCGACTGGACACCCTTCTTTAGCAGTTGGCAACTGGCCGGTAAGTTCCCCACTATTTTAGAGGATGAAGTAGTGGGCCAAGAGGCTAAATCCCTCTATGCTGATGCGCAAAAGATGCTGGACCAAATCATTGCCGAAAACTGGTTGCAGGCCAAGGCCGTTTGTGGTCTTTTTGCCGCTAACTCCATAGATGATGATGACATTTTGGTCTATCCCAATGGGCCAGAAGCAGAGCCGATGCGCTTGCATCATCTGCGCCAACAACGGCAGAAAGCCGCCAATAAACCCAACTATTGTCTCAGCGATTTCTTAGCCCCTAAAGCTAGCGGAAAGACCGATTACATGGGAGCTTTTGCCGTTACCGCAGGTATTGGCATCGAGGAGCATGTGGCCCGCTTTGAGGCTGCCCATGATGACTACAATGCCATCTTGCTCAAGGCTTTGGCCGATCGTTTGGCCGAGGCTGCTGCAGAATATCTTCATGCTGAGGTCCGCCGCAACTATTGGGGCTATGCAGCAGATGAGGCTTTAGATAATCAGGCCTTAATTGCCGAAAACTACCAGGGCATTCGTCCAGCACCAGGCTATCCCGCCTGCCCAGAACATACCGAAAAGCGCAGTTTGTTCGCCCTGCTAGAGGTAGAGGAGCGCATTGGCATTCGCCTGACAGAAAGCTGTGCCATGTTTCCCGCTGCTGCCGTTAGTGGTTGGTATTTTGGACAAGAAGAGGCCCGCTATTTTGGCTTGGGCAATATCGAAAAGGATCAGGTAGAAAGCTATGCGGCCCGCAAGGGTATAACGGTCGAAGAGGCCGAACGCTGGTTGATGCCAGTCTTGAATTATGATATTTAGGGGCCTCCTGCCTACGGCAGGCGCTACGTTTCGCAGCTCGCTGTTCGCTCGGCCCTTCGCAGGCTTTGCCTGCTCGGTCTGGCCTGACGGCCACTGCTACACATCGCTAGGCCTGCGGCGGCTTCGCCGCCTGTAGGACCCCAATAAAGGAAAGGTCCAAAACTTAGGTTTTGGGCCTTTTTCTGTTCTGGAGGGCTACTTTTAGCCATCGGGAGGGGTTCCCATACCCATCAAGAGGGGTTTACCTACCCCTCTGGAGGATTTCACTTAGCCATCGGAAGGGGGGCCGCTAGCTATCAGGAGGGGTTCCTATACCCATCGGGAGGGGTACACTTACCCCTCTGGAGGATTTCCCACACCCATCAGAACGGGGTACTCTAGCCATCCGAAGGGGTACAATAGCCCTCTCTAGGCCTAGGCTTAGCCCTCCAGAAGGCTAGTCCTAATCATCAGGAGCATTTCCAGACCTCCGAGCGAGGGCCTCTCCTAGTCCTCTATAGGGCTGCTGTACATTATCTTGAGGGCTAGCGCTAATCCTCCAGAGCAGCCCTCCTAGTCATCAGAACCATTCTTCTACCTAAAGAGGAGGACTTGAGCTAGTCATCGGCAGGACTTGAACTGCTCCAAAGGAGGACCTATAGAGGTCCTGCAGAGTAACTAGGCCTATAGTATAGAGGACTTAAGTAAGTCCAAAATAGGATGTACAGAGCCCCTCTCAAGGACCTCCCCTGCCCCAAGCGAGGACTTGCCCAAGTCCTCTTGAGGAGCTATACAAACCCAAGGGAGGAGCTCACTAAAGCCTACTGAGGGGGTTCAGTACTCCTCTTCCTTGCTTGTAGACTGAGCAAAGAGCGGACTAAAGCCCTTCTTTGCTTTCTATTACGCCCCATTGGCTACACTAGAGCAAACGCAATAGGGGAAACCAAATAAATGAGCATCTTGAGATATAAAATAGATGCTTTTTATGAAAAAGAAGAACTACCGCTCATATCAACTTGCCCTAGTTGGCTTTTTGCTTTTGCTGCAATATTCTTGCGCTATTTGTACTGATACGAGAACAGCTAGAGGAAATGTCATTCCTAAAAAGTTTAAAGATTGGTATGTAACTAAAGCAGAGGACCTTTACCCTAAAGACTTGATAGATACAACTGCGATCTATTATCTATACTACCCAGATACTAATTTTGGACCAATGTATTTTTTTAAGCGTTTTTTTGCAGACGGTAAGCTGTATAGTAGCACAGGACTAGACAGTCTAAATAATGAGGTGGCCAATAATATAGTTAATGGCTATACTGGTTATTATTTAATCAAGGATGGGGAGCTAATTATCAAAACTTATGACTACGCGTATTGTGGATATTATATCATACAATGGGCAAAAATATTTGAGGATAGAATAGTGGTATATAAAGCAACAACTTATTCTTCATCAAGACCTGACTACTACCCTGATTCAAGCTCTGCTGAAGAGGTAAACTCGGTATACTACAAACTAGATGTTGGTAAATTATACAGCCAGCCAGATTGGTAGTTGGTTTTTAAGGGGGGCCGCCCGCCGAAGGCGGGCGGTTACTCCCGTTGGTCGTCGAAGACGCCCTTAAGGGCTTGTTGTGGCCGTTTGGCCTTCGGCCATGACTGTAGGTTGAAACCTACAGCAACTAGCATAAAACAGCACAAAAAAAGTAGCCGAGGATTAAAATCCTCAGCTACAATCAATATTTTTTATGAGCCGATGGTTAAAACCATCGGCTCATTTTTTTGGATGTAGAATGGCCTCCCTTTTTGCTGTGGGTTTTAACCCACAGCTTCAAAAAACAACAGCAAAACTGCCGAAGAAAAAAGCTAAAAGAAAAAAATTAGATGAGCGGCCTAGCGATGTGCAGCAGTGGCCGTCAGGCCAGACCGAGCAGGCAAAGCCTGCGAAGGGCCGAGCGAACAGCGAGCTGCGAAACAGCCCGACCCGCCTGAAAGGCGGGGCAGCCCCAAAAAAGGATTAGAATCCTTCTGTTCTACCTTTCCAGAAATGCAGGCCTTTTTCGTAGGGTTGGGCGATCAGGTCCAGTAAAAGTTGGTAATCCTCGGGATTGTGGACAAAGTCCATTCCTTCTACATCGAGGACCAGGATGGGAATTTGGTCTTTTTGGAGGCGGAAGAAATTGAAATAGGCCTGTTGGATTTTCTTGAGATAATCGGGGGCGATATCTTGTTCGTAGCTGCGGTTGCGCTTCTTAATTTGTCGGATTAGTTCGGGGACCGATCGGTGGAGATAGACCAGGAGGTCGGGTTGGGGGAAGATAGAATTGAGGGTAGTAAACAGGCGTTGGAAGAGGCGGAGTTCTTCTCCGCGGAGGTTTTGTCCGGCGAAGAGCAGGGTTTTAGAGAAAACATAATCGGCTATGGTGTATTGTTGGAAGAGGTCGGGATTCATCAGGACCTCTTGGAGTTGTTTGTGTCTTTCGGTCATGAAGAAGAGTTCTACGGGAAAGGCGTAGCGTTCGGGATTTTTGTAGAAGAGGGGGAGGAAGGGATTATCGGAAAACTCTTCGAGGATCAGGCGGGCATTAAGGTCTTTGGCGAGCAGCTCGGAGAAAGAGGTTTTGCCGGTACCGATATTTCCTTCAATAACAATATAATTACCGTTAGCGATTTGCATGATGTTAGTTTTGGGAGGCTATTTTTTGAACAGGAAGCGGATCTTGACAGTGATCTAATAGGTCTTGGATTGATTGGTTGAGGCTAGGGTGGATAAATTGGGGGGCGATTTGGGCGAGGGGGGCGAGAACAAAGCGGCGTTTATGGAGTTGGGGGTGTGGAATTTGGAGTTGGGGCAGATTGATTTGTTCTTGATTGTAGAAAATAATATCGATATCTAGGCAGCGGGGTCCCCATTTTTGTTTGCGGATGCGGCCGGCCTTGGCTTCTATGCTTAGGCACGCCTTTAGGAGTTCTTCGGGGGAGAGTTCGCACTGTAGGGCTAGGGCCATATTTTCGAAATCGGCTTGATCTTCTAGGCCCCAGGCGGCGGTTAGGTAGACATCGGATTGGCTAGTAATTTGGCCAATTTTGGCGAGTTCGTCGAGGGCGAACTGCAGGTAATTTCTGGCTATGCCCATATTGGAGCCCAGAGCGAGTAGAGCGAGAGCCATTTAGCAGGATTTAAGCAGTTGGGCGATACTAGCGTAAGTATTCGCTTCGGTTTTCATGGCTTGGAGGGGGCGCCAGGCTAATTCTTCGATACCTTCTTCGGTTTGGGGGATTAGGGGGCCGTTGGTTAGGGCCTTCATTTGGAACCAATGTGTTTTTTTGAGGGACCAGAGAGATTTATAGGGGTTCCAGTAGATATGATAAGTTGAGGGTAATTTTGGGCCGAGTTCGAGAGCGGCTAGGCCAGTTTCCTCCTCCACTTCTCGGAGGGCGGCTTGTTCGGGGGATTCTCCTTTTTCGATTTTACCTTTTGGGAGGTCCCAGCGGTCGAAGCGGTAGATGGCTAGAATATCGTCTTGGTAATAGACTAGGCCTCCTGCGGCTTCGAGGTAGTGAAATTGGGTAAGAATATTTTTCCAGAGGTCTTCTAATCCTTTGGCGGGGATAATTCGTTTTTGAGGGGGAGTATCGGCTTTAAAGCTAAGGAGTAGGGCTTTAATTTGCTCGGCTTTCCAGATTTGAGGTCCTTCTAGTAGTTGGATTTGGTGGGCTCCGTTAAAGATCGTGTACATAGTCAAAATTCGGCTTTTTTGAAATGCTGCGAAGATAACTTTTTGTTTCGACTTTTGGGCTGCTAGGAGCTTAGCGATCCTCAAAGACTTAACTTTTGATAAATTGGGTTTATTCTTCTTTTAGTTGCTCTTATATTAAAGTTTAGGGAATTTGTTTTGCGCTTTATTTGGGGCCAACAAATGTTTTATAAAAGGCAGCATAAAAGCAAAATTAATAGTTCTAATAGTTAGGGCTTTATTTTTTTATTGGGTGAGACCTTAATATTAAAGCCCGTAGATATGATTAAAATTTGCAGAATTGGTCCTTGATTTTAAATTTTTATTATTAAAATGCTAACTTTGTTAATAACTTTTAGGGGGCCTATGCAAGTGCATTTCAGCCCTTTATTAGTGGATTTGAAACCATTTTTTATTTAACCCTTCAAATGTAATATAGCCTTGGAATACAAAAGTTTACATTGGAGTATTACGTCTATGAGTAGGTGGGCCTTAGGGCTATTCCTACCCTTGTTTTTCCTGCTTTTTTCGGCGGGGGATGTACAAGCGAGCCACATTGTAGGTGGAGACGTCTACTATACCTGTCTGGGCAACAACCAGTATCAGGTTACATTTCAGCTATACCGAGATTGTGACGGTATTTCTATGCCCACAACGCTTTCGGTTAGTTTAACAGCGCCAAACTGTGGTTTGGCCCAGCCAAACGTCACCTTTAATGCGGGGGCTAATTTTGGTAATGAGATCACCCCAGTTTGTCCTGATGAGCTAGCTAATACGACTTGTTCTAGTAGTTCGGGGACCATTCAGGGAACTCAAGTTTACGAGTACACTGCAGTCGTCACCCTTCCTTCAGAGTGTGATTCTTGGGTGCTTAACTGGAACACCTGTTGTCGAAACAGTAACATTACCAATGGAGATAATGCGGGGAGTCAGTCTATGGCGCTTGAGACCAGCATTAACAATGTTGGGGGACTTTGCAACAACTCTCCTCGTTTCACTTCGCTTCCCACGCCTTATATCTGTGCTGGTCAGCCCTTTACGTTTAACCATGGAGCCATTGATGTAGATGGAGATTCATTGATTTATGAGATGATTACTCCTTATCAGACTGGATCTGCTGACCCTTATATTTTTCAGGGGGGAGCAACCGCCACTCAGCCCTTCTTTACGACTCCTGCCAATGGTATGGTTTTCAACACCAACACGGGACAGATGACTTTTACGCCTAGCATTGCACAAACATCTGTTGCAGCAGTAAGAGTGTATGAGGTGCGTAATGGGGACACGATTAGTACCATCATGCGTGATATGCAGGTGGTTGTATTGAACAACTGTACGAATACAGGGGTAACCAATACAGAACCTATTGTATCTGGTGGAGGTACTTATGATACTACCAACCGTACTTTTGTTACTTGTCAGTGTGATACCTTAGAATTCCAAATTACAGCAGTGGATCCTGATGGAGACACGCTTTCATTGGATCCTAACAACTCTAATATTGGGACGGTGTTTGGACCTGCTAACTTTAGCATTTTCCAATTTAACCCAGATCCTAACCGCCCAGACTCTCTAGAGCTTTATGTACAAATTCGTACTTGTAATGCTCAGATTGGGGTAAACAACTTTACAATTGCGGTAACGGACAACGCTTGTCCCATTCCGCTCCCAGCTTATCTTGGCTTTAGCCTGGTAATTCCTGGTGTGAATGTAACAGCTAGTGATACTTCTATTTGTGCAGGTGTAGCTCAGGATATTCAGCTTGGTGCTCAGACTTTCTCTCTCGGCCCAGGTGGTTCGGTAGCAGGTAGTTTTAACTGGGTACAAATTGCTGGACCTACAGCTCCTCTTAGCGATGACACTATCCGTAACCCTATTGCTAGTGTACCTGCTTCTACAGTAGCTGGTGATGTAGTTACTTACGAAGTGCAATTTATCACTACTCCAGATCCTATTACTGGAGCGAGCTGTGTTACTACTGACACTGTAAGTATCTCATTAGTAGATCTTCCTCTTGATGTAGTTAGCTTACCTTCTGACACTTCACTTTGTCAGAATGGTTTACCTAATGCATTAACTTTTACAACTAATGCTACAGGACCTGGTATTGACTTGGTTAATGGTGTTTGGACATGGACTTCAGCTCCTGCAGCTCGTGTAAATGACCTTAGTGCCACTAACGTAGCCAGCCCAACGGCTAATATTAGCGGTGCGCCTGCCGATACGCTTACCTACTATGTAGAGTATGCTTATGGTGCCTGTATTGGTCATGACACTATTGGCTTGAAGTTCCGTCCAGGTATTCCTGATATTACTCCAGCTATTGACACAATTTGCCCCGGTGATACAGTAGTATTGACCATGAATTATGGTGTTGGTTCTGGAGGAATGAGTTCTGGAGGTTGTGGACCTAATGCTGGACCTTGTTCAGGAACGCCTCAACCAATCACTGTTGGTACAGCAACAACTACTTCTGACCAACCTTTCCGTGGATTCTGGGAAGACAGCCGTTTCCAAACACTTATTCCTGCTAGTGAATTATTAGCTGCGGGTATACAACCTGGACTACTTAATGACATGACACTAGATGTTGTGACAAAAGGAAGTTCACAGCCATTTAGTAACTTCTCTGTTTCTCTATCTTGTACTACTCTTACTGCTATTCCTGCAGGTACTACAGGTTTCTTAGCCACCCCTAATGCCACTCAGGTATATAGTGGTAATTACACGACTACTTTAGGTCCTAACCTAATTCCATTCAATATGCCTTATGAGTGGGACGGTACATCTAGCCTACTGATAGAGTTTTGTTTTGATAATGGTAGCTGGACTTCTGATGACGATGTTGCTGCAGTTACGACTTCTTACCTTTCTGGGATTGGAGATTACACAGATGGCGTTTCTGGCTGTCTTCCTGGTTCTTTGTCTACTCCCACGACAACATCTAATCGTCCTGTAATTACGTTTAGCAACTGTGCACTACGACCACTTCTAATCTATGATTGGTCACCTAATGTTGCTCTAATCAACGATTCTACAGAAACGCCTTCTGTATTCCCTGCAGGTACGACTACCTACTATGGTACTGTTATCGAACAGGGCTGTCCTATGGTTGACTCTACAGAAATTGTTATCAATACTACAATCCCCGCTCCTGTAGTGAGCTGTGGTACTCCCGATAACTACACAAGTGAAATCCTCTTCGAATGGAGCGGATCTGCTGGTGCTACTGGCTGGGAATATAGCCTTGATTCAGGGGCTACTTGGGTTGCAGTTCCTTTGGCTCAAGATAGCGTATTGGTAACTGGCTTCCGCGATGGAGAATGTTTCCAAATTCAAGTTCGTGCCCTAGGTGGTGTTGGACTTTGCCCTGACAATGCTGCTACACTATTTACCTGCTGTACAACTCCATGTGTGAACCCCACACAGGTGACTACAGTAGCTAGCATGGATATTAGCTGTTACCAAGCCAATGATGGTACGATTCAGTTATTGGGTACTCAAGGTGATTTAGGCCCCAACTACGATTTCACACTTTTCAATGCTGCCGATAGCCAAATTGCTTTCGTTAATACTCCAGATACAGCTAGCTTCTCTAGCCTAATGCCTGGCGATTACTATGCAGTTGCTTACGACTCTTTCGGTTGTGTAGCTTACTCTGATACCATTACTATTGCTGAGCCTGCTGAGTTTGTTGCTAGCCTTGATACACTCATTGGTACTTCTTGTTGGAATACCACTGATGGCGCTGCTCAAGTAAGCGCTGTTGGAGGAACAACTCCTTATAGCTTCCAGTGGGATGCCAATGCCAATGGTCAATCTACAACTATTGCGATTAACCTGCCTGCAGGCGCCTATACCGTAACCGCTACTGATGCCAACGGCTGTCAGTCTGTTGTGAATAACATCAATATATTTGGTCCCTTTGCTCAAGCCCCCACTGTAACTACAACTATTACAGATGCTACTGCTTGTCCCGCAAACGGATCTATCGAAATTACTGCTGTTCAATCTATGGCCGGAGATCCCGTTCCTGGTAACCCCAACTCTTTGGATTACCAATGGAGCAATGGTGTTAGCGCAGCTAATACACTCACAGGCCTAGAACCCGGTACTTATAGCGTAACCATTACCGACCAAAATGGCTGTACGTTCACCGATAGCTATACTGTAGCTGGCTCTACCGTAAATATTGATAATGCCGACGTTAATAGCCCAGTTTGTGGTCTAGACAACGGTAATATTGATTTGACTGTATCTGGTGATAATAGCTATACCTTCCTTTGGTCTAATGGCGCAAGCACTGAAGACCTCTCTGACCTATCTATCGGTACTTACACGGTTACAGTTACGGGTGCAGGAGGATGCCAAGATAGCGCAACCTTCAACCTAGTAGGAGGAGCTATCGAAGCCCGCGTAGTCGCTCGCGAAGAGCAAATCTGTGTAGGCGCTAGTAACGGTTTCTACGATATCGAAGTAAACTCTACTAGCTCTGGAACTAACCAGATTACTTACCTTTGGTCGAATGGAGAAACTACTCAAGACGTGAGCAACCTCTCTGCTGGTACTTACTCTGTTACTGTTACTTTGGATGCTGGCGTTTGCGAAACTAGCCTAGATGGCCTAGTCGTTCTCGAAGATGATCCTGAAGTAGCTATTGATGTAACTAACTGTGAAGACCTAGCCGCTAACGTTCAAGGTGGATGGCCCGACAGCACAGGTACATTTACTTATACCTACCTATGGAGTACTGGCGACACTGTTGCCAACATTAACGGTGTAGCTGAAGGTACTTATACCCTCACGGCTACAGATGTTAATGGTTGCTCTGCTACCGCTACTGCCGAAGTTCGCTACCCTGTTATCGCTCCTTATATTGTAAGTCCTAGCGTTCAGGATACAAGCCTACCCATTGGTAGCACTATTGATATCGCTGCTGGTACTGCTGGCGCCGAAACTGGCGTAAGCTATGCTTGGTCTCCCGCTGCAGATGTAGCCGATGCCAATGCTTACCAAACAACAGTAACTACCCTAGATACCACGCAAAATCCTTTGGCCTTCGTTATCGTGGCCGACAACGGATCTTGCCAGTCTACTGATACACTTTACTTGAACCTTCTACCTGTTCAATTCTCTGGCTTTGCTAACGCCTTTACGCCTAACAATGATGGAGAAAATGACAGCTTCCGCCCATTACCTTACCGCTTGAGCGATAATGTAGAAGTAATCGAGTTCAAAATCTACAACCGTTGGGGACAAATCGTTTTTGATGGAGACAATAACGATCCTCGCGAGGGTTGGGATGGTACCCTCAATGGCGAATTGCAAGCCCGCGATGTATATATCTATGTATTCTCTTACCAATACCCTGGTCAAGATGTACAAACTGTTCGTGGCCAAGTGACGCTTCTCCGATAAGCCGAACTTCCACCTGATGCTGAAGAGCCAACTTGCCTATAAGGTGAGTTGGCTCTTCCTTTTTTGGGGCCCGCGGCCAGCTTTGCTGGCCGCCGCTATGCTGCGGGGCTCGCAGGTCTGCTCGGCCCTTCGCTTTTTTCGCTTCGCTCAAAAAGCTCGGTCTGGCCTGCGGCCACCCCTCCGCAGCGCTGGGCCGCTCATCTTTTGTCTTCTCTTTTGGTATCCCTCTTCGGCCCCTAAATTTATATGGAGTTTACCCCTGCTCAACTATCTTCACAAAGCGATACCACTCTTGCGGTGGGTTTTAACCTACCGAAGGAACAGCCCCAAAAAACAATCCTTTCAAACCAGATAAAAAGCTTATCTTAAAACACCAGAAGCCAAGCAAACATCATCTAATTGGCTGAATCGAAAAATTTTCCCCAAGAGTAAATCTACTCCTTCACTTAAATCAACCACTATGAAATCCTACTTTCTGCCCCTGGCCCTCATCAGCTTTTTGTTTTTGGGCCAAAGCTGTAATCAATCTATGCCCTCTGGAGCCAAAGAAGAATACCTTATAGAGCATCAATCTAGAGCCGCTCCTCAAGAAGAAATGGAGCTAGCCACCGAAGAAGCCATTGGTGAAGTCGTCGATCCAGAGGCCGCTCTTATGGATAGCACTACGGTCAATATCCAAGATCATAATACCGAAGAGTATGGCAAAATCATCGAAAATCCATTTTTAGGCGCCACAGATAACCCCCTCTCTACCTTTTCGATTGATGTAGATAATGCGGCCTATAGTAATGTGCGCCGCTATCTCAAAGAATGGAAGCAACTGCCCCCCAACGGAGCCGTTCGCCTAGAGGAAATGGTGAATTATTTTGATTATGATTATCCCCAACCCACTGGAGAACATCCCTTCTCCGTAAATATGGAGCTGAGCCAAGCCCCCTGGGCCCAAGAACATCAACTCTTGCATATTGGCCTCCAAGGGAAAGACCTCAATTACGATGAACTCAAACCCTCTAATCTGGTTTTTTTAATCGATTGCTCTGGCTCTATGTCTAGCGACAATAAGCTCCCCCTACTTAAAAAAGGGCTCAAAATGTTGCTCTCTCAGCTCGATGATAAGGACAAAGTAGCCATTGTCGCTTATGCAGGTGCCGCAGGTTTGGTCCTGCCCTCTACCCCAGCTAGCGAATCCAATAAAATTCTCTCGGCCCTCGACCACCTAGAAGCTGGCGGTTCTACCGCTGGTGGACAAGGTATTGAGCTGGCCTATAAAACAGCCCAAGAAGCCCTAATTGAAGGCGGAAATAACCGCGTGATTCTCGCCACCGATGGCGATTTTAATGTGGGTCCTTCTAGTAGCTCTGATTTGGTGGACCTCATTACTGAAAAACGCAAACTGGATATCTATCTCACAATCTGCGGCTTTGGTATGGGCAACTATAAAGATGACCGCATGGAACAAATCTCGAATGCTGGTAATGGCAACTATTTCTATATCGATAATGAAAAGGAAGCCAAAAAGGTCTTTGTGCGAGAAATGCGCGCCAATATGTTTAGCATCGCCAAAGATGTGAAGATCCAAATTGAGTTTAACCCCCAATGGGTGAAGGCCTACCGCCTAGTCGGCTATGAAAACCGCCTACTCAGAGCCGAAGACTTTGATGATGATACCAAAGATGCAGGCGAATTGGGCGCTGGACATACCGTTACGGCCATTTATGAAATTATTCCCCAAGGCTCGGCCTCTACCCAAAACGTAAGTAAACAACCGGCCTTGAAGTACCAAGATGCCCCCAGCATCAAAAATAATAGCAGCGACCTGATGACGCTCAAATTACGCTACAAACCTTTGGATAGCGACAAGAGCAAACTCCTAGAGTTTAATCTTAACAAGGACGCTGCTGTAGCACAAACCTCAGATAATTTCCGTTTTTCTGCCGCTGTGGCAGCCTTTGGTATGCTGCTGCGCGATTCTGAGTTTAAGGGAACCGCCAATTTTGATAAAGTGAAAAATTGGGCCCTTTCGGCCAAAGGCCAAGACCCCAATGGCGACCGTGCAGAGTTTGTGGAACTGGTCCAACTAGGCGCACAACTTAAAAGTCAAGCTTCCGCCAAAAACGATTAACAATATTCTTTAGCCTTAAAGAGCTGGTTCTATTCATAGAGCCAGCTTTTTTTTGGCCCAGTTTAATTCTCCTTAAATTTTAATCTAATACTTCTGAAAGCAAGCGATGCTTTTTAACTTTAACAAGCTAATCGACCACTTTTGGCCCAGCGCTGCGCAGCGGTGGCCGCAAGGCCAGACCCAAGCCGCCAAAGGCGGCTGCAGGGCCGAGCAGACCTGCGAGCCGCGCAGCATAGCGGCGGCCGACCTAGCCAAAGGCTAGCCGGCCGCGGGCCCCAAATAAAACAACAGTGCTAAATAAACTACCATATCATGAAAGAGCAAAATAGACGATCTTTTCTACAGTTTTTGGGCCGTACCGGCCTAGCTGTTTCTGGCGCAAGCCTACTAACTAGCCTAGAATCTTGTGGCGAACCCCAACATAATAAAGGCTATACGGAAACAGGCGAGAAGGTAGAACCCCAAGTTGAATTCCCTTTTAAAGGCCTAGCCGCCAAAACTGAAGACCAACTCATTCTAGATGAAGGACTGGAATATCAAATTTTAGCCAAATGGCAGGATGAGATTTCAACTAAAGATAAATTTGGCTTTAATAACGATTATACCGCCTATATCCCAATTCAACAAGGGCCAGAACTACAAGAAGGCCTACTTTGGGTCAATCACGAATATCTCGATCCCCTTTTTGTACACGGTTTTGCCCGCAAAGCCGACCCGAAAACAAAGACAAAGGAAGCTATTGACCAAGAGCTTTATGAGGTGGGCGGATCTATTTTGCATATCCAAAAAACAGCCGATGGCCCCTGGGAAATTAAGCAGGATAGCGAGTATAACCGCCGCCTAAATGGCTTTACCGAAATCCCTTTTGATTGGCCCGAAGCCGTGGCCGGCAAAAAGGTCGCTATGGGCACCTTCGGGAATTGTGCAGGAGGCGTAACCCCCTGGGGTAGCATTCTGACCTGTGAGGAAAACTACCAGTTTTATTATGGCGAAAGCGATTATAGCCAAAATGCCGAGCAACCCAAACGCATCCCCTCTGAATATGGCTGGGAGCATAAGTATCCCGATAATCTGCCCGAACACTATGGCTGGGTGGTCGAAGTAAATATTAAAACGGGTAAAGCCCGAAAGTTGGTGGCCCTTGGCCGCTGCGCCCATGAGTGCGCCCAAGTCTATGAAGCTCCCGATGGCCGACTAGTGGTTTATACCGGCGATGACAAAAATGATGAACATATCTATAAGTTTGTCAGTAGCCAACCCGGCAGCCTGACCGAAGGCACCCTTTATGTTGCCAATACCGAAAAAGGCGAATGGCTATCCCTCAATTATGAGGAACAACCCATTCTGCAAAAGCATTTTAAGAATCAAACGGAGGTCCTTATCCGTATGCGAGAGGCAGCCAAGCTCTTAGGTGCGACCCCACTCAATCGCCCCGAAGATATTGAGTTTGACCCCCAAACTGGCCATGTGCTCATCACGCTCACCAATAATATTCCCAAGGGAGATTATATGGGCCAAATTCTCAAGATTGAAGAGAAATCAGAAGATAAAACAGGCCTTAAATTTAAGGCCGAAGCCTTTTTGACCGGTGGGGCGGACTTCGGTTTTGCCTGCCCCGATAATATGGCCTTTGACCCCAGAGGCAACCTTTGGTTCACCTCTGATATTTCGGGCAGCAAGATCGGCAAAGCACCCTATACGCCCTATGGAAACAATAGTTTATTTGTCTATCATCAGGCCGAGGACAAGGTGATTCGGGTGGCCTCTGCCCCCAAAGATGCCGAGCTCACAGGCCCTTACTTTACCCCTGATGGTCGCCACCTCTTCCTGAGTGTACAACATCCTGGAGAAACCAGTCCCAGCCTAGAGGAACTCACGAGCCATTGGCCAGAAGGCGGCGATAGTACTCCCCGCTCTGCCGTGGTGGTCATTAGCGGCCCCGCCCTCGATAAGTTGATGGGCTATAATAACTAGATGATCGTTTTTTGGGGCGTTACTCCTTTAAGTCGTCGAACTGCGGCCTGAAGGCCTTGTTGTCGTTTACTTCGTCGAACTGGCGCCTCTTTGAGGCTGGTTGTCGCAGCTCGCTGTTACTTGCTTCGCTGCGTCGGCTCCCGTTGGTCGGGTCGCTCGGCCCTGTGGGCCACTGCTGCACATCGCTAGGCCATTTGGCCTTCGGCCATAACTGTGGGTTGTCCCCCTCACTGATTGTACCCTAGGTTATAGAATCTGTCATCCCCTCCTTCGAGGGGATTTTCTTTTCCCTTAGCCCTTACCCAGCTGAACCTTCAACTTTTGGCGAGTAGTTTGCGGCTGTTTTACAAAAATATACTGCAATGAAACAACTGATTTTCTGCCTTTTAGCCTTAGCTGTTTGGCAAACGCCCATTTGGGGCCAAACCAAGGCGATTGCCTATAAAAGTTTTGCGGGCGAACTCCCCTTTTTTAATCCCGACGAACTGCCTGAGGATGACTTTGGTTTGCCTCCCCCCATGATGATTCGGCTAGAAAAGCTAAATGATTCTATGGTGGTAGAGACCATCAGAGATTGGGACCAGTCACTTAAGACAGATACCGTAAAAAACCACTTATATATTCATCGACAAAAGCTTTCGATGGAAGAGCTACGCAAGCGATACCCTAAGTATGTAGAGTTTATTGGTTTTGAAAAAGATAGTCTGCCTACAATAAGTCCCCCCCCTGCAGAGCCGCATCGTCCAGGTTTAGAGGAAATACAAAAGCCGATAGACCGCTGTCCTGTTCCCCCCAAAAAAACGGACTCGCCCAAAGCCCAGCCCCAGCCACAAGAGGGGCAAGGCGCCATAGAGTTGCTCCAGCAGCAAAAGACCATCCGTTGCAAGATGCCCGAAAAGGAAGAGCCCCATTTAGCCTATATGGGAATAGCGGGATTTTTCTTGCTTTTTGTTTTGGGCCTTTGGTATAGAATCTCTTAGTTTTGTTTTTGGCCCAGCCGCCCCGAGGGATTCCTTAAGGAATCCCGTAGAGGGGTGGGTGGGCGGGGACATATTGCGCATGAGGAGCGCAGCGACGAATACCATTTTAACCGCAGCAATGAAAGATCTATTGATAATGAATGGGCCAAACCTCAATTTATTGGGGAAGCGGGAGCCTGAAGTATATGGTTCTGCTAACTTTGAGGAGATCTTGGACCAAATAAAAGCCGATATGGGCGAGCTATTGCTCCCCTATCGGCTACATTATTTCCAATCGAATCATGAAGGAGCCTTATTGGACCAACTACATGCCGTTGGTTTTGACTATTTGGGGATTGTTTTTAATCCCGGGGCCTATGCCCATACCTCCATCGCCTTAGCGGATGCCGTTCGGGGCATTAGTCGGCCCGTAGTAGAGGTACATATTTCCAATGTTCATCAGCGGGAAGCTTACAGGCGACATTCCTATATGGCAGAGGCGGCCGTAGGTGTCATTTCGGGTTTAGGTTGGCGGGGGTATGCCTTGGGCCTACGTTATTTAATCGAGCAATTCGGCCAAGAAGTCTAACTCAATTCTCATGCGGCTAGTGGCGGTAGTCGTTGAGCGCAAATCAATTTTCACCTCTATGCGAAACTGTTCTTGAGCCAGTTGATCTTTAAGATCAACAATAGAGGGGAATAAATCTAAGCTAGCCGAATTGTCTAGTGGAACATCTAAGCGGTAGCCCAATTCATTGCGGCTACTATCGGTCACAGCATCAAGATAAACACGACGGGCAAAATCAAAAGAGGCCTCTCCATCTTCCAGATAAAGGCGGATTCGAGCGGGTTGTGCCTGTTTGAGGTTTTCGGGCACGGTTCCATTAGTATAGATATCGGCGGGGAAGTGATAGGTCAGTACCCCATTGAGTCCGGCAGGAACTTCTACCCAAGTCGTAAAAGGCAATTCGAGACGGTCGCCATTTTTATCGCAGGATAGCAAAAGACTTGTGCTGAGGAGGAAAAAAGCAAAGAGAAAACGCATAAGATTAAAATTTAGAGTGAAGGGCGATATTCCTTTAAATGAAAGTCAGCCGCCGCTGGCTGAGGGATGGACAGCAGGGCTGCCGCAGGCAGCAGACCAAGGCGCTTTTGCGCCGCAGGGCCGAGCGAATAGCGAGCTGCGAAACAGCCCGACCCGCCCGCAGGGCGGGGCAGCCCCAAAACAAAAAAATCTTCTATTAAATTTTGCATTTAAAGAAAGTTAGCTCAATAAAATTGGGTAAAAGTCCCTTTTTTAGTAGAGTTCTTTTTATGTTCGTACGGTTCTTAACATTTTATTTAATTACGAGACGATATGGGAGAAGAACGTGTACGATTAGCTAGCTCCAGTAGTAAGAGCGATATGCAGCATTTTGTGCGGCAGTTACTACAAGACGTTCAAGCATTTGAAACGATGCTAGGGGGCGATTGGTTTGAGGATGATGTGATGCGCATTGGGGCCGAGCAAGAAATGTGTTTAATTGATAAGCATTATAAGCCAGCTTGTACTGCTATGCAAATTTTGGAAGAGTTTCATCCAGATTGGTTGACCACCGAGCTGGCGCAATTCAATTTAGAGATCAATCTTTCTCCTCAGCGTTTTGAGGGCGAGGCCCTATTTAATATGGAAACCGAGTTGCGTCAGCGATTGGGCGAGTTGGCCAAGGTGGCTGCTCGGCACGACAGTCGTTTGTTGCTCACGGGCATTTTGCCCTCTTTACGCAAATTTGATTTGCACATGAGCAAGCTTACGCCCAAAGAGCGTTATGCGGCCTTGATGCATGCTTTGCGCAAAATGCGGGGCAGTGATTATGAATTGCATATTGTAGGAATTGATGAATTGATTGTGCGGCATGATTCGCCCTTGTTAGAGGCTAGTAATACTAGTTTTCAGGTACATTTACAGGTTCGTCCGCAGGATTTTGTCAAAATGTATAACATTGCTCAGGCGATCACGGGGCCAGTCTTGGCAATGGCCGCCAACTCGCCCCTGCTCTTTGGCAAACGGCTCTGGCATGAGTCTAGAATTGCGCTTTTTCAGCAATCTATTGATAATAGAAAGAGCCGAGATCACCTGCGCGATCAGAGTCCACGGGTAACCTTTGGACATGATTGGTTACATAAGTCGGCCCTAGAGATTTACAAAGAAGACATTACCCGTTTCCGCATCATTTTGGGAACCGATATTGAGGAAGATTCTCTAGAACGCTTGGCTGAAAAAGTAGCGCCTAAGCTAAAGGCCTTGCAAGTGCACAATGGTACAGTTTATCGTTGGAATCGCCCTTGTTATGGTATTTCGGGCAATGGCAAACCGCACCTTCGGATAGAGAACCGCGTCTTCGGTGCAGGCCCCACAGTAATTGACGAAATGGCCAACTCGGCCTTTTGGTTGGGCTTGATGGAAGGCATGGCTTTGGCGCATGATGACATCACCAAACTCATGAGTTTTGATGATGCTCGAGACAACTTTATCAAGGCGGCTAAGATGGGAATTGATTCTGAATTTACTTGGACGGGCGACAAAAAGGTCAATGCTCGTACCTTGGTTTTAGAAGAGCTTTTGCCTATGGCCAGAGCGGGTTTAGAGCATCGCAACATTCATCCGCTGCATATTGATCGCTATTTGGGCATCATGGAAGAACGAGTGCGTCGACATAGTAATGGCGCCCGTTGGATTCTGCGCACCTTCTCTAAATTTAAGAAAGAAACTAGCGTAGATGAAAGCTTGACCACTATTACAGCAGCCATTTATGAGCATCAAACACAGAGTCGGCCCGTGCATGAATGGGAAATTCCAGAGCTAGGACAATTTCACCAATACGATCCCTCTAAACTACTAGTAGAAGAGTTTATGAGCACCGATTTGGTTACCGTTCATCAGGATGATATTGTGGAGTATGCCTACAGCCTTATGGACTGGAACGACCTCAACTACCTGCCCGTAGAAGATGAAGAGGGGCACTTACAGGGCGTAGTCACCGCAAAATCGATTATGCGTTACTTATCGAACCCGAATAAAGATAAGAATAAAACGGTGGGCGATATCATGCGCCGCAATCCCAAAACGGTAGCCCCGCAAAATACCATTACAGAAGTCATGAAAATGATGCGAAAAGAGGGAGTAAAAATTTTACCCGTTCTAAAGAATAAAGAACTAATTGGCCTAATCTCTGAAGAAAACTTTGTAGATATGTCGCGACGATTGATTGATCGTCTTTCAAAAGAATAAAAATTATGATGAAAACAGTATTCAGTCTTTTCTTTACGGCCTGCTTCCTTTTGGCGGGCCCGAATCTTTTCGCCCAAAAAAAGGCCAGCACAATTAACAGCAGTACTATCTCTGCTCCTATCACTAAAGAAAAAGCAAAAGCACTCGCTTTTGGGCAAGATCTTATCAAGGCTTATTTTGATGGCAATTGCCAAATTGTAGCTAATAGTCTAGCTGCTCAAGTCATTGCCATGGAGTCTGGACAGCAATTTAGTATTAGTCCTCAGTTAAGAACAGACTTTTGTAAGGAAAACCCTATCCGCAACGATATCCAAGTCAATTACCAAATGTATTTGGATAGCTACAAAGCCGAGGTAATGGACAAAGAAGAATTTGCCTCCAAATATCCTCAACGCCAACAGATGTATAATCTCCAAGCCGGCGATATCTTTTTCAATGGAGCCAACCTACTCCCCAAAAAGCAAGAACTCTTCTCCGCTTCAGATATGGCAATGTTTATCCTTCGACCAACCTCTAATGGCTTCGAAATTATCGCAATTTAAGCGTAACTAAATGCCAAAAAAAAGGGCGCCGACCAGCTGGTCAGCGCCCTTTTTCCTTCTTCTTATCTTATTTTCCTTGCTCCAAGCGAACAACATCCTTAGCAATGTTCAAACGCTCTGCAGCCTCAGGATACTTTTGCTCAATCTCTTTATAAAGCGCCAATGCACTACTCGCATCATTCATGTTGGTCTCTTGCAAAAAAGCAGCCTTACGCATGAAAATAGGCGTAATCATTTCATTTGGACTCTCATTCATCGCCTTTTTATAATAACTCAAAGCCTGCTCATTATCGTTAAGCTCAGAATAAGCATCACCCAAAAGCCCATAAGCAGTAGCCTGAGTCGCACCATCCTTACCATCATAAGCTTCCAAGTACTTGATCGCCTCCTCAGCCTTACCCAAGCGAAGCAAAGAAACTCCAGCACCGTAATGCGCACGATTAGCCGCCTCAGTACCACTATAGTTAGCAATAATGTCTAGAAAACCTTCATAACTGCCTCCCATCTGACCAGCCAAAGCAGCACCAGAACCATTTAGCGCCAAAAGAAAAGAGTCTTTTTCAAACATCGCCTCTGCCTTAAAAATCGCCTTATTAGCATTTTCATTCTTAGGCTTCATATAGAGGTTGCTGTAGGCATAATAGCCCACACCAATAATCAAAACGGCGGTCAAAGCGCCAATAATCACGTTCTTATACTTCTCAAAAGTTTCTGCCGTTTGATCACGAAACTGATCTACATCAAAATCTTGAAGCTCTGTTTTTATGGGTTGATCTGCCATTCTATCTCTTTCTTTTTCAGCCAGCTGATTTGATCTTATAAAAAAAAATTTGCTTGCAAAGATAAACAACTTCTTAAAAATCCTAGATTTCACTAAATCTTTTTTAGAAGCATGCTAAATATTCGCCTAGCAATACCTATTTTTTGAAGGCTAAATATCAGTTTCCTAATTATTTGGGGCTGCCCCGCCCTACTGGCGGGTCGGGCTGTTTCGCAGCTCGCTATTCGCTCGGCCCTGCGGCGCAAAAGCGCCTTGGTCTGCTGCCTGCGGCAGCCCTGCTGTCCATCCCTCAGCCAGGTCGCTTCGCTCCTTTTCGGCGGCTTCGCCGCCTCCCTAAACCAAAATATTTCTCTTTGTATCCAAGGCTACAAAGCAAAAGAAAAGCTGGCCTTAATATTGTCGCCCAAAATTTCCCTCCTTCCTTCTACTTCATTTCAAAATTACACGCATGAACAAGCTACTCTTCTCTCTTAGTTTTCTTTTCCTACTTAATGGTTCTCTCTTTGCCCAATCCAACAAAACCTTACCCGAACTGTTAAGTAGTCATTCTTTCACCTCTGCCGATGGCCAAAGCGAAAAAAGCCTAGCCGATATTTTGGCCCAACACAAAGGTAAAGTCATTTATATTGATTTTTGGGCCAGCTGGTGCGGGCCCTGCAAAAAAGAAATGCCCAGCTCTAAAAAATTACATGAAGAACTAGGCGATGAAGTCGTTTTCCTCTACCTTTCTGTAGATGACAAAGCCGATGCTTGGCAAAAAGCCCTCGATAAACTAGAAATCCGCCAAACTGGCGAACACTGGAGAAGAGGAGGCAAAGACAGTAAAGAACTACTTCGTTTTTTTTATATTTATAGCATTCCTCATTACCTGATTGTTGATACTGAAGGCCAATTTGTCGATAGAGATGCCCTTCGTCCCTCAGATCCTAAAGCAGCCAAAAAACTCCAAAAGTGGGTCAAAAAGGCTAAATAGTCAGGTACTCACTGACTTAATTATGACGATTAACAACTTACCTCAAAAATTTCTGGCCGTATCGCTACTGCTTTTTGCCGCCACCGCGATTACGGCCTATTTTATCTCCATTCACTTCCTTTGGGCGCTACTCATTTTGGTCCCTCTCTTTGTGATGGGAGTTCAAGATATGATCCAAACGGATCATGCCATTCGTAAAACACACCCTCTACTTGGCCGTCTGCGCTACTTTCTAGAAAGCCTGCGCCCAGCTATCCGCCAATATTTTATTGAGTCGGACCTAGACAATACCCCTTTCAACCGACGCAAACGCTCTCTCATTTATCAAAGAGCCAAAAAAGCCAAAGAAACAGTCCCTTTTGGAACCCAACTCAATATCTACGATGAAGGCTACGAATGGATGACCCACTCAACCTACCCCCTAGACTTTGATAGTATTGAACAAAATCCTAAAGTCTCTGTGGGGGGACCAGATTGTAAACAACCCTACGATCTTAGCATTTTCAATATCTCCGCCATGAGCTTTGGCTCCCTCTCCGCCAATGCCGTTATGGCCATGAATAAAGGCGCCGCCAAAGGCGGCTTTGCCCAAAATACTGGCGAAGGCGGAGTCAGTCCCTACCACCTCTCTCAAGGTGGAGACCTCATCTGGCAAATTGGTACAGGCTACTTTGGCTGCCGAGCAGATGACGGCAATTTTGATCCCGATAAGTTTGCCAAAACAGTGGATCATCCCGATATCAAAATGGTAGAGATTAAACTTTCTCAAGGCGCAAAACCTGGACATGGCGGTATTCTCCCCGCTCAAAAAAACACTCCCGAAATCGCTAAAATCCGTGGTGTTCAAGCTGGAACAGATGTCCTCTCGCCACCCTACCACAAAGCATTTCAAGGACCAGAAGGCTTACTCCAGTTTGTAGCTCAACTCCGCCAACTTTCTAAAGGCCGCCCTGTTGGCTTTAAGCTCTGCATCGGCTCCGAAATTGAATTTTACGACCTCTGCAAAGCCATGGTCAAAACAGGCATCAAACCCGACTTTATTACTATTGATGGTGGAGAAGGCGGTACCGGAGCAGCTCCTGTAGAATTCTCAGATTCATTAGGAATGCCTCTACGCGATGGGCTTAGCTTTGCCGTGGATACGCTTCGTGGCTTTGATCTTAAAAAAGATATTAAGGTGCTAGCAGCAGGTAAAATTAGCTGTGGCTTTGATTTGGCTAAAACCCTAGCCCTAGGGGCCGATGCTTGTTATAGCGCTAGAGCCATGATGATGGCCGTAGGTTGTATTCAGGCCCTAGAATGCCATACAAATAAATGCCCCACAGGAGTCGCTACTCAAGATAAACAACTCATGAAAGGCTTATATATTCCAGATAAAGCTGAACGCATTTACTCTTTTCATAAAAAAACAGTACATGCTTTGGTCGAGTTACTTGCTGCTGCAGGCATGAAAGACCCCTCAGAATTGTCTAGAAGACATATTCTTAGACGGATTTCTATGAGTGAGGTACGCAGATATGACCAACTTTATCCAGAAATCCCCATTGGCTGTTTATTGGAGGGCCAAGAAGGCTGCCTACCCGACCTTTACCGAAAAGAAATGTTACAGTATCTCGAAAACGGCTCTAATTATGAATAAGCAAATGCCGTAAAAAGAAAGGACCAAGCGTAAATTATGCTTGGTCCTTTTTTGGGCTAGCCCTCTTCTAAAAAGGGGTAATCTATATAACCTTCTGGGCCTTGAGTATAAAAAGTATCGGAATTCCAAGGCGTCCAAGCCGCATTGCTAGCCATTCGCTGCACCAAATCTGGATTAGAGATAAAGGCTTTGCCAAAAGCAATGGCATTCGCTCGATTTTGGGCCAGTTCTTCTGCTGCCGTCTCAGCTGTATAGCCGCCATTGGCCACTAAAAAGCCTTTGTAGATTTGGCGATAATGACCAATAACATCTTGAATAAACAAATTGGGGTCCTTCTCTTGCGTGGCCAGTTGGCGATGCGCAAAGGCTTGACCAGGCCGAGTCAGATGCACATAGGCCAAGGGATAATCATTGAGTTTATCCAAAAGGTAATCAAAAAAGGGGATCGTTTCTTTATCCACATCAATACCGATATGACCATCTAACATAGGATTGAAGCGCAGGCCAACTCGTTCTAGGGGACAAACTTCTTGGACCGCCTCGAGGACCTCAAAAAGGAAGCGCGCTCTATTGGCGATGCTCCCCCCATATTTATCTTGGCGTTGGTTAGCCGAATTGGCAAAAAACTGATGGAAGAGGTAACCATTACTCGTATGTAGCTCTACCCCATCAAAGCCAGCGGCCAAAGCATTGGCAGCAGCTTGCTTAAACTGGGCAATGACAGCCTGAATATCTTCTTGGTCCATGGCCTTAGGAACAGGAGAAAGCTTGAGCCCTTCATGGGTGCGGCTCTTACTGCCCGTAGCAAGAGCTGAAGGAGCCAAAAGTGCCTGTCCATTCATCAAATCGGGATGAGAGACTCGGCCCACATGCCAAATTTGGGCAAAAAAGTGGCCGCCTTTAGCTTTTACAGCTGCTGTTACCGCTTTCCAAGCCTCTACTTGAGCAGGGGTATAAATTCCAGGCACAAACAAATAGCCTCCAGCTCGATCAGAAATGGGCAAGCCCTCTGAAATGAGGAGGCCAGCAGAAGCTCGCTGTGCATAATATTCCTGATGTAAGGCCGTGGGTACCCTTTCTGGATTATCGGCTCGACTTCGAGTGAGCGGCGCCATAAATACGGCATTCTTTAGCGTTAATGGGCCCAATTGGACGGGATCAAGAATAGACATAATCAACTAGTTTTAAGATGAAAAATGGGGCGGCTTGGCCGCCTTGGCCGCAGGCCAAATGGCCACAACAAGCCCTTTAGGGCGCAGTTCGACGACCAAAGGGAGTAACCGATGTGTAGCCCTAGCCGCAGGCCAAATGGCCTAGCGATGTGCAGCAGTGGCCGCAGGCCAGACCGAGGCGGCCAAGCCGCCGAAGGGCCGAGCGAACAGCGAGCTGCGAAACGTAGCGCCTGCCGCAGGCAGGAGGCCCCAAAAAAGACTTATTAATTAACAAGAGGATGTTTATCGCCCCAGATGCGTTTCCAGAGCAACTCAAAAAGCAAATCCATTTCAATATCTCGGGCTTCGCGTACGCCTTCGGCTTCTAGTTGGCCATCTTTTAGATAAATTCTGTGTCGGAAAACGTATTCGCCCTTTCCTTTGAGGAAGCCGAAGCCCATTAGGCCGAAGCGAAGATTATTCATATAGAGCTCGCCATTTTCGCCTTCTTCTACGCTATAATAGCCTTGGGCAAACCATTTTAGGATTTGGACGAACTCCTCATCGGCCCATTTATCGAGCAATTCATGTTGTTTGGGGAGTTTTTTGAACTCCATTTTGCTATCCTCATCCCAGAAAGAGTAGGTGCCATAATAGAAAGCATCCTTGGTTTCCACGGTAGTTTGCCAAAGCATAATGTTGAGAATGCTGGGATAGGTCAAGAAATCGACTGACTCAATACCTTGTTCTTTGAGGTTTTGGGTAACCACGGCATTAACCTGATTTTTGGCGACAAAGCTCAGGCCCATATAGGCTGTAGAAAGGACCAAAGCGGCGGTATTGATGCCTTGTTGCCACTTATTATTCTTAAAAAACGGGATAATAATCACGGCCAATAAAAGTGGCAAAGTATAGATTGGGTCGGCAATAGCGATATTATTAAAAGAGACCCGATAAGAAGAAAAGGGCTCAAAAATTTGGGTGCCGTAGCTTGTGCAGGCATCAATTAGCCAATGGGTAAGAATGGCCCAAAAGAACATCCAGCTCCAGCTTTTCCAGCTAGGCTCCTCCTTTAATTGAGGAGGATTTTTGCTCCCCCAATATCGCCAACCAACCCAGGCCGTCACGGCCAGGATAAAAAGGCCAATGCCCTGCAAAATTGCATTATCATCTTTTAGGCCCATACCGCCCATAAACAGGACCAGCAAAAGGCCAAAAAGGACCGCAACTGCGCCCCTTTGTTTGTGGGCCAGATAGCCCAATAAAGGAGAAGCAAGCAGCGTAATAAAAATAGAGTGCGTTAATCCCCTATGATAGAGTAAGCCATAAATTTCGTGCTCGCTAAAAACGCGACTAACGACATCTAAATCGGGCAAAGTGCCCGCAATAGCGCCCCAAGCCAAAGCTTTAGCGCCAATTTTTCGGCCGAGAACTGCTTGTCCGCAAGCGGCACCAAGCACAGCCTGAGTGAGTGAATCCATAAGATATTAAAATGATTGAGGCGCAAAATACAAAGCCTAAGTTAGAAGATGCGCCCAAATAACAAGAGTTTAAGGCCTTTGGCCAGCGATTTTTCTTATCTTTAATTGAACTTATTTCAAAATCGCCTAGCCTTAGCGCTTTGCGTTATTTTTCAATGCGTTCATTATTCAAGGAGACAAAACCGGCGCCTATGGACAGCCTAGATAAAACAAGCTTGCCGCGGATAGAAGAGCTAGAACACAAGCTCTACTTGCAGCAACTGCAGATTAACCGCTTATCGGAAATTACGCAGGCCATCAACAACAACATTAAGATTCAGGACCTGTTTAAAATCTATACCGATACCCTAAGTTGGGAGATGGGCGCCAATCGCTTTGCCCTATATAGTTGCAAAGATGGGCATTGGCAAGTCGCTACGCATAAGGGAATAGACGAAAAGCTCTTGGTTCTAGACATTAGCGAGTATTTTTCGGCCTATCAGCGGATTTCTAAAATTGGGGAAGATCATCCTTTGCTCTGCGAGTTTAACTATGTGATTCCCGTTTATCATAAGGAGGAGGCCATCGCCTTTGCCTTTGTCCATAAAGAGGCCCGAAAAGGGGAAGAACTCTTTGAGGCCATTCGATTTATTGGGACCTTGACCAATGTAGTGGCCGTTGCCATTGAGAATAAACGCCTCTTCAAAAGACAATTGGCCCAAGAAAAAATGCGCCATGAGCTCCGATTAGCGAACCAGGTCCAGAACATGCTTATTCCCAACAAATTGCCCAACAATCAACGCTTTGATTTTGCGGGGATTTATCAGCCGCATGAGGGCGTTGGTGGCGATTACTATGACTTTATGGAGCTCAATGAAGATGAAATTGCCTTTTGTATTGCCGATATTTCAGGCAAGGGTATTTCAGCCGCAATCCTGATGTCGAACTTCCAAGCCAACCTACAAACCCTCATTCATCGCAAAGATCTCAAGATCCCCGAATTTGTCGACCGCCTCAATGAGAAGGTCCTCAAAGCCACCCGAGGCGATCGCTTTATTACCTTTTTTGTGGCCCGCTACAACCGCAGCACAGGCCGTTTGCTCTATCTCAATGCTGGACACAACCCGCCTTTTCTCTATCGAAATGGCCAGGTTGAACGACTAGATAAGGGCTGCACGATTTTGGGCATTGTCCCCAAAATTCCCAAACTAGAATGGGGCGAAATTTACCTGCAAGAGGATGCCTTTTTCTTCCTCTATACTGATGGCCTAACCGATTTGCGCAATGAAGCAGGCGAAACTGTAGAAGAAAAAGCCATAGAAGACTTTATTGCCAAACATCACCGGCTTTCGGCTGTTGAATTTAACGCAGCCCTCATGCAAGAAATGAAAGAGTTTAAGGGCAGCATGGAGTTTCCCGATGACATTTCGATCCTTACAGGACACATCTTTGCGACAAAAGAGCAGGGGAAACAGGCTCCCGCTGCCAAAATGGCGGTCAAAGCCTCCTAGGCGCTCTTTTTGCCTTTCATAGACTACAACAAGACTTATCATAATGCAGACTTTATTTCTTCTTTTCTTCGCCTATTTGGTTTACCGCTTCCTGATTAAGCCCGTTTTTTTGGCTCCTCCCAAGCAAGAACGACCACTTAGCCCACAAGAACAATTTATGCGGATGTTCCAACAACAAATGCAGGCCCAACAACAAGGCCAGGGCCAATATGTTAACGAACAAGAGTTTGGCACTCAAGGCCATCCCCCCCGCCAACAGAAGCAGGAACAAAAACAAAAGCCTCGCAATGATGGCGAATATATTGATTTTGAAGAACTAGATTAAGATTTGGGGCCTCCGCTGCGGCTTCGCCTTGCGGCGCTACGTTCCGCAGCTCGCTATTCGCTCGGCCCTGTGGCGGCAAAGCCGCCTTGGTCTGGCCTGCGGCCACTGCTGCACATCGCTAGGCCGTTCGGCCTTCGGCCGGGGCGGCTGCGCCGCCCAAAACGCAAAAAGGGAAGCTGTGAAAATTCACAGCTTCCCTTTTCTTTTAGACCAGCTCGTCCTATTTATTAAATCGAGCTATTTCGATATTAAATTTATTTGAGAGCGCTTCTCCATGTCGCTCTGCATAACTGCCTACGCGCATAATACTAGCGTGGGCCTCATCTACAGAAAGTCCGTCTGCCTCGCGGATAATCTTGAGATAAATCCAGTTTTTGAAGGTCGTAAAAGCAACGCCCCCATAAAGGCGGTCATTGATTTGAAGCAATTCGGCAAAGAGCTCATTGCGAAGTTCTGCATTTTCTGGAACATGAAAAAGCGGAGACATCACTTGGAAATAGGGCCGGCCTTCTCTTTCGATTTCCCAAAGGTCAATCCAGACCATAATGTCCTTCTTGGTTAGGGTCCAAAGGCCCTCTTTTTCTTTTCCTCGGCTCGAAACGGGATCAATGCCCAATTTAGCGATAGCGGCTTCTACTGTTTCGTAATAGGCTTTTAAACTCATAAGCGTGTTAGCTGGACCAGTAGGCTAGCTCAGCTCAATTTGATGCTGCCAGCTCACGGTCGAATAGTTGTTATTGAAACGAATAATCTGCACTTCCTTCTGATTTCCATGCTTCCGCTCTATACGCAGTTGCTGGCTTCCTGCTGGTCCTTCTTCCCAAAACAATTGGTCTTGGCGCTGAGGATCAGCAGCTACCTTTTCCGTTTGCGTGAGCAGCTCCAACAACCAACTCATATTACAAGCCTTTGCAGCTGCATCAGATTGGACAAAAACGGGACGAGCCTGCAAACTCGCCGAGAATTGTTCTTCTCCAAAAGGCAAAGCCTCTGCTTCTTCCCCTAATTGGAAATAGCCGAGATACTGAAAAGGATAAGATTGTAATTGGGCAGAGCGCAATTCTCTAAAGGCCGTTTGGGCCAAACGAGCTTGCTTAAACTCTTGCCAATGAAGCTGTACATTTTCTGCGGGGAGAGCAGTTGCCAATTGTACAAACTCTTGCTTAGCCGCTTTTTCAAGCAAATCGGCTAAGAGGAGCTGGCCTTGGGCCTCGCACCTTTGGCGAATGATATTTTTGAAACTCAGTGTCAGTTGTTCCATAAAACTGCAGGATTTATCTTGGAGATAGTCGTATCGTATATTCTACTTTCAGGTATAATAGTACGCAAATTTAAGCAAACTCTCAAGCATTATCCTAGTTTTATGGGCAAAAAAAATAAGATTAGGGACTTTACCTACTTTTTAGGCAAAAGCCCATATACAAGCCCTTTCAAGGAGCTTTAATGGATTAAGACGTGTAACCAAAATAATTCAGACTGCGCTCATCATCTCGCCAATTGTCTTTGATCTTTACGTGCAATTCTAGGTATACTTTGGTCTGCAAAAACTCTTGAATAGCGAGACGGGAGTCTTGGCCCAAGCGCTTAATGGCTTGGCCTCCTTTTCCAATTAGAATACCTTTTTGCGTTTTTCTGGCCACATAAATATTAGCCAAAATGCGGGTAATATCGGGTTCTTCTTGGAAGGCTTCTACCACTACTTCTACTGAGTAAGGAATCTCTTGATGATAATTGAGCAAAATCTTTTCTCGGATAATTTCGGAAATAAAGAAGCGCTCTGGGCGGTCGGTAAACTGTTCTTTCGGATAATAAATAGGACCTTCGGGCATGCGTTCAATTACTTTCTCCAGGACCAAATCCGTATTGATGCGATTGAGGGCTGAAATGGGAATCAGCTCGGCAAAATCGAGTTTTTTACTCCAAGCGGCCAACTGCTCCAATTGTTCTTTAGGCGGGAGCAAATCAATTTTGTTGAGCAGCAAGAAAACGGGAGCTTTAAGCTTAGCCAAAAGCTCAAAAATGGCTGATTCATCTGAAATCTTTTCGGTTGCATCGGCCACGAGTAACATCAAATCGCTATCCTCTAGGGTAGATTTGACATACTCATTCATGCGCTCCTGCATTTTATAGCTAGGATCTTGGATAAGGCCGGGGGTGTCGCTAAACACAATTTGGTAATCCTCCTCAGAGACAATGCCCAAGATGCGGTGGCGAGTTGTTTGGGGCTTATTGGTAATAATCGACATCCGTTCGCCAACCAAGGCATTCATCAGGGTAGATTTCCCGACATTGGGATGGCCCACAATATTGACAAAGCCCGATTTGTGGGCTTTTTTTTCTGTACTCATAATGTATGTTAGTTAAAAACTAGGTTCTGGAAAGTAGTGTTTTGGTCCATTTTGCGGTGGACAGGCGGCAAAGCCGCCGCAAAGGAGCGCAGCGACTTGGCTGAGGGATGGACAGCAGTGGCCCGCAGGGCCAGACCGAAGCGCTTTAGCGCTGAAGGGCCGAGCGACCTGCGAGCTGCGACACAGCCCGACCCGCCCGAAGGGCGGGGCAGCCCCAAAAAAATTAAATCTTGAAAGTAGCAGCAGATCGTTTGCGTCCTCTTCTTCTGCGTTTAGATCGGCCATCAATGGGGCCAGTGGCAATATCTCGGCCCAACTGACCGAGTAAGAAGCCTAGGCCGCCAAGTAAGGCACCGAGAAGAGCGATAAAAAGCATCACGCCAGTATCGGAGCCAAAGGGAAGGCCCAAAACGGCCCGCATTTTTTGGAGGAGCAAGCCACCATTGCCTGCATTGATCCAGTACATGGCGACAAACCAGCTAAGGAAGCTGCTACCCGCCCCAGCCAAAAAGCTGCTACCTAGGCCCAATTGCATGGCAAAACCGATGATAATGGCGAAGAATAAATTGGCCCACCACCAGCTTGCAAAGAGCCAAAAAGAAATGCTGATGAGCAAAAAGAGCACTGCGGCACCTAATAATACTCTAGTCATAATAAATCGTCTTTTTTAGTGCAAACGCTGGCGAATGCGGATATTCTCTTTTCCTTCTTCGGCAGATTCTAAGTAATGTAATTTGTTGTAGCGGCCTTCGGCCCAATCTTGCACCATATTATCGTAATAATGGCTACCGGGATTCCCCGATTGGCCACCGGGATAAATGGCTTGTGCCTTAGGTTTCTTATCGCCTAATTCGACAATCATGCGCCAAGAGGGGCCCGCGGCAGAACCGCCCTTATGAATTAGGCTATCGGCCTTGCGGCTAGCGGCAAAATCGTAGCGATTGCTGACGGCATTGAGCGCATCAGCGGTTCCGCCTACGGGAAGGTTAAGCACGCTAAACTCCTCGATTCGGGCCAAGTGATAAAGTGCCGTAGCCTTCATTTCGCCCCAAGAAATGGGTTTGCCCGCTTTATTCTTGGGCAAGGTATTCAGGGTTTCTTTAAAAGAGAGGGTAACAATATCTTCTACGGTTTCTCGCTTTTTGGTTCCGACCTGGTCCCAAATAAAAGAAGTCGTATCCCGCTTAAGCAAGCCAAGCAAGCGCCAAGCATCGGGATAATGCAGTTCCATACCTTGGGCGGCTGCCTCATCCAATTCATCATAAGTGAAGGCCTGCAGGTTATAGAACCAATCTTCAAAAATGGTTGGGGCCACGGCATCTGGATGATACTCATAATCCCAATCGCGGAAAAGCGCCAACAGCTCTAATTCATCTTTGGTCAAATCTCCTCTTTGCAAGAACTTCATCAAAAGGGGCAAGAAATCTTGGGCCTTTTGGCTAAAATTGCTCAATTGCAAGGCCTTCATTTCGCTATCAGTGGCTGCAGAAAGGGCATCCAACTGGCCATTGAGATAGCGGCCACGATACTCCTCAAAATAGCCGTAGGTATAGTAGGGATAGGCGGGACTGACCGAATGCTGATTGGCTGAAGCCACATAGCCCTTTTTGGGGTTATATTCGTGTGGAATATGCTCTTGGGGCATAAAGCCCGACCATTGATTAAAGGAATAGCGGCCATCGGCTACAAACTTTCCTTGATCGGGTCGGCGCAAAGGCAATTTGCCTTGAGTCCAAAGCGCAATATCTCCATTATTACAAGCAAAAACCAAGTTTTGGGCGGGGCAAGAAAAATGCTTAATCGCAGCCTGATAATCTTGGTAGTTTTTGGCTTGGGCCAACAAGACAAAGGTTTTTGCCTCAGAGCTAGGCTCATTGGCCTGCCAATGCAAGACATAATCTTGGCCATTTACGGTACGGACCACTGGGCCAAAATGCGTATAAATGAGGGTATCGACAACAAAGCCCGCTCCTCGCACATAAACCGTATCGAGGATTTTTTCGCTGGCTCTTTCTTCCCCATCAAAAATATAAGCGGATTTGCTCGCATCGGTCCATTCTACGGCATACCAATCGCGAACATCATGGGCCACATTGGTTACGCCCCAAGCAATATGTTGATTAAAGCCAGAGATTACGCCTGGCGCCCCAGGCAAAGTAGCTCCATAAACATTAAAATCAGGCGTTACAATCTGTACCTCAAACCAAATGGAAGGCAAATTGAGCTTGAGGTGAGGGTCATTACATAAGATAGGATAACCCGAAGCCGTCTTCTTGCCGCCTACGGCCCAGTTGTTACTTCCAATGCCCTTAGGTTTGGGATTTGGATTTTTGGGCAAGCCCTGATCAAAGCCCAAGAAAGGCTTGGCTAGGCTATCGCCTACCGCTACGGGCTTAAAGTTATAAAAAGCCGTATCGTTGATAATGGGAGATTGCTCGGGAAAGTATTCTGGATAAAAGATATTGAAGGTATCTCGACCAAAGTATTTATAAGCATTGGTCATCTCAAAATCATAGTCTTTATCGGTCAAATCCTCCGCCATGGCTTTGAGCAAAAGCGCTGATTTAAGCACCGTCCATTTTTCGGGACGATAATTCAGTAACTTATACTCTAAAGGCAAATCCGCATAAGACAAATCATCAATATAAGCATTGACCCCATCGGCATAGCGCTGCAAGATCTCATAGGTTTTGGGGTCTTTCTTCCAAAGCTCTACGGTCTTTTTAGCCGCCAAAGGCAGGCCCGATTTACGCTTTTTACGATCCATTTTAAGCAAAACCTCTCGCATCTTTTCCGAGGTGGCCAAAACCTCTGCCAAACGGCCAGAAACAGCATGCGTCTGAAACTCCATCTGCCAAAGTCGAAGGCTAGCCGTAGCATAACCCTGGGCAAAAAAGGCATCCTGCATATTGTCTGCAAAGATGTGCGGCACCATGCGCTCATCATACAACAATTCTACTGGGGCGCTAAGCGAACCATCACGCAAAGAAGAGGGCAAAGATGGGCCATTTGCATGTTCGGCATTGCGCCAAAAACCCGAACTCGGACTCAATAGCTTCCCCATCGGGGGAATAAAGGTTTCTTTTTTCGTTATCCGCCCCACTAGAGAAGAAGCAAAGTCGGAGGAGTTCAGAAAAAGAAAGAGAAATATAGTAAGGACCAATACGGCCACAAAACTCAATATTCGCATAGTTTACTGGTTTTCTAGGGCTTTGCCTGCACCTGTTTTATAGGCTTTTAGGCAGTTCATCAATAAGGAAACAACGGTCATTGGACCAACGCCTCCAGGCACGGGCGTCATCGCCGATACTTTATCTTTTAAGGCATCAAAATCAACATCTCCCACCAAACGGTACCCTCTTTTGGCCTTGGAATCATCTACGGCATTGATGCCCACATCCAAGATTATCGCCCCTTCTTTGACCATATCAGCCGTTAAGAAATTAGCTCGACCAATAGCCGCCACAATAATATCGGCCCGCCGACAATGCTCAGCCATATCTCGGCTACGACTATGTAAAAGCGTCACCGTACAATCGCCCTGCGGATGCTTGCGAGAAAGCAATACACTCATCGGACGACCCACAATGTTCGAGCGACCAATCACAACCGCTTCTTTGCCCGCGGTCTCGATCCCATAACGCTCCAAAAGCGTGATCATCCCCATGGGCGTAGCTGGCAAATAACAATCTTCGCCCAATAACATTTGTCCCAAATTATAGGGATGAAATCCATCTACATCCTTCTCGGGCGCAACCGCCTGCGTCACTAAGTGTTCATCTATATGAGCAGGCAATGGCAACTGCAAAATATAGCCATCCACTTCAGGATCTTGATTGAGCGCAGCTATTTCTGCCAACAATTCTTCCTGGCTAATATCTGCCGCCAATTGCTTCAAACTAGAACGAAAATTAGCTCTTTCACAAGCCCGCATTTTATTGCGTACATAGCTGGCCGAAGCCGGATGCTCGCCAACCAATACGGCCACCAAATGAGGGGCACGGCCGCCTTGGGCAAGGAGCTGTTCTACTTCTGCTTTGAGCTCTAACTGAATACTTTGAGAGAGGGCTTTACCATCTAAAAGTTGCATGGACCTATTTCTTTGAGGGTGGTTTAATGCCCCCAAAAATAGCCTATTTTAAGCAGCCCACTGGATTATTTTCCTTTTTTTTTCTATTCCAAGTATTTTGGGGCTGCCCCGCCCTGCGGGCGGGTCGGGCTGTGTCGCAGCTCGCTACTCGCTCGGCCCTGCGCGGGCTTCGCCCGCTGGGTCTGGCCTGACGGCCACTGCTGTCCATCCCTCAGCCGAGGCGGCTCCGCCGCCTCCCTAACCCTATTTAGGATGGCGCTAAAATTGAGAGGACCTAGAAGTACAATTTAGATTGAACCACATAAAAAATATAAATGATGAACAAATTTAGTCTCTTCGTATTTTTCTCCATCTTCAGTACGACCCTTATGGCCCAAATGAGCAGCGATGCCCTGCTCTTTTCCGAACGCATACAACCCAATACTGCCCGTAGCCTTGCCGTTGGCGGCGCTCTAGGCGCCTTAGGAGCCGATATGAGCAGCCTCAATGGCAATCCCGCCGGACTAGCCGTTTACCGAGGCGCTGAGTTTAGTATTAGCCCTGGCCTACAATTCGCCAATATCAAAAGCCAGTTTTTAGCCGATAGTACACTCCCCCGCTCTAGCAACAACCGCCTGAGCTTTAATATGGGCTCAGTGGGCCTAGTCCTCGCCAATGAACAAAGTACAGATTGGCGCTTTGTCAATTTTGGTATTAGCTTCGGCAAAATCGCCTCTTTTAACAGAACCTATTCTTTTTCTGGAACCTCTACGGGCTCTCGCATTATTAACTTCACCCAAGAGGCCAATGCCGCCAATGCCGTTCCCGATGATTTAGACCCCTTTGAAGAACGCCTCGCTTGGGATGCCTACTTTATTGATAACCCAGGCGGCGGCACCGATTATGTAGGCTCGGTAGTCGATTCTAATCGCGCTTATATTCAAAAAAGCCAACTGGTCCGCCAATCTGGAGGCATCAATGAACTCAATATTGCCCTAGCAGGTAACTACAAAAACAAGCTCTATATTGGTGGAAGCTTGGGCATTACTTTCCTCAACTTCAGAGATTTTAGAAGTTATAGCGAAACAGAACCCACGGGAAACATGGACTTTAAATCGCTTAATTTTGACGAAATCCGTACCGTCCGAGGAACAGGCATCAACCTCAAACTGGGCCTTATTTATCGGGTCAACAAACGCCTAAGAGTGGGACTCAATATGCATACCCCCACAGCCATGAGCCTGACCGAAAATCTAGATACCGAACTTAGTGGGGCCGTTGTTTGGAATGATACCCTTAGAGAAACATCAGCTACCGAACCTTGGGTCTCTCCTACGGCAGAGTACAAACAGGATTTCTTTTCTCCCTGGGTTTTTGCCCTCAGTATGGGACATACCTTTGGTGGAAAAACCGACCCCATTAAGGGCTATTTGGGCATAGATGGCGAATATCTCAATTATGCAGGCAGTAGCTTTGCCCTCCAAGCTTCTGATGAAAATGCCACCGCAGGCGACCAAGCCTTTATTGATGCGGTAAACAATGCAATTGTAGACACTTATCAGGGCGCTTACCGACTAAGAGTTGGGGGCGAACTGGCCATCAAAACCCTACGCTTAAGAGCCGGCTACCGCCTACAAAGCTCTCCTTATTTGGACCAAGTGCAGGGGGTAGATGATTTGCGCCATGATATTTCGGCAGGGATTGGGTTCCGCCAAGAACATATCTTTTTTGATCTTAGCTATATGCGGACCATCAGAGATTTTGAATACTCTCCCTATTATGCAACTTCTATCTATAATAATCCCAGAACGAGCAATAGCGAAACTGTTGGGCTTTTTATGATGACCCTAGGGTTTAGATTCTAATTCTCCTTATCCCTCCTATTGATGAAGAGGACCAACTGCAAAATGCAGTTGGTCCTCTTTTTTGGGGGCTAACAAAAGAGTTATTTGGGCGGTCCTGTAAGGATGCAGATGCCTTGGGGGATTCCCCCTAGTTAAATGTATCGATGCAGACGCCTTGGGGGAATCCCCCTAGCTAAATGTAAGGATGCAGATGCCTTGGGGGTATCCCCCTAGTTAAATGTATTGATGCAGATGCCTTGGGGGAATCCCCCTAGCTAAATGTATCGATGCAGACGCCTTGGGGGATTCCCCCTAGCTAAATGTAAGGATGCAGACGCCTTGGGGGATTCCCCCTAGCTAAATGTAACGATGCAGACGACTGTGGCGCAACGCCACAGCTAAATGTAAGGATGCAGATGACTGTGGCGCAACGCCACAGCTAAATGTAAGGATGCAGACGACTGTGGCGCAACGCCACAGCTAAATGTAAGGATGCAGATGACTGTGGCGCAACGCCACAGCTAAATGTAAGGATGCAGACGACTGTGGCGCAACGCCACAGCTAAATGTATCAATGCAGACGACTGTGGCGCAACGCCACAGCTAAATGTATCAATGCAGACGACTGTGGCGCAACGCCACAGCTAAATGTATCAATGCAGACGACTGTGGCGTTTAAGCTATAAAATATGGGATAATAAAATGGGGGCTTATAGGCCCCTCATCTGGTTGTGGGTTGCAAGCTGCAGGTCCATATATCCATCCTAGAGGGCCGAAGGCCCGCAGGCTGAGGGGCTGGAGCAGGGCCGCCGAAGGCGGCAGACCCAGCGGGCGCAGCCCGCGCAGGGCCGAGCGAATAGCGAGCTGCGGAATGGCCCGACCTGAGCGAAGCGAGGGGCAGCCCCAAATCAAAAAAGGGAAAGCAATAGGCCTTTTATAAAAAAATTCTATTTTAAATCTGTTCGCAGTACCTTTAGGGTCCTAAACTAAAATCATGATCATGAAAAACTTCTTACTGTTATGCTGTTTTTTGGGCAGTGCTTTTTCGACTGCCTTATTTGCGCAAATTGATGCTCGCTTTGGATTTAAGGCGGGGGCTAATATTGGGACCATTATGGGGCCTGCGGAAGAGAATGCCCAGGGGGAAAGTCTGGATGGTTATAGTTGGACGACCAAGGTGCATATTTCGGCCACCGTGGAGGTTCCGATCAATGATTATATTGGTTTGGCTGCGGAGCTGGGATTTTCTCAGCGGGGGAGTCGTTATCGGTTTGAGGCGGATAATGCTTACCTCAGTATTCCCTCGCTCAATGAGACGTTTGAGGGACAAACGAGAGTAAAATCGGTCAATATTACCAATGGTTATGTAGAGGTTCCGATCTTGTTTTATGTGCGTCCGATTAAGGATAAAGTGCAATTAGATTTTGGTCCGAGCTTTTCTTTTTTGGTCTCTTCCAGAGGATTAGGTATATTAAAGTATGGAGACTTGAGTGAGGGCAGCAGCTTAGGCGATGACTTTGTAGAGATCAATTTGGATCATAGTTATTTGCGGGATGCGGCTGGCGAGCTCAATAGTGATTTTACGAGAACGGGGCAATTGGACCAGCGCAGCATTACTTATCCTGCGGATTTGGGCGGTTATTATTTCTTTGATAAAAAGGATGGTCCGGCCTATCGCTACTTTGATATGGGCCTCAACTTTGGCGCATCTTACTACTTTACGAAAGGGTTGCGCGTAGGGGCTAGAGCCTATTATGGTCTCCTAGATATAACGAATAATAATTATGATATAGAACAACAGGCTCTAGACGATAACCGCAACTTCATTTTGCGAGATGATTTTGACCGCAACTTCAGCTTGCAGATTTTTGTCGGTTTGCAGTTTTAGGCCTCAAAAACCAAAAATCCCATGTTTAAAAAGGCCAAAAAAATGATTAGAAAGGATCTCCAGAAGCGTTATGAGAAAATGGAGGACCTTTTCCAAAAGTTTGAGCATCGTGTTTATGGACATCTTGAAGATCGTCTAGAAACCCTTGAAAGCCGCATTGATGAGCTTTCTGATGTTTTAGCTAAGCGTTTGGATCAATTGGCAGAGCAGCAGCAAGCTCCCCCCCAAGAAGAAGTTGCAGAAACAGAAGCGGCCACTCCCCCCAAAGAAGAGGCTGCGGCCAAAGATGACCTTTGTCAAATTAAAGGCATTGGTCAGGTCATGTCGGAAAGCCTAGCGGCAGAGGGCATTCATAGTTTTCAGCAATTGGCGGCGCTCAGTGCCGAAGAAATTAGCCAGCTCGATGAGAAAATCTCGGGCTTTCAAAATCGCCTAGAGCGTTACAATTGGCAAGAGCAAGCCAAAAAATTCATCGCCGAATCTTAATCATGATAAAGCAAGCAGAAAAAATTGCCATTCTTGGGCCAGCCCACCCCCTTCGGGGCGGGCTGGCCGCTTTTAATGAGCGACTCGCCAAGGCCTTTATAGAAGAGGGCCGAGAGGTAAAGATTTATAGCTTTAGTTTACAGTATCCCAGCTTTTTGTTTCCGGGCAAAAGCCAGTTTTCTACGGCCAAAGCGCCTGATTTGGATATTGAGGTTTGCCTCAACTCCATCAATCCTTTTAATTGGTGGAGTGTGGGCCGAAAGATTGCCAAAAGCCAGCCCGATGTCCTGATTGTCTCTTATTGGCTGCCCTTTATGGGCCCTAGTTTTGGGACAGTTTTGCGGCTGGTCAAAAAATTCTCGCCCAACACCAAACTACTGGGCTTGGTCCACAACCTCATTCCCCACGAAAGCCGCCCAGGCGATGCGCTTTTCAATCGCTATTTTGTGGGGCCTTTAGATGGCTTTATGGCCTTATCTAAAAAGGTGGTCCAAGACATAAAAGAGTTTTTGCCTGCGCCTCGGCCAGCGCATTTTCATCCGCATCCCGTCTATGACAGTTATGGGCCTTTATTGCCCAAAGAAGAGGCTAGAGCGCAGTTGAAATTGGATCCTCAGGGTAAGTATTTGCTCTTTTTTGGCTTCATTCGGCAGTATAAAGGGCTGGATATTTTGCTAGAGGCCTTGGGCGATCCTCGTCTGGCCCAATACAATATCAAGGCCTTGGTGGCGGGGGAGTTTTATGAGGATGAGGCCCCCTTTCGGCAACAAATCGAGCGCCTGCAACTGGGCGATCGTTTAAAATTGTACAACGACTTTATTCCAGAAGAAGAGGTAGGCCTATTTTTTAGCGCTGCCGATTTGGTGGTGCAGCCTTATCGCCGCGCAACCCAAAGCGGAATTTCGCAATTGGCCTATCATTTTGAGCGCCCCATGTTGGTCACGGAGGTGGGCGGTTTGCCCGAGATCGTGCCGCATGGCAAGGCTGGTTATGTGGTCCCCCCCGAAAACCCCAAGGCCGTAGCCGATGCCATTTTGCAGTTTTTTGAGTACGACAAAAATGATCTATTCAAAAGCTATTTACAAGCCGCTAAAAAACGTTATGCTTGGCCCGCCATGGTAGAGGCCTTTGATGAATTATTGATCGAAATACCTGAAAAATAGGGGCTATTTTGGGGCCTCCGCTGCGGCTTCGCCTTGCGGCGCTACGTTTCGGGGCTCGCAAGCCTGCTCGGCCCTGCGGCGGCTTTGCCGCCTGGGTCTGGCCTACGGCCACCCCTACACATCGCTAGGCCGCTCCCCCTTCAGGCTTTGCTTTTTAGCCAAGCGGCTTCGGCCCTCAACAAAAAAGGCCTCAGCAAATGCTGAGGCCTTTTTTATTAGCTTAGACGAATCTCGTCATTCGTTTCATTATACAACTTATAGGAAGTAATGGGCAGGTTATTGTCGGCCCGCACATTAATCCATTTTTTGTATTCTCTCCACCATTTAATCTGCAGATTGTGCAACCAGCCTTTTTTGATATAGGCTTGAACAAAAGGGTGGACCAATAAAGTCACCTTATTCGGTTTTTGCGACTTCATCACAAAATCCAAATCTCTTTTGATATCGTCTGTGATGAGCAAAGTAGGTTGAACCTTGCCCGTTCCTTGGCAACTAGGACAAGTTTCCGTCGTTTGGATATTCACCTGAGGGCGCACTCGCTCGCGGGTAATTTGCATCAGACCAAACTTGCTCAGGGGCAAAATAGTATGCTTCGCCTTATCGTTACTCATCGCATTTCGCATATGCTGAAAGAGCTCATTACGGTGAGGCGCCTGCCGCATATCAATAAAGTCGATAATAATAATCCCTCCAATATCTCGGAGTCGGAGTTGGCGGGCGACTTCTTCGGCGGCTTCTAGGTTAACGCGCAGGGCATTTTTTTCTTGATCATTGCTGCTCATTTTATGCCCACTATTCACATCCACCACATGCATGGCCTCCGTATGTTCCAAAACGATATAGGCTCCGCTTGACATAGTGGCTGTTTTGCCAAAGGAAGCTTTAATTTGGCGGGTAATTCCGTATTGGTCAAATAAAGGACGTTGGCCGTTATACAGCTTTGCTAAATCCTTTTTGCCATCGGTTACCTTGTTTAGTTCTTCTACTACATCATCATAAATGGCTTCATCATCTACAATAACACGACTATAGTCATCATTCCAGAAATCGCGAATGAGCGTTTGGGTTTTGTTCAGTTCACTCAGGCACTTAACGGGACCTTTAGCATTGTGCATCTGCTTATAGATCTCTTCCCATTTGGCCATCAGTTGTTGGATATCCTCATGTAGATCGGCAACTTTACGGCCTTCAGCGGCAGTGCGTACAATAAAGCCAAAGTTTTTGGGACGTAGGCTTTCGATCAGGACCTTTAGGCGGTTGCGTTCATCATCCGATTGGATTTTCTTAGAAACGGCAATCGTTTCGCTAAAGGGGTTAAGGACCAAATATCGGCTAGCGATAGTTACCTCACAGCAGAGGCGGGGACCTTTAGTAGAGATAGGTTCTTTGAGTACTTGGACCATAATGAGTTGGCCCTTCTTCAATACATTAGTAATTTTCCCCTTTGGCATTTTGGGGATATCGGCTTCCATCTTAAAATTATCGAGTAGATGGCTTTCTTGTCCTCCGCTAATTGCTCCATTAGAATATTTAATTAGCGAGCGAAGTTTTGGACCGAGGTCGGTATAGTGTAAAAAGGCATCTTTGCCTTTTTGGCCAATATTGACAAAGGCCGCATTGAGGCCAGGCAGCAATTTGCTCACTCGGCCAAGGTAGATGTCTCCAACAGCCAAACTATTGACTGTTTTTTGATAGTGGAGCTCCACCAGTTTTTTATCCTCAAGTAGGGCAATTCTCGTGTCTTTGCCCCCCGAGCTGATGATTAACTCTTTTTCCAAAATGATATATATTTATTGACTTCCCCTTCTTTTTTGCCAAGGTTTGGCCAGGAAGCTTTTAGCCCATAAGGCGTTCTGTTTGATAAAAAGCAAGGCTCTAAATGAGGGTTTAGAGCAAAATTCGATGCAGGCCAGTCACTCTTTTGTGGCTTGACCAGATATATAAAAGGCTCATAAAAAACGATATTTTTATGAGTAAGGCTTAAATAAACAAACAGCTAATTAAGGCGGGCAGTAGGACCACTCAGGTAGGGGTGGTCATTTTTGCGGCTCCTTAGGCGGTGGAGCCAACAAAAAAAGGGTAAGTTGAACAAAGCCAGCTTACCCTAAATATTGGTGAGGCAAAGTCTGTATGCAGACTAGCCAACAATTCTATATAGATAGGAAGCATGCCCATCCATCTACAAAAAGAAATTATTTCTTCTTCTTCTTGTGACGGTTTTTACGAAGGCGCTTCTTTCTTTTGTGCGTAGCAATCTTATGTCTCTTACGCTTTTTTCCACATGGCATAGGCGTTAGTTTTTTATAAAATTAAATAAAAGTTAAAATTCTTAATTCATATTGGGTGGTCCCCAACATATTGGGCTGCAAATCTACTACTTATTTTCTATTATTTTCATAATTCTGCTTACCCTTTTTCAGTTCTATGGCTAAATCGGGGCGATTTTTTGCCAATTCGATGCAAGCATCATAATGTTCGAGTACTTTTTCCGCATTTTCTTGCCGCTTATAGCATTCAACTAGAGAGAAATGGGCTTCGAGTAGAAGGGTTTCACTAACTTCTTCGTTCTTGGCCAAAGCCACCACATTTTCAAAGCGGGGAATTGCTTTTTTGATATCTCCAGTTCGATTGAGTGAAAGGCGGCCCATTTGCATTTGTAGTTTCAGGTTGTTGGGAAACTTTTTATCTAAGGCCAATAACTTCTGGGCACCAGTCATGGGCATGACCGAAGCATCAACCATAGCTAGGTCTATATACATAAGGGCCTCGTTAATGGCGTAATTAACGGAATCGGGGGCCATTTCAATTGCTTTTTCAAAAGCTGAGATAGATTTGCGGGCCAAAAACTGTCGGAGTTTCATATCGGCTTTCTCTTTATTGAAGGCAATGCCATAGGTACTCCCTGCAATATTCCAAGCCTCGGCTTCGGGAGCTAGTTGGGCTACTTTTTCGGCATAAAAGCCCCCAGCTCCAAAATTTTTGTACTCATTCCATGTTCTAGAAATCAGCTTAAGGGTCAAGAGTTCTTGCTCAGGGTCTTGAGCTTTTTTGAGCTCTTGTTCTAGGCTATTCATATAGGCCAATTGGCTGCTGTCTAAAGCAGCTCTAGCTCCTGCCATCAAAACATCATCGGTATAGGTAAGACTATCCGTTTCAGGATCTTGACCATCTACTTTCTTTTTGTTGGGGGTTGTTCTCCCCGTTGCAAGCAAACCAATAAAACTCAAGAGGGCAATTGTAACGGCGGCCCACTGCCAAGTTTTTGCATTCATAATTTTTTATTTTTTGGGCTTTATTCTGCCTAACTATGGCTATAAATTGGCCCAATCAGATACGGCTGAGCTTCCCCTAAAAAAAATGGACAAAACCCTTTTAGCCAACAAGCTGGCTAGTTAGAGGTTTTGTCCATCTTCGAAAAATTCTTGCTTAAAGAAGTTAGTCTACTTAGAAACAGCTTCTTCTTGCTCCTTTTCTTCTACCTTCAAGGTCGTTTTAACTTTCTCTACAAATACTTTTGCAGGCTTGAAAGCGGGGATATAGTGTGCGGGGATTTCAATGGCACGGTTTGCTTTAATGTTACGACCCACTTTGCGGGCACGTTTCTTAGCAATAAAACTACCGAAACCGCGGACGTAGACGTTCTCGCCTTCTGCGATGCTATCTTTCACTTGCTTGAAGAATTCTTCAAGTGTGACCAAAACATCAACCTTGGGGATTTCTGTTTTCTCGGCGATACGAGCTACCAAATCAGCTTTTCTCATGCTCTCCTATCTATTTAAAGCGGTTCTTGAAATTTGTAATATTCTGAAAGTGTGGGCAAATGTCGCATTTTTTTTATAAAAAGCGAATAAAAGCCTATCCTTTTTAGCCTAAACCCTTTAATTCGCTGCTAAATAAGCCCTTATAAATCAATAGCTTAAAAAGCTATTCAATCTACTTTATTCGACAGAATAGCTCTTTTAATCTTCAAATGACAGTTTTTTCTGTTCTGCTTCGGGCAATAAGCGAAAGCTTTTTCGGTGTAAGGGCGTTGCGCCATATTGAGCAATAGCGGCCCGGTGGGCTTTTGTGGGGTATCCCTTATTGCTTTTCCAGCCATATTCTGGATATTTTTTGGCCTGTTCGAGCATATATTCATCTCGATGTGTTTTTGCCAAAATGCTTGCTGCCGCAATACTTAAAAAACGGCCATCGCCTTTAATCATGCAATGATGTGGAATCTCTTTGTAGGGGCGGAAGCGATTGCCATCAATCAATAAGAGTTCGGCTGTTGTGGTTAATTGGTCCAAGGCCCGATGCATAGCCAAAAAAGAAGCTTGTAATATATTATGTTTATCAATTTCTGCAGGGCTCAACTGGGCCACGGCCCAAGCTAGTGCGCCCTCTTCGATAATTTCTCGGAGCTCTTCTCGTTTTTTGGCACTCAGCTTTTTGGAGTCATTGAGTTCGCTTAGGTCCATTTTGGGATCTAAAATCACGGCGGCGGCAAAAACTGGCCCCGCCAAGCAGCCGCGGCCTGCTTCATCGCAGCCCGCTTCTATTAAAGTATCTTGATAAGAAAATGCTAAGTTTGACATTTATATTATAGTCTAATTGAATTTGGTCCAGAAGGCGCGAAGCGCCTGGCCACAACAAGGCCTTTAGGCCGCAGTTCGACGACCAAAGGGAGTAACCGATGTGTAGCAGTGGCGCGAAGCGCCTGGCCTAGCGATGCGGCGGGGTGGCCGTAGGCCAGACCTAGCAGGCGTAGCCTGCGCAGGGCCGAGCAGACCTGCGAGCCCCAAAGCGTAGCGCCGCAGCTTTGCTGCGGAGGCCCCAAAATAGAATCACATTAAAAGAGTTCCCCTTCTTCTCCGGGGGCGGCTAAATTGAGGTGTTGATAAGCCTTATAGGTAACCGATCGGCCTCTGGGTGTGCGTTTAAGGTAGCCTTGTTGGATCAGGTAAGGCTCGTGTACATCTTCGATCGTGCCGGCATCTTCGCCCACGGCGGTAGCGATAGTGGTTAGGCCGACTGGTCCACCTTTAAAGTGTTCGATCATCACACGCAGAATCTTGTTATCCATTTCGTCTAGGCCTTGGCTATCGACCTGTAGGGCATCGAGGCCATAGGCGGCGATAGTGGCATCGATGGTTCCATTTCCTTTGATTTCGGCAAAATCGCGGACTCTTCGGAGCAGGGCGTTGGCGATACGGGGTGTACCTCTAGAGCGGCGGCCGATTTCGTTGGCGCCATCCTCGGTAATGGGCACTTGTAGAATTTGGGCCGAGCGCTTGATAATCTTGATGAGGGTAGCCAAATCGTAATAATCGAGCAGGCAATCGATGCCAAAACGGGCGCGCATAGGGGCAGTGAGCAAGCCTTTTCGGGTAGTTGCGCCCACCAAAGTGAAGGGGTTGAGTTGAATTTGGATGGTTCGGGCATTGGGTCCCGTATCCAGCATAATATCGATGCGATAATCCTCCATAGCCGAGTAGAGATACTCCTCCACCACCGTATTGAGGCGATGAATTTCGTCAATAAAAAGGACATCCCCTTCTTCCAGGTTGGTCAATAGGCCCGCTAGATCGCCGGGTTTTTCGAGCACGGGCCCCGAAGTAATCTTAATTTCGGTTTCCAGCTCATTGGCGATAATCAGTGAGAGGGTGGTTTTTCCGAGGCCGGGAGGGCCGTGCAAGAGCACATGGTCCAAGGCTTCGCCCCTTCTTTTGGCGGCTTGAATAAAGATTTGTAGATTTTCGACCAATTTGGGCTGGCCCGTAAAATCCTGTAAGAGTTGGGGCCTTAGCGCCTTCTCTATATTATTCTCTTGTTCTGAGAAATTATCGTTGGTGGGATCGAGGTGTTCGTTACGCATAGTTATCAAAAAAAGGGTTATACATCCAGCTCAATCAAGCAGGGACAATGGTCAGAATGTACCGCATCATTCAACAATTCGGCGCCTTTGATGGCAGGGGCCAGAGCTTCTGAAACGCACTGATAATCGATGCGCCAGCCTTTGTTATTGGCCCTGGCGGTTTTGGAGCGCATGCTCCACCAGCTAAATTTTTGCTCTTCGGGCTGTTGCTGTCTAAAACTATCCACAAAGCCGCCTTCTTTTAGCCATTTGCTCATCCAAGCCCGCTCCTCAGGCAAAAAGCCAGAGGTTTTTTTGTTCCGTTTGGGATCATGAATATCAATTTCTTCATGGGCAATATTATAATCGCCCTGCAGCAAAATTTTGGGCCGCTCTTTTTTCAATTCCTGCACCCAATCATAAATACTATCCAAAAAATCATATTTGACCTCTTGGCGGACCGAGCCCGATGTACCCGAAGGAAAGTAGCAGTTCAACAGGGTCCAATCGCCAAAATCTAGACGCAAAACACGGCCCTCTTTATCAAAACGCTCGATGCCCATGCCCTGCACTTCCAAATCGGCCTTTACCTTAGACAAAACGACCACCCCACTATAGCCTTTTTTCTCGGCCGCATGCCAATAAATATGCTCATAACCAGCTGCTTGCAGCTCTTCCAAATCCACTTGTTCACGCAAAGCCTTGGCTTCTTGCAAGCCAATAATATCAATGTCATTTTCCTTCACCCAATCCACAAAACCTTTCCGAATTGCAGCTCTCAGCCCATTTACATTGTAGGATAGTACTTTCATTTTTTACTTTTGATTTTGCTGTTGTTCTGTTTTTTTTGGGGCCCGCGGCCGGCTAGGCTTCGCCTAGGTTGGCCGCCGCTATGCTACGGGGCTCGCAGGGCTGCTCGGCCCTTCACAAAACTTCGCTTACGCTCGTTTTGCTCGGTCTGGCCTTCGGCCACCCCTCCGCAGCGCTGGGCCTTCTGGACCATTTATAGCCAGCCCTTTTCAATTAGCGCTTCTGCAATTTGCAGGGCATTGGTGGCTGCGCCCTTGTGTAAGTTATCGGCAACGATCCAAAGATGCAAGCCATTTTTCTGAGAAAAATCACGGCGGATGCGGCCTACAAAAACCTCATCTTTTCCCTTGGCCGATAGTGGCATGGGATAGATATTTTCGCTGGGATTATCTTGGACAATCACGCCTGGAGATTGGGCCAACAATTCGCGAATATCAGCGAGTTCAAAGGGCGTTTTCAGGGCAATGTTTACGGCTTCGGAATGGCCGCCCATAACAGGTACGCGGACCGCCGTAGCGCTGAGACGAAGTTCGGGCAAATTCATGATTTTACGGCTTTCGTTCAACAACTTTATCTCCTCCTTAGTATAACCATCTTCTACAAAAACATCGCAATGGGGCAGACAGTTTTCAAAAATAGGGTGAGGATAAGCGGGGTTTTCGGGTTGTTGGCCCTGTAATTCCTCTTGATATTGTTGGAGGGCCTTCATGCCTGTTCCCGTCATAGACTGATAGGTAGAAACCAGAACTCGTTCTAAGCCATACTGTTTTTCTAGGGGCCAAAGGGCCAACAACAACTGAATAGTAGAGCAGTTCGGATTAGCGATAATAAAGTCATCGGCTGTGAGTTGGTCCAGATTCACCTCAGGAACAATGAGGGGTTTATCTTGGTCCATACGGAAGGCAGAAGAATTATCGATCACCTTACAGCCGATAGCGGCAAATTTTGGGGCTAGCTCTAGAGAAGTGCTTCCGCCGGCAGAGAAAAGGGCCAAATTTGGTTTTTTGGCGAGGGCTTCTTCGGCGAGGAGGACGGGAACATCTTGGCCCTTAAAGCGGACCGTTTTGCCTTTGGAGCGGGCAGAGGCTACGGGTAAGAGCTCACTAATGGGCAAATTGCGTTCTTCGATGAGTTTCAACATCACTTGGCCGACCATTCCGGTGGCACCGACAAGGGCTAATTTCATGCTTTTATATTTTGCAACTGAGAAGAAGCCAAAAGTACAAAAGAAGTTTTGGCTTTGAGTGGCAAAAAGCTTGAAAAGTGCTTGGGCTTACTTATTTGCGGCTTTGCAGAGCCAAAGGCTCGCAGGCAATAGCCAAATTTAAACGCACTCCCTTTTATCTTTGCAGCAATTTCCCGCTGGTCGGCCTTATTTTTCTCGGTCATAGCGAAAAAAAATAGCTGACCTGGCCAAAAATTCATAGCTAATTATGGTCAAAGCAGCGCAATTAAATCTGGCTGAGGGATGGACAGCAGTGGCCCGCAGGGCCAGACCGAGGCGCTGCAAGCGCCGAAGGGCCGAGCAGCCCTGCGAGCCCCGACACAGCCCGACCCGCCCGCAGGGCGGGGCAGCCCCAAATTATAAAAAGATAAAACATCCTTTTTTTCCGCATTAAATAGGGACAAGAAAAGGACAGTTTAAAAGTTAGAACTAAGAATTTAGAATCTTAAAAGACTAATCCTTAAATTAGTGGCTAGAGTCCCCTTTTTAAATGTTGTAAAAAGCATAAAGACTTTATTCCCCCGACGAAATCCCCCACCGAAACGCACTATCTACTATGTCTTTAAAGAATAAAATAAATTGGGCTGAATTTGAGGGCCTAAGTACAGAAGAATGGAAAGCCAGCATTGAAAAATTTCTCAAGGGAAAGCCATTAGAGAGTCTTCAACAGAGTATTGAGGCGGCTTACAGCATTTCGCCTTTTTATCGGAAGGGAGAAGTGGAGCCCTTGGTTTTGCCCCAGTTAGATGCGCCTAAAACTTGGGCTATTGCGGAAAAAATTGAGGTAGCTGGCGATTTGGCGGCTAGTCAAAAAGCGGTAGCCGAAGCATTAAATGGCGGGGCGAACATGCTTATTTTGGATTTTCAGAAGGGCAAGGGCAAGGATATAAAAGAAGTTTTGCAGGGCGTTCATTTGAACATGATTAGCTTAAAGATGCAGGGCGAGGCCTTAGGTATTTTTGCAGAGGATTATTTGCGAGAGTTAGGTCGTTTTAGTTACTCTTCGGATTTAGATTTGTTATTGGCGGGTAATAGTTTTCAGGCCTTATCTTGGCAACAATTGTATGGTGGCACCTATCCCAAGTTGCGGGCTTTTCAGATCAATATTTCCTTAAAAGATGGGGCGATTACGGCCTTATCTGATGCTTTGATGGAGATTAAGTTTGCATTTGAGGAATTGCGTGCTGCGGGGGCTCCGCCTTGGGATGCACAGCATTATTTTCAGATTAACTTTGAGTTGGAGGAAAACTACTTCCGTTCTATTGCTGCAATTCGGGCATTTAAGCGGCTTTGGTTGGGCGTATTGGAGGCTCAGGGATTGGAGAAAGTCGTTTGGCCATGGATACATGCGCAGGCTGCGGTGGCAGAGCGTAAAAAAGACTTGTATTGGCAGATGATTGCGAATAGTACGCAGGCCTTGGCTGCGGCTGTGGGGCAGGTACATAGTTTAGAGTTGCCTATATTGGGAACGGCAGAGCAGCGTCCTTTTGCTCGTCGGATTGCTCGTAATGTGCAACATTTATTGCAGTTAGAAAGTCATCTTAATGAAGTTCAGGATCCTGCTGCGGGGGCTTATTATATTGAAACATACAGCCAAATTTTAATTAAGGCGAGTTGGGAACAGTTTTTAGAGAAAGCCTAAGGCTCTGGTCTGGTTTTTTCTTTTTTATTAAACTGCTTGCCCTAACTTTTAGGTAAGCCTCTGTTGAGCAACTCATTTAAAAGCAATTGTTCTTAGTTTTTGGGCTGTTTTATCTTCTCGATGCTCTATTTCTTCATCCTCTTGCTTATTGCATTGATGGCGTTATTTATAGGGAGAACTGGCAGTCTATTATTCTGCTCAAAAATATTATTTTCATTTATAGGGACTTTAGTCTTTACTTGAAAAAATTAGCCGAATCCTATAGAGTTCATTTAGCTCTAATTAAGTTTAAGTGGCTAGAGCGTATATGAGAACATCAGTTTAAATGAGTTTGTAAATTAAAGCCAGAAAGGCTTTAAGCTGTCCCCCCATCGCCTATGAGAACATCATTTTTTTATATTTTCCTGTTATTTTGTCTTTCTTCTTTTGAAGTCAAGGCACAGGGCGAACTCATGTCGACACAGACCCATGAGGCTTACAACAACTATGTGATTTATAGCAATGAGTTGGTGCATGCCTTACATATCATGGAAAGTGATTTTGCCTACTTGAATATGGCCTTTAATGAGTATATAGAGCAGGGTGAAAAAGAGATTGCTTTTGAGCAAAGAATCATTTTAAGGAACTACGATTACTTTCCCATTTTACCTCGAGATCTTTATGTCAAGCTCTATGATGACAACTTTTATATTCCACCTAAAGAGCGGGGAAAACCATTGGAGTTAATCGGTCAATATCACAAACTGATAGAAGAACTAGAAGAAATTTATGAGGCTTTGGCGCAGTACTTAGAGTCGGGGCGCTATCGTTCTGATGAAAAATTATTACAGGGCTATAAATATTTGGAGCGTATTGAGTTGTTGTACTATGATGCTTATGCTTTAGAAGAGAAGTTATATTGGCGTTTAGATGCTAGCTTTAATCATTATAAAGTTCCAGTACGAAATCAATTATATGCTAATATTCTTTCAGAGCTAGAAGATCTTTGGCAGGAAGGGCGTCGGATTAGTCGCGGGGTAAGAGCTAAAGATCGGAGTGCTGGCTTTAAGGCCAACTGCATGTATTTTGAGAACTTAATTTTTAAGCTAAAAAAAGACAAAGAGCAATATTTAGGAAGCATTCCCAAGGACGAAGAAATTCTGCGCGATTATTATGAGCAAATGATTAACCGAGCAGAGTTACTCCTTGCCGATGCTCGATCTTATCTAGCCCAAACAAAATATCAAAATAAGCCTTTGGGGGCTGACTTTCATTACTATAGAGATATGCTTAGTCACTACAACCGCTACGGAAATGGCCTGACGGCGCTCTATAATAAGATGTTGCATTATACTACAGAGCCTAAACTCATCGCGGATGAGCTCCCTCCTATTTTTGAGCTTAAATACCCCAATCATCCTGCGTTTGACTCGCTGCGAAAAGATAGCATTGCAGATCCTACTTGGGTATTGGCCCAGCTAGAAAAAAATAGACAAGATAGTATTACTCGGGCAGATAGTTTGGCTAAGATTAAAATGCAGATGCCTCAAGTAGGAGATCCTAGTTTAGAGGGCTTTGCCGCTAATAACTTGATTTTCCTTATTGATATTTCCTCTTCTATGGGCGATGAAGAGAAACTCCCACTGCTAAAAAACTCTTTGACCCAACTATTATCGCTAATGCGCAAAGAAGACAATATCTCCATTATTGCCTATTCTGATAAAGCAGAGCTGCTTCTTCCCCCTATTTCTGGCCAAGAACAAGAAAAAATTATTGGCATTTTAGAAAAGCTGCAAGTCCGCAGCAGTAGTAATGCCGATTTGGGCCTTAATAAGGCCTATCTCCTCGCTCGCGAAAGCTTTATTGAAGGAGGCAATAACCGCATTATTATGGCTACCGATGGCAACTTTAGTATTGACAAAAAAACGGAGCGCTTAATTCGCAAGAGTGCTCGCAGAGACATACAACTCAGCATTTTCTACTTTTCAGAAAAGGAATATGATTATGTAAAGAATAATCTGCAAGAAATTGCCCTTTGGGGAGAGGGAAGTTATAATTACATCACCACCCAAAATGCCAGAAAAGCCTTACTCCTAGAGGCCCAATCCGTGCGAAACACTCCCTAAATCAAACAACAACTAAAAAGGGCTGCTGGATAATTTATCCAGCAGCCCTTTTTAATACTCCTCTTTGATAACTATCGAGAAGCCTTATCTAATGGAGGAAAGAGCAGGCGCATGCCTGGCTCAATCGCATAAACAGAAGGTAAGTCATTGATTCTGGCCACAGCCATAAAAAACTCAGGACTACCATAAATATCTTCACAAAGCTTAGGCAAATTGTCTCCATGCTTAATCTCAATAAAGTGACTCAAGTCAGGAGAGTTACCTTTTGCACGAGCCTCAGGATCTTCAACCCCCTTAAACTTTAAAGTCAACTCCGCCCGTACAGGATGCCCCTGCGCACTAAATAATACATACTTAACCGTCAAGCTCTGTAGCTGACACTTATATACCCCTTTTGAAGAAACAATATTAGTAGACTGAGAAGGCAAAACTGACCCCCAAGTTACCGTTAGGTAAGGAGGACCATGCGTTTCTTCTACATAATAATAACAGGTATCTTTTAACTTCTTAATATAATCTTCTACCGTTGGCGTTCCTGTAGCAAATTTAATGGCCGCCATCACTGCCCCACCTATACTCGTAGGCAATCCACCTGGATCGGGCAAAACCCCCGTAGCATCCACTACAGTCTCAATCGTTAAATCAGGCGTCTCATAGTTAGCTGCACCAGGAATAGGAGCAGATTCTCCACCCGCATTTTCAGAGGTCTTGGTGTCTCCACCACTCCCCCCTTTATCCCCATAAGAGATATTATAGTCGAGCTGTAATTCTTGAGGGTTAACTTGCAAGGCAATCGCATTACCTGTCTTTTTTTGGCAAGCAACATCTTTATAGCCAGTGATTACTACTTTCTGCATGAGTAGAATGCGTTTTATGGTTAGTCGAGGAAGTATTTTGTCGTTGAGTGCTTTAAAGATATTCTTTTTCCGCTGAATTTTCGACTTTTATTTAATTTTTTTCCGCTGAAAAGTTAAGCCCCTAAGCCTTATTTTTCTTTTTCTGGCCAACCTATTATGCGCTGGCTAGGATATGCCCAATCAATATCTTCCGCCTCCGCAAATGCAATTAAGATGCTCTCCCAAATTTGCTGGGCCGAACCCCGTCGCTGTTTAGGTGGACAAAGATAACGCAAGGAAAACCGTATCCCCTCCCGCTCTACCGAAGTATAAACGATTGGCGTCAATTTATTATAGTAAATCAAATACTCCCCACTCATGTTCCGCAAATTCTCCCTAGCTTGCTCATAATATGTAGGCGCCTTTTGGTTAAGGATCTCTGTCAAGATCTCCTTGGCCTTAACCCAATTGCTGTCAAAGGTAATATCCAACTCCAACTCATTCCAAATGAAGTCTAAGGTCGCATTGTAATTAGCTATATCCGTATTGAAAACTCGCATATTAGGAATAGACAACAAACGGCCCGTGCTCTGATCACTATGCACCCAGTTCCCCAATTCCAACATCACAAAATCAAATAACTTGATGTCTATCACATCTCCCGTCTTATCCCCCACCTGTATCCGATCCCCTACCTTAAAGGGCTTCCTAAAGACGATGTAATACCAACCCGCCATGTTCACAATCGGATCCCTAAACGCAATGGCCAAACCCGCCGATAATAAGCCCAAAAAGGTGGCAAAGGACTCAAACTGATTGGCCCACAAAAAAGCCAAGGACAATAATAATAGCCCATTGAGGATATAGGAAATTCCCTTGTTCCAATTGTACCTAGCCACGGGATTGGCCTTCAATCGCCTAGCTACTGAGTTTTTTAACAAGCGCTTGAGCAGACTAAATAACAGCCACAAAACAACCGATAAAGCCAACTTGATCTGCCAATCATTCCAATCCTGTCCCAAATAGTGCTTCCAATACACCAATATTTGCTCAAACATATCGCTAGAATCAAAAAAAGGCGGCCAAAGCCGCCCTTCCACTAAAATATATAGGTTCTTATTTGTCCAATTTGTCTAACTCGACAACAAAGGCCCCTTTCAAATTATACTTTTTCTGCAAGTTCTTCCGATAACTCTCCGCCTCTGCCTTAGTGAAAAATGGCCCCATAATAATCTTGTAATAGGGCTTGCCATTCAACTCATCCGCATAAACTAATGCCCCCTTAAACCAATTTTTCTGCAAAACAGCCACCTGCTGCACTACCGACTCATAGTCGCTATAACCCGCAACCTGTACCCCAAATCCCTTGGGCTCCAATTTCAAGACCTGCATCTTATACAAGCCCCCCTTATCCAAAGCCGAGGCCTCTTTGATGATGTTCAAACCATCTGCCTGTGTACTCTTTACCGCTGGCTTAGAGGCTGGCGCTAGCTGACGAGCCGCCGCCTTTTGCGCTACTTTTGCCTCCGCTTTTGGCGCTGCCGCCTCCTTTTTTACCGCCTTGGCACTGCTCTGCTGAGCACTCACTACCTCCACTTTTACCTTGGCCTGACCATCCGCCAATAAGCCAATCTCTTCCGCCGCAGCCTTAGATAAAGACACAATCTGACCCGCAATATATGGCCCACGATCAATCACCCGAACAGTCACCGATTTCTTATTGCCCGCATGCGTCACCCGAATAACCGTCCCACAAGGCAAGGTTTTATGCGCCGCCGTCAATTTCGTTTTATCATAAGTCTCTCCACTACAAGCAGTTTTCCGACCATGAAAACTGTCATCGTAAAAGGTGGCAATCCCCACTTCCGCAGGGGGCAAGTCATTATTGTTGGCCGAAGCCCATTGTAAGCTGAAACTCAGCAAAAAAATAAAGAGGATTTGTTTCATAACGATTTCTATTTGTTAGAAAAACAATATACAAGTTCAACCCTAATTGACCCAATATTTTAGCAAAGGATTTTTTTTGCCCATGTTTTGGGGCCTCCTGCCTACGGCAGGCGCTACGTTTACTCCCTTTGGTCGTCGAACTGCGGCCTAAAGGCCTTGTTGTCGCAGCTCGCTGCTGTTTTGGGGCCTCCGCTGCGGCTTTGCCTTGCGGCGCTACGTTCCGCAGCTCGCTGATCGCTCGGCCCTTCGCCGCTTTCAGCGGCTCGGTCTGGCCTGACGGCCACTGCTGTCCATCCCTAAGCCGCTCAACAGTTGTCATTCTCTTAGCTTTCCGCTTCGGCACTAAATGCCAAGGCTATAGATAAACTTAAACTTTGTCAAATCTCTTTTATATCAATAAACATTTCCTGCAAAAAAGCTATATTTATTCATTCTTAAACCTTATCTATAAATTAACATGTACGACAGATAGATAATATCAATTAGTTAAATCCCCCAGCAATGAATAACTACCTTTTAATTCTATTTTTTTCGCTCTCTTTTAGTTGGCTAGCTCAGGCGCAGCAGGATAGTACAAGGAGCTTGTTTATATATTATCCTAGGTTTACTCCAAGCAGCATGAATGTTTATGTTTATATTGATTTCAATCTAGAGGAAGAGGGGCTAAAATATAACTCAGAAGAACGCTGGGAACAGATAAAACAACAGCCACTTTTTTACATAGCCTTTGTCAAAGAGAATAGCTCCAATGATTCTATTTATCAAGTTTATGATGTTATTCCGATCTGTGAGGAGGAAAGCAGTTGTAAAGACTGTACGAGTTTTGGCCATTCTTTAGCCAAGGTATTCGCAGATAAGAAATTTTATTTCGACTTAGAATGGACCTCAGAAAAAGAGAAGAAATACTATCTCTATGAGCATGGAGGTTCTATTTCACGCTTTACCTTAAAACTTAAGCTGTCGGAGGAGCTGCCTTGGCCTTTTCGTCCAGAAAGGAGTGATCGTAGTATAATATCAAACAAACAATATGTCCTCAACTAAAAAACCATTCAAAATCATTAACAAGCTCCTTGATTGGGTGTATAACATCTATTCCTTTCTTACAATAGCCATTATTGTAATCGCTATTGTAGCCGCTCTGCTTTTCTTTTTGTTGGGCCGTTGGGATTATCTAATCAGTAGGGAGGATTGTGAACAGTTGGTGATTAACAAAATTCATTTTAAGGGGATACTCTTAGCTAAAAAGAAGGGACGCCTAGGGCAGTTTAGTAGCTCTATTCATTTTATTGTGATAGACTCCTTTGGGACGCCTAAACAACTGATCTTACCTCCTGCTGGGGATACCCTAAAATTTTGGAGGAAGGCCCAAAAGGGAGACCTAATTATTAAGGAGGCTTGGAGCGATGAAATTATATTAGTTCAGGAGGGCCAAAGGGAGGCTTTTCCTTATCCGAATAGCCCCAACGCCTTTAAGTATAATCTCTATGAATATGGCTTTTTTGATTTGGCAGATACGACTTATTATTTCTGCTTAGTTAATGATGAAGCCAAAAGTAGTCGGGATATGAAGCTGTATGATATTGATTATTAGAAGCTGAGGGCCGAAGGGCCTTCGGCCCTCTTTATTAGGTTTTGTATGGCCTTCCTTTTTGCTGTGGGTTTCAACCCACAGCAAAAAGGATATAAATTCCCCCCCCTAGGGCCTGTAGGATGGATATATAAACCTGCGGGTTAAAACCCGTAGCCAGATTAGACCCCAATTAGCTAGCTTTTTATTGTCTCATGGCTTGCAGCTTAAAAGCCACAAGACCTGAAAAACTTAAGCCCCTGTTTTCTATCATGGAAGCAGGGGCTTTTAAGCTCCTGCGGCGAGAAAAATGATGGCCCAACAAGATTGGCTGCGGCCTTTAGGCTGCAGCATCTTAGACAAAAAATACGAACGCATCCAAAATTTCAATTCTAAGCCAAGCTAGCTAACTTGTAGTAGGTCAAGTCCATAAAAAAAAGATAGGGCCTTATACAGCTCCCCCTAGCTAAATGTATCAATGCAGATGTCTTGGGGGATTCCCCCTAGCTAAATGTATCAATGCAGATGCCTTGGGGGATTCCCCCTAGCTAAATGTATCGATGCAGATGCCTTGGGGGATTCCCCCTAGCTAAATGTATCGATGCAGATGCCTTGGGGGATTCCCCCTAGCTAAATGTAACGATGCAGACGCCTCTGGGGAATCCCCGGAGCTAAATGTAACGATACAGATGCCTCTGGGGAATCCCCGGAGCTAAATGTAACGATGCAGACGCCTCTGGGGAATCCCCGGAGCTAAATGTATCAATGCAGATGCCTCTGGCCTTTAAGCTGCAAGCCCTAAAACAATAAAGGATGGGCTTATGAGCTCCTCATCTGACTGCGGCTTAAAACTCACAGGTCCACATATCCACCCTAGAGGGCCGAAGGCCCGCAGGCTGAGGGATGGACAGCAGGGCCGCCGCAGGCGCCAGACCGAGGCGCTGAAAGCGCCGAAGGGCCGAGCGATCAGCGAGCTGCGACAACCAGCCCCGCAGGGGCGCCAGTTCGACGAAGTAAACAGCCCGACCCGACCGATAATTCATGAGGGTTTCAACCCTCATTTTGTATAGCTTCGCAAAGCGATACCGCTTTGCGCTGGGTTTCAACCCGGCGGAAGGGGCAGCCCCAAATAAACAATAAAAATAATTTGCCCCAAAGGCTAACCTTTAAAAAGAGGGGGCATAAAGAGACAAAAGCAGCCAAGCGGTGCTTCTACCATCTTAAAAAATTAGCCTTATGAATACGATCCACCTTTATCTTAGCCTTGCCCTTATCTTTGTTTTGGTCCAAAACAATTTTGCCCAAGAAGCCAGCCTGCCTCGAGATGGCATTTATCAGAAAACTTGGGGAGAACGGCCAGTGATCCATCGGCCAGAGCTGCAAGAAAGAGATGTACTTTGGGAAAAGCGCATCTGGAGAGAAATTGAGTTGGGCGAGCTGCAAAACCAGCATTTTGCCAATGAAAACCGCCCCCTGATTGATCTGCTCATTCAGGCCCTAGAAGACCAAAAATTGAGTGCTTACAATGAAGATTTTTCTGTTCGCATGGATTATTCAGAGGCCATGAGCTATGTCTATAAAATTGATACTTTTTTTGTGATGGACCTAGACGGGGGCTGTATGGGCGATAATTGGGAGGTGGTCAAAACTCGTATCAATCCCAAAGATGTGACTCGTTTCCGTCTTAAAGAAGTGGCTTATGTAGACAAAAAAGATGGGCAACTCAAAACGCAGATTCTAGGCATTGCCCCCATCCGCAATATCTATGACGACAATGGCAACTTTTTGATGGCCAGTCCTATGTTTTGGTTTCATTTTGACGAATTGCGCCCCGTTTTGGGCCAAACAGCGGCCCCCAACCGCTTTCAGGATGCTGGGCAATTGTCTTGGGCCGATGTTTTTGAAGCCCGCCAATTTTCTAGCTACATCACTAAAGAAAGTAATCTGCGCGACCTCCGCCTACAAGATATTTATAGCGGTACAGACCGCCTGCTACAGGCCGAAAAAATCAAGGGTAAAATGGCTAATTATGAACATGACTTTTATGGGAATTAGGTCCAAACAAAGGCCCCAAACGCTAGTGCATTTGGGGCCTTTCCCTTTAATCTCGGACAATAATCGGAAGCGAAATTTGCAGTTGTAGGTTGCGGCCCTGTTCGGGCAACTCTAGCTGTCGATAGCGGCTCAAATGGGCCAAATAAGGCGTATTGAATAGGTTTTGGGCCAATAATCGGACAGACAAAGGCTGCTTGCCCCAAACAAAATCCAAATCTAGACGCAGATCCCAAAGAGAAGCTGCAGGCGTGCGCTTCTCATTTCGAGCCACTTGATTTTGAGCGGCCCAATAACGATGTCCCAAGGCCAGTTCCAAATGCTTCAGCCCCTTTTTGGGCCTCCAATCTTTGCCCCAAGCCAATTGAGAGCGAACAGAAAAGGGCGGAGAAAAAGGCAGGGGCAAAGCCGTTTCTAGCCCATAGCTATATAAATACTCCAAAGACTGCTTCCACTTAACGCCTTTATAGCGATAATCATAGCGCAGTTCTAGGCCCGAAAACAAAGCATCCTGCTGCTCATATTCATACAATTGGCCCGCATCGGGTAAGGGCGAAAAGCGAGGGGCGGGCGATAAGTACAAATAGCCATCAAAATAATGCGCATAGGCCTCGGCCAAAAGGCCAAAATTGCCCTTGCGCCAGCTCCAGCTCGCATCTAATTGATAGCCAGATTCGGGGCCTAAGCTACTGTCGCCCTTTTCGTGGCGAAAACTACCGTGGTGCACCCCATCACTCAATAACTCTACGGGATGCGGGGGGCGAAAACTTTTGCTGAGTTGTGCTTGTAAATTAGACCAAGCATTCAGTTTTCTCCAAAGTCCAACACTGGCCGAGCTCCCCCAAAACTGTCGTTCCAAGGCCCCAGCCCCCAAGCTAATATTTTGCCCATCGACATCAAAGTATTGCGCAAAAGCAGTAGACTGCATTTGTTGATAATCTAGACGCAAGCCAAAATCAAGGCCCAAACGCTCCTCTTTATTTACCCAATGGCCCAAGGCAAAAGCGCCTAGCTTGCTCTGCACAAAAGCGGGAATCAAAAAGTCGAAGCCACCTCTTTCATTCCTTTGTTGCTGGCCCGAAATACCATAAGCTAGTGCCCAAGCTTTGTAGTCTTGCCGCAGCTCTACACGGCCCGAAAAAGTAGCCAAATTGAGCGCTAAGGCCAAGCGGTCATTAGCATCGGCTGGGCGGTTGTGCAAATGTGGAAAAGCAAACTCTTGACGCAAATTCTGCTGCCAACCTAAATCAATATACAAGGCATCCCGCTCCGTCAGCTGATAATTAAAATTGAGAAAAGACTTGAGGTGTCGAATAGATTGGGAGGGAAAATCAATATCTCGCCAGTTGCCATCGGGCTGTAACTCATAGGCTCTGGGAATCCCCATCGCCCCAGAAAATAAACCGCCCTTCATCTGATATAGGCTGTTGGTCCAACGCAAACTCCCTTTTTTCCAGAGTTTGCCCAAGATCAACTTGCCCGAACGCTCCTGCCCTGCCGTATTCTTCAAGCGTTGTTCATACAAAGGCAAAACAAAGCCTTGATAGACAAATTCATCGGCGGGCACTCGATAGTCGCCATAGCGCTGTTCACTATATTGCAGTTGCCAAAAGTAGTTGTGCCAGTTGCGGCCCAATTGCAGGTTTAGCCCCCAATGCTCATTATTGCTTTTGCCTAAAAGCAAGACTTGTCCCTGCCAACTATTGTGTGGAGCGACCTTAGTTGGCAGCAAGCGAATACTTCCGCCCAAAGCATCAGAGCCATAGCGCAAACTACTTGCGCCCTTACTCAACTCTATGCGATCAACACTCAAAGCATCAATGGCTAAGCCGTGATCGTTGCCCCACTGTTGCCCTTCTTGGGCCAGATTGCCCTCTAGCAATTGTACCCGATTGCCCATCTGTCCCCGAATAATCGGCTTGGCCATCCCCACCCCTACCGAAAGAGCCGAAACCCCTGGAATTTCGGCTAAGGTATTGGCTAAGTTGCCCGCTAAATTCTCTCGGATATCATCCGCATTCAACAACTCTTGAGAGGGCTGCGGCTTAGGCCCCAAATCTTGCTCCTGTACCAAAACGACATCCACCTCTTGACAGCGCAAACAATTCGCATCTGCAGCTAAATATAAATGAATATGAATGTCTTTTTCTACCCCCAAAACGATAGTGCGCTGCACAAAACTCCCCTCCTGTCCAAAAGCCTGCAGATCAATACTATCCCCCAAATCAGCTGCTAACTCAAAATGAAAATGTCCCTCAAAATTAGTCAATTGGGCCATACTATCTGGCAAAAGGAGAACGGGTAGCCCTATAACCAACTCATGGCTCTCATAATCGTAAACCTCGCCATGAATCTGATAATTTTGACCCCAAACGAAAACAGGCCAAAAACAAAGTAAAAAGTATAAATTGCGCATAATTAAGGCTTCATCTTGTTAAGCTCCCACAAAAGTACAGCTCTACTGCAACATTGTTGCAGCAAAGCGCTAACTTTAACCCCTTATCTCGCTTAAAGTTTGTTAAAACATGAAACGCTTTTTCCTTTTCTTCCTCAGCCTCTTCCTTTTGCAGGCCTGCCAAACTGCCCAAAGTGATCTTCGGGCCCCTATTCTCAATATTTATAGCTTTACCCCCCAGCTCCTTTCCGACACGATTTGCGGCCAACTAGAACCCGATAATGTCATTCATCTTCGTACAGATGATACCCTAAAAATGAATTTGGGGCTCATTGATAATGAAGAGCTCTCTCAACTCAAAGTAGACATTCACGCCAATTTTGATTGCCATGGCCACCGTAGCCCCTACCTAGAAAGTTGGTCGGTCCTTGAGCTAATCGATCTAAGCGGCAGCAACCAAGATTTAGAACTCTTTTATGTTCCCCCAGCAGATGCCTGGGCCGGCAATTACCATTTTCAGCTCCGCCTACTCGATGCAGCAGGCAACGAAACAGGAGGCAGCACAGCTTATAGCATCAAACTGATTTCTAGCCAAGATAGCATTGCCCCCGAAATCCGCCTCAATAGCCCCCAAGGCAGTACAACGGCCAACCGTGGCAGCCAAATCTTTTTTGAGGGCCAGGCTTTAGACAATATGGACCTAGATGGCGGAAAACTCGAACTTCGCTACGAATCGCCTTCTGGAAATATCCAATTGGCCCAAGAAGTGGAAATCCCGCTCAACACGGGAACTACCTATACCTTTAACTGGTCCTATCCCATCCCCAACACCCTCTCTACGGGTAACTACCGCTACTTTTTGCGCATTATTGATGCCGTGGGCAATACCACAGAGAGCAGCTCAGTGGATATTCAGCTGAATTAGTGGGATTCCCTGAATAAATCTTTAACTTTGTGCTCTATTTTTTAGGGGCCTGCCGCCTGCGGCGGCCGTTACGTTTCAGGGCTCGCAGTTCTGCTCGGCCCTGCGCCGCCTTCGGCGGCTTTGGTCTGCGGCTTTGCCGCCCCCTTGCACATCACTAGGCCGCTCATCGGCCTAGGAAACGCTTGGCCAACTGCTCCGGCCCCTTTAGCCTACTGCTTAAATATTTACTGCAACTTTAGTTATGAAAGAAATTTGGGAACGCTTCGAAGCATGGATCGACCGTTATGCTAACCTACTGCTTGATGATTTGAATGGAGGAGCAGAAGAAGAACATTTTGAGCCCGTCGAAAGGGCCATCCGCTCTGAACTGCCCCAAGCCTTTAAGGAATTTTATCGCATCCATGATGGCCAATACTCAGAATCTGAAGAGGGCCTAATTGATACACATATTCTTCTTCCGCTAGAGCAAATGCTCAGCATCTGGGCCCAACTCCGCCATCAATTTGATGAAGGTGCATTTGATGATCTAGAATCTGAGCCTCAAGATGGCATTCGGATGGAGTGGTGGAACCCCTACTGGCTTCCACTCACTACCGATAAAGCAGGTAGCTTTATTTTTATGGATTTTGCCCCTAGTCGCCAAGGCAATTTGGGCCAAATTATCTATATGCCCCGCGATTCTGCCGAACGCATTCTGCTGGCCCCCTCTTTTGAGGCCTGGATCAGCCGATATGTGCGCCACTTAGAAGAAGGCCACTACCGCTACTCGGAAAGAATGGGCGGAATTATCCAAAAACAACGCCTCAATGGGGTAAGCGACGATAGCCAGCATAGCTTCTGGCACGATAGCGAAAATGATGACCTAGAAGGCTTTGAAGTGGTCAAAGAATAGGTCCAAACTCTTCCTGTGGAGGGCGGCTAGCTGTGCTAGCCGCCCTTTTCTTTGGCCCAAATGGCCTAGCGATGGGCAGCAGTGGCGCGAAGCGCCAGACCCAGGCGGCTTTGCCGCCGCAGGGCCGAGCGATCAGCGAGCTGCGAAACGTAGCGCCCGCCAAAGGCGGGAGGCCCCAAAACAGCAGCGAGCTGCGACAACAAGGCCTTTAGGCCGCAGTTCGATGACCGAAGGGAATAAACGTAGCGCCGCAGCTTCGCTGCGGAGGCCCCAAAAAAAACAGCCTACAACTGCATGTAGACTGTTTCTGTTTTTACTCAAACTGAACAATGGTTTTGCCGTCCCCCCCTTGTTGAGGGGCTGCAAAAAAGCTGTCCTTTACATTGGGATACTCCCGTAGTTTTTTCTGTACGGCCCGCCGCAAAACGCCAGAGCCTTTTCCGTGAATAATCTCCACTTCATAGGCGTTTGACATCAGGGCTTTGTCCAGAAAAACTTGTAGGCGTTCGATGGCATCCTCGTAACGCATTCCCCGAATGTCAATTTTAGCATCAAAGACTTGGGGTTGGCTGTGCAATTTGGTTTGTACCGTGCTCGCCTGCTGCTTTTCAAAGGCGCCTTCTACCAAGATGAGGTCGCGCAGTTTCACGCTCAAACTAATGTGTTCTAGCTCTACCAGCGCCTCCTTCTTTTTGATTTCTCGGACCACGCCCAGCATGCCACCCGCTCGCAAACGGACCTGAGAACCCACCACAATTTCGCCCTTCACCTGCTGATGATAAGCCTGATAAATATTCTCTTTAATATCATCGACTTTTTCGGTTAGCTCGGCTTGTTGCTCTCGGTTTTGGGCCAAGAGGGCCTCCGCTTTAGCGCGGGCATTGGCTTTGTTTTCGGCCTCTCGTAGTTCCTTGAGGGCATCCTTAAGATCTTGGCGATCTTGTTGTAGGGCCAACATTTCTTGTTCACGGACCTGCAACTTGAGTTTTTTGCGCCCAAATTCCAGCTCCTTTTGCGCATAATTATAATTCTTAATGAGCTGGTCCAGCTGTCGCTGCTGCTCTGCCACCTCTACTTCCTTTTTCTTGAGTTCTTGTCGCTCTCTTTGCAAGTCAGCGAGCATTTGCTCATAGTTATGCACCTTTTTACCCACTTTTCGCTTGGCGTATTCTACCACTTTGAAGGGCAAGCCCGTTTTTTCGGCAATTTCGAAGGCGTAAGAGCTACCGGGTTGGCCCATTCGCATTTGGTAGGTGGGGGCCAGGCTATTCATATCAAACACCATATGGCCATTGACTAGGCCCCTTTGGTTAAAAGCGAAACTTTTGAGATTGGCGTAGTGCGTAGTAATCAAGCCATAGACCTTTGCCTTATTGAGTTCTCGCAAAATGGCCTCGGCGATGGCGCCTCCCATTTGGGGGTCGGTACCAGAACCAAACTCATCAATCAAGACCAGAGTATTAGCATTGGCATGTTTAATAAAGTAGCGGGCATTTTCCAATCTAGAGCTATAGGTACTCAGCTCATCTTCCAAAGACTGCTGGTCTCCGATATCGGCAAAGATTTGCTCAAAGACGCCCATTTCGCTGCCCTCGGCGATAGGGAGAAGAAGACCGGCCTGCAACATCATCTGCAAAAGGCCAAGGGCCTTGAGCGTAATTGATTTTCCCCCAGCATTTGGTCCACTGAGCAATAAAATGCGCTCATCTTTCTCAAAGCTTAGACTGAAAGGGACCACGGGCTCGCCCTGTTCCTTATTCTTCAGCAGCAAAAGCGGATGATAGGCCTTTTCAATCTTATAAAAGGGAGTGGGGCGCAGCAAAGGCTTAGTTGCATTGAGTTTGTAGGCCAATTGTGTTTTGGCTTGGATCACATCAAAGCGAAGCATCAGGTCCTGAAAATCTCGGAGATCATCTACATAGGGACGGAGCAAGGCGCTCAAGTCTCTTAGAATGCGGAAAATCTCTCTTTTGTATTCTTGTTCCAGATCAAAGAGGTCATTGTTCAAATCAATCACCTCATCGGGCTCAATGTAGACCGTGCGGCCAGAAGCCGACTCATCATGTAAAATCCCTCTTAACTGTCGCTTGTATTCGGCTTGTACGGCTAGTACTCGGCGGCCATTACGGACCGTTTCTACAGAGTCGGCCAACCAATTTTTACTTTGGTAAAAACCTGCTGTCTGTCGAAATCTTTTGTCCATTTCTTGCCGCTTAGAGCCCTGCATCCGAGCAATGCGCTGCAATTCGGGTGAGGCATCTGGGCGGATATTCCCTTCTTCATCAACCACTTGGTTAATTGACTTGAGCAATTCGGGCTCAAACTGTAGGGGACGTAAAATATCAAAGAGATGTGGATAGAGTTCTCGGCGCTCTGTTTTGGGATCAAAGAAGCGGAAAAGGGCTTCTGTACAAAGCAAAATGCTGGCAATATTCCGAAGGCTCTCTACCGAAAGCACATAGCCCTCAATTCGGAGCATTTTCAAGTCGGCTTCTATGCTGTGATAGACCCGCAGGGGAATATTGTGATTGTGTTCATAGCTTTGCAAAAACTCAAAAGATTCTTGCAAAGATCGCTCTATCTCTTGAGGGTTTTGGCTCAGGCTAAGTTCGGCAAAATAGGCCTGCCCCAGCTCTCCGAGGCAGTAGGCTTGTAGTCGTTCTACGACCTTATCAAATTCTAGTTTCTGATAAAGGTCTTTCGGTGCTAAGTTCATGACAAAGGTTGAATAACTGCTGTTCTACAAACAAGAACTGCCCAATTGGGCAGTTCTCTGTAGTCTAATTCTTTAATTTGGCTGCTAATCAAAGAGCAGAAAGGCGCAAATAGTTCAAGTCTATTTATTCTTTTTCGCTTCTTTGGCCTTGCGCTTGGCTTCTTTGGCTGCGGCCTTGGCGGCTGCCTTCTCTGCTTTGCGTTTTTCTTTGGCTGCTTTTTTCTCGGCCTTTTTACGGGCTTTCTCTGCTTTCTTGGCCGCTTTGAGTTCTGCTTTGAGCTCGGCGGCAGTCTTGGGTTTTTCTTCTATTTCTACGGCTACCTCTTCTTTGGCTTCCTCCACAACTTCTTGTTCTACCTGAACGATATCCGTTTCGCTAGCTAGGCTAGCCAGCTCAAACTTGCAGTTGGGCGGATAGGCGCAACGCAACTGGGCTTGTTGAGGCAATTTGGCCGCTTCATCATTGCTGAGCATAGCCAACAACCGGCTACTTTGGTTGGGCGTCAAACAAGCGCCCTGAAACAAACTTAGGGCCTGTTCATAGCTGTTCTCTGCATCAAAACAAATAGAAAAGAGGCTATCATAAAGGGCGGGTTGCATGGGCAAGCTCGTAAAGGCAGTCACTTTTTCTCGTTTCTCTTTGCTGCGACGAAGCATCTTTTGGCCTCCACGCTCTACTATGGTTTGGATCTCAATTTCTTTGAGCTCTACCACTTCTTGTCCCCCCTCATCTTTGTCCTCTAATTTATAGCGGATAGTCGTAATGGTTTTGGGATATTGCGATTCATCAATCTCTGTAGAGTTGTTATTTACCTCATAGCCTCCAAATCGCTTGCCCTCGCCTTTGTTGCCCTGAGGGGCTTTGCTGGCCGTAGCTGGACCAACTCCTTCTTTACTATAGGCCAAATCTAAAGCAGCGGCTCCCCCTGCACTAATCGGTAGACGATCTTCTGATTTCAAAACCATTCGATCATTGATTTTGACGATCTTATAGACCGAACAGAAGCCTTTGTCCAAAACTACATTTTGTTTTAATAGGCCCAACTTTTTATCTGTAAATTCGATACGTAGAAAGTAATTGCCTTCTACAAAGTTGCGCAAACGAACACTGGCCGAGGCTTGTTCTGACTGCTTGCGGCCATCTATGCCCACATAAAATTCATAATTGTCGGCGCTCTGAATGAGCAAATCGGATTGGGCCCAAGTTTGGCCCCCCAACAAAAGGAATAGGAGTATTAAGTAATGCTGTACTTTCATAAGTTGTTTTTTTATTAGTTCTAAATCATAAGGATAAAATGGAGTCTACAAATTTAATGAATAAAACAGAAAAAGAGCAGGCCTACAGCGCTGCCCTAAGCGAAATTAAAGCGGTTTTAGAGGGGGAAAGCCAAATGGTCCTTAAAATGAGTACGATAAACTGTATCCTCAAGACGCATTTACCCTACTATTTTTGGGTGGGCTTTTACTGTATGCATGAGGGCGCCCTTATTGTTGGCCCTTATCAAGGCACCTTGGGCTGTTTACATATTGGTTTAGATCGCGGCATTTGTGGACGGGCGGCTCGCTTGGCCCAAACGCAACTGATTCAGGATGTACATGCCGATCCCGAACACCTTGCCTGCGATAGCCGAACCAATTCAGAGATTGTTCTGCCCGTTTTTGACCCGCAGGGCCAATTGATCGCCGTTTTTGATGTGGATAGTACCGAAAAGGCCGCCTTTGACGAGTTGGACCAGCAGTTTCTCGAACAGTTATTAGCCGAGCAGTTTGCTCAAACTAGCTTAGAAAAACAGTTTTTAAGCTAGGGTTCTGTTCTGCTGCTGTTTTTGGGGCTGCCCCTCGCCTGCGGCTCGGGTCGGGCTGTCTCGCAGCTCGCTATTCGCTCGGCCCTGCGGCGGCAAAGCCGCCTTGGTCTGGCGCTGCGCGCCACTGCTGCCCATCCCTCAGCCTGCGGCCCTTCGGGCCTGTAGGATGGATATATGGAGCTACTAAATTCCAGCAAGCCACAGCCATCTGCATCTTTACATTTAACTGTGGCGTTGCGCCACAGCCGTCTGCATCTTTACATTTAACTGTGGCGTTGCGCCACAGCCGTCTGCATCTTTACATTTAACTGTGGCGTTGCGCCACAGCCATCTGCATCCTTACATTTAACTGTGGCGTTGCGCCACAGCCATCTGCATCTTTACATTTAACTGTGGCGTTGCGCCACAGCCATCTGCATCCTTACATTTAGCTCCGGCCCCAAGCCAGAGGCATCTGCATCAATACATTTAGCTCTGGCCCCAGGCCAGAGGCGTCTGTATCGTTACATTTAGCTCCGGCCCCAGGCCAGAGGCGTCTGCATCGTTACATTTAGCTCCGGCCCCAAGCCAGAGGCATCTGTATCCTTACATTTAGCTCCGGCCCCAAGCCAGAGGCATCCGTATCGTTACATTTAGCTAGGGGGAGCTGTCTAAGGCCCTATATTTTTTTTCTGGACCGCCCCTATTACAAATTAGCTAGCTTGGCTTAGCAGCGAAATATTGGATGCGGTTGTATTTAAGCCCTTGTCATTTTACCCTAGGGGCAAGCCCCTAGGCTAATAGTCATAGTCGCCCCCTCCTTCGAGGGGGCTTTTTGTTTAGCACTATTGATCAACTAGGCCCAGACGGCATTTTCTGTATTGGCTCCTTAGGTCCTAAATCTTATGTTTGAAGAGCAAGAGAAAGCAGTTTATTGAAGATCTTGTTTGCTTAACTGTTAAAGCTCAGGGGTAAAGACAAATCCCCTCGCAGGAGGGGATGACAGATTCTATAGCCTAGGGCCTTGGCCCTAGGGGTAAAATTTATATCCTATCGACCTGTGGGTTGAAACCCACAGCAAAAAGGGCGGCCATGCAAGCCCTAATAAAATGGGCCGAAGGCTAAACCCTTCAGCCCATAACTAGAAAAGGGGCAATTAACTAAGACGAGATAGATAAAAGGCCAAAAGGGTTAGCTTAATGAAGGGGTTTTCCCCTCATTCTATAAAAGATTGCGAAGCAATACCGCATTTACTGTGGGTGTCAACCCACAGAATTGGCCCAGCGCTGCGGAGGGGTGGCCGAAGGCCAGACCGAAGCCGCCGCAGGCGGCTGAAGGGCCGAACAGACCTGTGAGCCCCGCAGCATAGCGGCGGCCAAGCTAGCCAAAGGCTAGCTGGCCGCGGGCCCCAAAAAAAAGACTAAAAAACATCCTTTGCCCACTCCTTTGAGATCCTCTTGCTATTTAGAATTCGGCAGCCTTGAAGAATCCTAGTAGAATAAGGGATTAGAGCGGGGGAAAGACGAACTATTTTCTGTCTAAAGTTTAATTTTTTCTTAACTTAGCTCAGTCAAATAGACTTTGGATGTCCGCATCCTGCAAAACAAAAAGCAAGCAGCCTAACCCACTGCTTGCTTTTTGCTGCCTTAAAGTCATTTATTAACAAATAATATCTTTTTATGAGATTATTTTACACTATACCTAAGCGGAAAAGCTGGCTAGCTGTAGTCCTCTTTCTCTGCCTGCCATTTTTGGCTTGGTCGCAAGGCCGAATTGAGGTAAGAGTAGTGAGTATGTCTGTGGCCAACAATGTAGATTGTGACGGCTTTTTGAATGGAGACAGTGATTTTGTCTTTGAATTTTTGGCCACGGATAACACCATTGGCCTAGTGAACAACAACCCCGCGGCTATTGGGGTGTTGGGCGACTTTAACTATGGATTTCGGAATGGGGACAATGGTCCTTGGACCGTTAATGCACCTAGTGGCGATTTGAGACCCAATGATGGTATTTTCTTCAATCAGGAGTATATCTGTCCTGCCGATGTGCCTAGCCTCATCAATATTGATTGGCGGGCCTATGAGAATGACATTTTGGGCTTTAACTACAGTTTGACGGGAACCACCTTTGATGAGGACCTACAAACGGGGAATCAAGTTGGGGGAATTGCCGTGCCTGCTGTAGGGGGAGTAAATACGCAAAGCTTTACGGCAACGGCTACAGATGGCTGTGGGAACCAAAGTTATACCTTAGTTTTGGAGGTAGAGCACTTTGCCTTGCCCGTTACTTATTTGCCTGATGCTATTTGTGCGGCGCCCATGCTCAATTTGAACCAAACCTATACCTATGGTTGGTGTCCCACAGTTACTTTAGAGCCCAATGAGCCCAATGCTAGTGATGTGACGGACAATGGTTCTGTTTGGTTTGCTTTTACGGCTCCAGCTTCTGGGGAAGTAGAAATTACTACGGACCTTAGCGGAACGGAAATCGGGACCTATATGCAGTTTTATCATGCTGCAGATGGCTATGGTTGTACGGTAGGGAATAACCTCAACACAGGCGCCCAAGTAAAAGACAAATTTGAATACCTTTCGCATTTAGAATTTTCGGATGGAACAGATGGTTTGGGGTTAGATCCTGAGGCAGAAATTGAATTTGATGCTTGTGACCCTGTAGGGGGCGTGAGTTACCAAAAGCTGCATCCTGGGGAGGTCTATTATGTACAGCTCACTTCTGATGATGCAGGAGAAAGAGGTTGGGTACAGGTTCGGATTAACGATTTGGGAGGATCCTCTCCGCCCAATCCAGAAGACATTCCCTGTACTGCACCTCAAATTACCTTGGGTACAGCTGCTGTTTCCTCTGGAGCGGGTTCAGCGGCTAGCATTACCCTAGACTTTGACTGTGCTTTTGATGGGGGGAATGATTATGGAGAAACGGGCTCGGCCCATACCAACTCCAATCCAGAGAACTACCATGCTTATGATTACGATCATAATGCGACCAATAACAGCACGGTCAATGAATCGGTTTGGATGCATTTTACTGCGCCCAATAGTGGCCGTGCTTATGTAGAAACAGATTATACAGGTTCTGTATTTAGTGAGAACTTGGCCTTTTTTGGACCAGATCCTCGCTTTGCGCCGGGTACTCCTGGCGATTTCTCTTGTGCCAACTTAACCAACCTCGATGCAGCAGATGGGGGCCGAAATGGTGTTTTGGGAAATGCTCAAGAAAGCGCCATTGTCTACAGAGAGTGTATGGAGCCAGGTTATGAGTACTATGCTATGGCGGATCCTGTTAGTGGACTCAACCCCTTCAATGACCAGTTTATTGGAGTTTGGGCCTATGATCCTTCGGTAACGGAGCCTTTGGAGAACCCTCCACCCAATGATATTCTTTGCCTTACGCTACCTGATCCCTTCTATGAGATTCCGGTGCAGTTAATTGGTCAGCCTCCTCTCCCCTTCCAAGCAGTAGCGGGAAGCAACCAACGCGCTTGTATTGAGCGCCTAGCTGGAGAGCCTGTATCTGACCCGAACCCTGCTAATCGCGCAGATCAGACGGTATGGCACTACTTTACCGTTCCTCCTTCTGGAGTAGTAGAGATTCGCTTGAGAGCCTATACCAACCTCAACCGTTTGAACTATGCCATCTATCCTTTGCTCAATGGCACGGATTGTTATGGCGGTTTGCAGCCTGCTACCTACACGACTACAGGGGCCGCCAATGGTGGCGCACTAACGCCCATTGCTTCTGGCAACACGGATTTTAACGGAAGTACGATTAGCCTTTGTTGTTTGGTGCCTGGTACCGTTTACGCCCTTCAGTTAGACGGTGGTTCTCCTGGTGATCAGGGACAATACATCATTGAATACATTGAGGAAATTGAGGTCTATGCTGGCGACTCTCAGTATGAGACCGAGCAAGGCGATACTATTGCCTACAACAGCATGGACACCGCTTATATTTGCTATGGAGACAGCATTTTCCCTTCTGTTATGCTAGATCCTTTGGGCCAAACTACTTCTGTAGTGCCTGGCTGTTTGGAAGTAGGCTTTATGTTGCATAACAGCTTCCCTATTCCCGATACTATTGCCAATATTGGCTTTATGTATATTGACTCTACCCGAGATAGCTCGGCTTATTTTGTCAATAATACCAACAACTCGGGCAGCATGGGCAATCCGCTCTTCAACCAAGTTTACTATGTATCTGCGGTAGCAGATGAGACCGTTAGCTGGGGAGATTTGACCTGTTCTAGTGCGAGTATGGAAAATGGGGCCCCTGTGGTCTTCCTACAACCCTTGAATATTGTTACGGGTTATGATCCCAACAACTGTACAATTAGCCTGACGCTTTCAGGTGGTTTGCCTGCCTATAATGGTAGCAGTTATGATTATCTATTGGTCAATAGCTTTGGCGATACGATTCAGGGACAAGCCTTAGCCAACCAAACGGTTAGCTTTCCTATTTTGGGAGCCGATGTTTATGATATTTATATCAATGATGGGGTCAACTGTACAGCCCAATCTAGCGTCAATGCGAGTCCTTGTAATGACCCTTGTTTGAGCGATCCCATCCGCTTCATGCCTAGCCCAATTGATAGCACCATCTATCAATGTCAGGCTGGAGGTAATGCGGCTACAGCAACCGTCCTCATCAATGGAGGTTATCCCGCTCAGAATGGTTCTAACTACACGATTGTACTTAGTGGATCTTCTGTGGCTGGACAAAACGGTAGTTATACCGTGGCTGGTTCAGGCAACTCTAGCGCCATTTCATTTAGCTTTGATGTAGCTGATGGCGATGTTTGGAGCTTAATCGTAAGTGATAGCGGTGCTTGTAGCGATACTACAAGTCATCTCTTTACTTATGACCAAACCAACTGTCCTGATTTCTGTGTAGCGAATCCAGTAGTAGCTAGTTCTGGCTACAGCTGCTTCCCTACAGGCAGTGCTTTAGTAGAGGTTAGCTTGGGTGGTGGAGCCCCTTCTATCTTTGGTTCTAATTATACGGTAAGTGTTTCTGGTTCTACTGTATTTGGACAAACCTACAGTAACGCTCAGATTGCAGGGACTATTGGTGGCAGCAGCTACTTGTCCTTCTTGGTTAATGATGGTGACAACTGGACCGTTACGGTCATTGACGATAATGGCTGTACGGATACCCTCAGCAGTACCTATATCTTTAATAGTACGAACTGTCCTATTAGCTGTGATTCGGTGCCTTTGGCCATTACGCCTTCTAGCTACAATTGTAATCTAGATGGTACCGCAGAGGTCACTATTGATATTACAGGAGGTACGCCTTTCTTTGATGGCTCTGATTATAGCTTGACCATTACAGGAGTAAGCACTGGAGATAATGTCTTGAATACCCCAGTAGCGGGCAACATTGGCGGTTCGGTAACTTATAGCTTTACCGTAGCTGATGGCGACATCTGGCAGGTCTTTGTGGAAGACATTGAAGATTGTCAAGAAAGCTTGACGGATACCTTTGCTTGGAATGCGACCAACTGCGGTAACATCTGTAGCAATGCTAGCTATACACCCATCCTAATCAATGGCGGATCTGATTCGGTCAGTTATGACTGTGATGGGCAAGGCAATGCCATTTTGTTCTTAGAACTGACTGGCGGTTTGCCCGCAGCGGCTGGTCCCAACAACCTATATACCGCAACGATTACCATCAATGGCCAAACGACTAGCCAGCAAGCTCTTTATAGTGGTGGTTTTGCTAGCCTAGGCCTCAACTTGGCTTCTGGCGACGACTGGAAAGTGGTCATTACAGATGCTTTGGGTTGTTCTGCCGATAGCATTGCCGCTATTTTCCAAGCTGTAGATGCGGTTGCTACTAGTGATGCTGGTTTTGAAATCTTGGTGGGGGAAGCTGTTACCCTAGATGGTACAGGCAGCCAAGGAAACATTACTTCTTACCTTTGGACGCCCATGACGGGCCTCAATAATCCCACTCAAGCCACAACAATTGGCTTCCCGATTGAGACCACTACTTATAGTCTAGAGGTTCGTGATGCTAATGATTGTGTAGACTACGATAGCGTGACGGTTAATGTTGGCGCTTGTGTGGCCCAGCATTCTGGTTTCACGCCCAACAATGATGGCGTCAATGACCTTTGGGAAATTCCTTGTTTGGAATTGCTAGAAGGCGATTTGGAGGTTTACAACCGTTGGGGCCAATTGGTCTACCGCAAAGAGGCTTATGACAATAGCTGGGATGGTACGGACTTCCGTACGGGTTCCAATTTACCTGATGCTACCTACTATTATGTACTACAGGTAAAATATCCCTCTCAAGCCAATCCTGTCCTCTTTAAAGGTACGGTGACCATTATCCGTTAATAGTTTAAGTGTGGCGCCCTTCGGGGCGCCCGCTACTAAAATCATAGCTTATGAAACATTTTTTCTTTACGCTATCGCTGCTGCTTTTGGGCTGGCAGGCGCAGGCCCAGCAAGAGCCTCTTTTTGCGCAATACAATAACAATAGCTACCTGATTAACCCTGCTGTGGCAGGCTCTAGAGGGATTCACTCTATACAGGTCTTCCATCGTTGGCAATGGGTGGCTTTTCCAGGAGCGCCCCAAACTTTTGGGGTCAATTATCAGGGACTTATTGGCCAATCGCATGGGGTGGGCGGCTTAATTTTTTCTGATGTGACGGGCCCCTCTCGCCGCTTTGGGATGAAGGGTTCTTATGCTTTTCATTTGCCTGTGGGCGATGATATGCGCCTATCGATGGGCCTAGCTGGTCGAATTGTCCGCCAACGCATCAATACGAGCGAGATTACTTTTGTCGATGATAATGACAATGCGATCAATAGCGGTAGCGAGGCCGTAACTACTGGAGATGCCGAGTTTGGCCTCTACTTCTATGCCCGCAACTTTTTTATTGGGGCCTCGGCCCCCAACCTCATCCAATCTAAGTTGGATTTTGCAGGCAGCAATGCCACGGGCCGCGATCCTATTGGCTATAATTATCGCCACTATTTTGTAACGGCTGGCTACAAGTTTTTCTTTGATGACAAAGAAATGAGCCTAGAGCCCTCTATTATGGTCCGCTATACCCAAGGGCCCCGCCCACAGATTGATGGCGGAATTAAGGCCACTTTCTTGGGCGACCAATTGGGCTTTGGCGTTTTTTACCGATCGCCAGGCTTTTTGTCTTTCCAAGCTCGCTTTGTTTTTGACAAGCAGATGCCACTTTTGCTCTCTTTTGATGTGGCCACCAATAATTTCCAAAATTATAGTGTAGGCGCTACGGAGGTCAATTTTGGCTATGACTTTGCCGGCCAAACCCTTTATGGGGTTGCGGGCCAAGCTGGTCCAGATATTCCCTCTTTGCCCTCCTCTTCTGGAGAACGAAAAGGAACGCTTTAATTGCTTAAAAGGTCGCTGCTTGCAGGGGCCTTTTTTTTTGGGGCCTCCGCCTCCCTTCGGTCGTCGGCGCTACGTTTATTCCCTTCGGTCATCGAACTGGCGCCTCTTCGAGGCTGGTTGTCGCAGCTCGCTATTACTTGCTTCGCTGCGTCGGCTCCCGTTGGTCGGGTCGCTCGGCCCTGCGGCCTGACGGCCTTGGTCTGCGGCTGCGCCGCCCTGCTGCACATCGCTAGGCCTGCGGCGGCAAAGCCGCCTGTCTGCTGTAAATGGACCAAACAAATGGCCCAAACTCCCCGAAGGGATTCCCTAAGGAATCCCGTAGAGGGGAGGGTGGGCGGGGACATATTAGCGAATGAGGAGCGCAGCGACGAATACCATTTATACGGTCCTACAGGCCCGAAGGGCCGCAGGCTGAGGGATGGATAGTGGGGCGGCGCAGCCGCAGACCCAAGTTTTTGAGCGTAGCGAAAAAACTGCAGGGCCGAGCGAGCAGCGAGCCACGACACAGCCCGACCCGAGCGAAGCGAGGGGCAGCCCCAAGAAATTCTAAAAAAGGAGCTGAATAAGTTTAGCAATAAGAGCGCTGCGTTTTAGTATCTTTGGGCCAAACTATAAATACTAAAAGGATGCAGAAGCTAAAAATTGGCCTCTTGGGTGCGGGCCATCTTGGAAAAATACACCTCAAATGTTTGCAACTATTGCCTGATGTTTATGAGCTAGTGGGTTTTTATGAGCCGCAAGCCGAGCGGGCAGCCAGCATTGCTGAAGAATTGGGCCTAAACGCCTATACGGATGTAGAGGAATTGATTGCGGCCGTAGATGTGGTAGATATCGTAACGCCCACCAGCAGCCATTTTGAAATGGCTAAAAAAGCTATTGCGGCGGGCAAACACATCTTTGTAGAAAAGCCCATCACACAAACATTAGAAGAGGGCAAAGCCCTTTTGGCCCTAGCACAGGAAGCCGGCATCAAGGGGCAAGTAGGTTTTGTAGAGCGTTTTAATCCCGCCTTTTTGGCCATGGCAGATCAGGATATTTCGCCTATGTTTATCGAGGCGCATCGTTTGGCTCCCTTCAATCCTAGAGGCAATGATGTTTCTGTTGTTTTGGACCTCATGATTCATGATCTAGACATTTTGCTCAAGTTGGTCAACTCGCCAGTGCGTTCGGTACAGGCTAGTGGCGTAGCCATTGTTAGCCCAGCTGAAGACATTGCCAATGCTCGGATAGAATTTGAGAACCGTGCAGTAGCCAATATCACGGCTAGTCGCATCTCTATGAAAAGTATGCGTAAGTTTCGCCTTTTCCAATCGGATGCCTACATCAGTATGGACTTTTTGGAGAAAAAGAGCGAGCTCATCCGCCTATATGATAGCCCAGAGGGTGTAAGTGAAGCAGATCGCCTCATGGCCCTAGAAACTCCGCAGGGAGAGCGTTATTTGTTAGTGGATCAGCCCGAAACGCAGGCTGTCAATGCCATCAAAACAGAGTTGGAGCTCTTCGCCAAAAGCATTTTGGAGGATACAGAGCCAACGGTTAGCTTAGAAGATGGCGTTAAAGCATTAGAGCTAGCCTATCAAATCTTAGCGGCTATCTCGGCACATCGCCAAGCTATACAAGAACAATTTTAGAAAAATGATGAAAAAACTGAGTCTATTCCTTTTTGGCCTTCTCCTTTTTAGTGCTTGTAGTAAAGATCGTCAAGTGGCTATTCCCGCCTATGTTTCTGTACCCTCTATACAACATACGCCAGGCGATCCCTATGTAGAGGGCAGCAGCCAGCATCAATTTGAAGATGCTTGGATTGCGGTAGATGGGCAAATGTTAGGAGCTACCAACCTCCCCACCACCCTACCCGCCATTCTTGGTGAGGGGCCTAACTACAATGTGAGTATTTATGCAGGTGTACCCAGCGATGGGATATCGACGAATCGCATTATTTACCCCTTCTTTGATCCTTATGTGGTCAATATGGAACTAGAAGCAGGGCGAATAGATACAGTTTACCCCAATTTTCAATACAATGATGAGGTAGAATTTTTCATTGTAGAAGATTTTGAAAATGCTGGAGTTGCCTTTGGTGAAGACCGTGATGATTATCCTGACAGCTACCTTGACAAACAAAACGAGGATGTTTTTGAGGGGGACTATTCTGGCCAAATGATCTTAGACACAGCTAATTGGGAATGCTATGTAGGCAGCTCCTTCCGCATTTCTGATTTGCAACTTCCCAATACGGCCACCCCTGTTTTTTTGGAAATGCACTACAAAACAGATGAGGTCATTTCAGTGGGCCTCATTGCTCATTATGATAATGGCTTACCTGATGAAATCTTCATCAAAGGCGGAGTAAATCCATCTGATGGTTGGAAAAAAATCTACTTTGATCTTACCGAAGATATTTTCACTTTAAATGCAGCTCGTTACACCCTCATTTTACGTTCTGCAGTTAGTGATTTTGAAGAGAATACACATCCCAAAGTTTACCTAGATAATATCAAGATTCTACATTATTAAGGCAGGCCCCCTCCTCCTTCTCATAAGTTTGGCGCAATGAAAAAGCAAGCCTTAGGGCTCTGGCTCTATATTTTACTCGATTACTTAACAGCTACTTTTGCTTGGTGCCTATTTTTTGTCTTCCGAAAAATAGCCCTAGAACAAATTGCGCCCTTTCATTGGGACTGGCTATGGAAAGATCCCAATTTTATTTTTGGGTTTCTAGCACTACCTCCTGCTTGGATCTTATTATATGCGCTAACAGATAGTTATCGCAACATCTACCGAATGTCGAGAACTACAGAGTTTCTCCGTACGTTAGCTAGCGTTTTCTTGGGCAGCCTCATTCTCTTTTTTAGTATTTTACTCAATGACCTACCTAATTATAGCGAAGGCTATCGGGCCTATTATGCTTCTTTTGGAGCGCTATTCGGCTTTCAATTTATCTTGACCTTCTTGGCCCGTATGTTTCTTTTGGGCAGAGCCCATTCGCGAGTCCAAAGAGGCGATATTCGTTTCAAAACCCTACTCATCGGTAGCCGAGAACGAGCAGCCCAGCTCTATGCCGAAATAGAAGAAGGCCAAACAGCAGGCTATTATGAATTTGTAGGTGCTTTAGCATTAAATGAGCAGCCCCTAAACTATGGGCTACCCTATTTAGGCCAAGTAGAAGAACTAGAGCAAGTATTACACGAACAAGAGGTCCAAGAGGTTATTTTGGCCTTAGAAGCAGATGAACAACAACAATTGAGCTTTTTACTCAATGCCTTGGCGGGCCGACCACTGCTGATCAAGGTAAGTCCAGAGATGTATGAAATTCTTTTGGGCAAGGTGAAGATGAGCAATGTTTATGATGCCGCCCTAATTGAGATTTCGCCTAAGTTTATGCCCCTTTGGTTTGCGGTACTCAAAAGAGCGATTGATATATTCTCTTCTAGCCTTTTTCTGCTCATTTTTGCTCCACTCTATGCCTATATCGCCCTGCGAGTTCGCCTTTCCTCTTCTGGCCCTATCTTTTATTTGCAAGAGCGAGTAGGCCGAGCGGGACAACCCTTTTTTATCTATAAGTTCCGCTCTATGTATACCGATGCTGAACAGCATGGCCCACAACTTTCTACAGATGCCGATGACCGCTGTACCCCCTGGGGCCGAGTCATGCGCAAATATCGCTTAGATGAATTGCCACAATTTTGGAATGTCCTTAAAGGAGATATGTCGCTGGTTGGCCCCCGGCCCGAACGACAATTTTATATTGACCAAATTGCCAAAAAAGCACCACATGTTCGCCACCTCCAAAGAGTACGACCAGGCATTACCTCTTGGGGCCAAGTTAAATATGGCTATGCCTCCAATGTAGATGAAATGATTCAACGCCTCAAATACGATATTCTCTATATCGAAAATATCTCCCTAGCTCTCGATATCAAAATTCTCTTCCATACCGTTCTCGTTATCGTAAAAGGAGAAGGCAAATAAAAAAGAGGATGATCTAAACGATCATCCTCTTTTTTATTTTAACAAACTACTGCTATTAGCCAATAGTCTGAATCATATCATATTTGGTAATGATATGGGGAATTCCCGCCTTATCTACAGCAATAACCGCAGGAATTTTATGGTTGAAATAACCACCTACTTTCTTTACCGATAGCTCTAAATCTACCGTAGGGAAAGGCTCCGCCATAATTTCACTCAAAGGACGCTCGCTATTGCTCATAGGGTTTTCAAGCAAACAGCTAAGCACCAAGGTTTCTGTAATCGCTCCCACAATTTCTCCTGCTGTATCCACCAATGGCAACTGAGAAAGATCATGCGCTTTCATAAATTGTAAAGCTTCTTTTACTGTCTGACTACTCTTTAGAGTGAAGAAATCCGAATTGTCTTTCTTCGCAATAAGGTCTTTTACCTTGAGCTCATCATCCAAAAAGCCACGCTCACGCATCCACTCATCATTGAACATTTTGCCTACATAACGACTACCATGATCATGGAAAAGCACAACGACTACATCATCTTCTTTTAGCTCACTAGCCAATTGCTTGATGCCCATAATGGCCGAACCCGCAGAGTTCCCCACCATGATTCCCTCTTGACGAGCCAATTCTCTGGTCCCAATAGCCGCATCTTTATCCGTCACTTTCTCAAAATGATCAATGATCTCAAAATCTACATTCTTGGGCAAAATATCCTCTCCAATCCCCTCTGTTACATAAGGATAAATCTCTTTTTCATCAAATACCCCTGTTTCATGGTACTTCTTGAAAACAGATCCATAAGGATCAATTCCCCAAATTTTAATATTGGGATTTTGCTCCTTGAGGTAGCGGCCAACTCCCGAAATCGTTCCTCCAGTACCCACGCCTACCACAAAGTGCGTAATTTTACCCTCCGTTTGTTCCCAAATCTCAGGCCCCGTGCTCTCATAATGCGCTAGACGATTAGAGAGGTTGTCATATTGATTACACCAAAATGAATTGGGAATTTCTTTACTCAATCGCTCGGCTACAGAATAATACGAACGAGGATCTTCTGGCCCCACATTGGTCGGACAAACAATCACCTCGGCCCCTACAGCCCGCAAAATATCCACTTTCTCCTTAGATTGCTTATCCGTTGTCGTAAAAATACACTTGTATCCCTTGACCACCGCCGCAATCGCAATCCCCATTCCCGTATTTCCAGAAGTACACTCAATAATGGTCCCTCCAGGCTTAAGCAAACCCGCCTTTTCCGCATCTTCCACCATCTTTAACGCCATGCGGTCCTTGACCGAATTACCCGGATTGGTGGTTTCTACCTTCGCCAAAATCGTGGCAGGGATCTCTTTTACAATTTTGTTGAGCTTGACCAATGGCGTGTTGCCAATGGTTTCTAGAATGTTATTATAGTAGCTTGCCATTTCCTTTTTTTTGATTAAAATGAACGCTTTAAGGGCGCAAAATTAGGCTTTTATATGCAGAATGCAGACTTTTAAGGCCTTAGAATTCTTTTCTCTTTGGTTTTGGGGCCTCCGCCTCGCTTCGCTCCTCGGCGCTACGTTGCGGGGCTCGCTATTCGCTCGGCCCTTCGGCAGCAAGCTGCCTCGGTCTGCGGCTGCGCCGCCCCCCTCCACATCGCTAGGCCAATCAAAAAGGCCCCTTGGGCCTTGAGCCAGAGGAAGAAAGTCCAAGGCCCAACTATAAAAGCTTTGGGCCTCGCCCGATAAAAAACTATCTTTGCGCAAAAATTAGGATTTGCCATGTCAAAACGACTAGAACAACTTCAACAGCTCCTGGGCCAAAAACCCCAAGACGCTTTCCTCCGCTTTGCCCTCGCCAAAGAATACGAGAAACAAGCAGAACAAGAATTGGCCCTGCAACAATATGCCGCTATCCATAAAGATACGCCCGAATATATGGGCCTTTATTACCACTATGCCGCCCTCCTTATCGAAAATGAAGAAGAGGAATTGGCCATGAATATCTACGAAGAAGGCATCGCCCTAGCCCAAAAAACTGGAGACGCCCACAGCCTATCCGAACTCAAAAATGCCAAGATGAACCTAGAAATGGGCCTCTAAACCCTGCCTTTTAGCCTTTAGACTCGTTCTATAGGCTGTAGTTGGCCAAAATAAATAATCCTAGGGCCTTGATAATCTTAGAAAAAGCTTATATTTGCAGTTATGTTAAAACTAAAAGTAGGCCTTTATAGCCTCCTCTTCATCCTCCTCAGTTTTGCCTGCCAAAGGGAAAACATTGATAAAATTCGGATGAACCCCGACCTCGACTATCGCTATGAGAAAGCCGTAGCCTTTTACGAAGCCGGAGATTACCAAAAAGCACAATACCTCTTAGAGGACCTCATGGGCCTTGTTCGGGGAAGTGGAAAAGCAGAAAAGGTGTATTACTACTATGCGAGTACACACCATAGAATGAGAAACTTTACCTTCTCTTCTTATTATTTTCGCCAGTTCTACAACACCTTCCCCAACTCTGAATTTGCAGAGGAAGCCCTCTTTTTGGCCGCCGAATCTAGCCGAAAATTATCACCAAATTTTCGACTGACTCAAGAAGATACCGAAGAAGCTATTGAAGGTTATCAATTTTTTGTCAACATGTACCCCCTCAGCGATAGAGTGAGTCTGTGTAACGAACAAATTGATTTATTACGGGCCAAATTGGAAACCAAAGCGCTAGAGGCCGCCAAAGGCTACTACAAGCGCAGCCATTACCAAGCCGCCGTCCATAGTTTTGACAACCTTTTGCTAGATTTCCCAGATACTCAAGAAGCCCCCTATATCCGCTACATGATTATCAAGTCTTCTTTTGGCTATGCCGAAAAAAGTATCTTGTCTAAACAAGCGGAACGCTTTGAAGAGGTGATAGAAAAAGCAAAAATCTTTGAGCGCAAACATGGCGATAGCCGCTATGCCTCAGAGGTTAGTAGTATGATTAACATTAGTAAGCAGCGAATAAAAAGATTGCGAAATGAGTGAAATTAAAGAGCGCGCACAAGGAATCAATCCTTACATCGAAGCCCGTAACGTTTTTTTGATGTCATCAAAAGGCGGCGGCAACATTTATGAGTCTCTCAATGTAATTGGTAGCCGTTCGCGCCAAATTTCTGTAGAACTCAAAAGAGAACTACACTCTAAACTAGAGGAGTTTGCCTCTGCTACGGACACCCTAGAAGAGGTGCACGAAAACAAAGAGCAGATCGAAATCTCTAAGTTTTATGAGCGTCTTCCCAATCCCGCAATCATTGCTCTTAATGAGTTTATGAATGATGAATTGGAGTACCGCCTACGTGAAGAAGAAGAGGAAGAAGCATAAGTTATGCGATATTTCTGGCCCCTAAGATAGGGGGATTAGCAGTTGGAAAAGTCTATTATTTTGATTAGCCTATGGCATAGACTTCTCCAACTGTTTTTTTATGCCCCTAGGTCAAGCTTTTTTGGGACCTAGCAGGCGGCGAAGCCGCCGCAGGCTGAGGGATGGACAGCAGTGGCCCGCAGGGCCAGACCGAGCCAGCTTGCTGGCGAAGGGCCGAGCGATCAGCGAGCTGCGAAACAGCCCGACCCGCAGGCCCAAAGGGCCGTAGGGGCAGCCCCAAAAAGTCTTCTCCCCTCCTCCCCCAACATTTATAGACCGAGCGCATACAGACAGAAGCTTGCGCTCCAAAACGCTTTTTTATGTTGACTGGTAAAAAAATACTTTTGGCCGTAACGGGCAGCATTGCCGCCTACAAAACGGCAAGCCTCACGAGATTACTCATTAAGGCCGGTGCCGAGGTACAAATTGTGATGACCGATGCCGCTACTAAATTTATTACGCCCCTAACACTTTCGACCCTATCGAAACGTTCTGTCTATAGTTCTGTAACTTCTGAGGAGGGCTGGAACAACCATGTAGAGCTTGGGCTTTGGGCTGATGCCATGTTAGTTGCGCCCGCTACGGCCAATACTTTGGCGGCTATGGCCAATGGGTTTTGTAATAATATGGTTTTGGCGACCTACCTTTCTAGTCGCTGCCCCGTTTTCTTTGCGCCAGCCATGGACCTCGATATGTTTACGCATCCAGCGACCTTGGCCAATATTGAAAAGCTCAAGAGTTATGGCAACATTTTGATTGATGCCGAAGAGGGTGAGCTAGCTAGTGGATTGGTGGGCAAGGGCCGCATGGCAGAGCCAGAACATATTGTGGAAGCCTTGGAGCTGCATTTTATGCAACAAGGACCACAGCCGCTGAAGGGACTAAGAGCTATTTTGACCTCTGGCCCCACCGTTGAAGCCATTGATCCCGTTCGTTATATTACGAACCATTCTACGGGAAAAATGGGAACGGCCATTGCGGATACTTTGGCCAAACTAGGGGCCGATGTCACCCTAATTTCTGGTCCAGTAAAGGTGAAGCCCAAGCATCCTGCCGTTAAAATTATTGATGTAAAATCGGCTCAGGAGATGTATGAAGCGGCCATTTCAGCTTTTCCTCAAGCGCATATTGCGGTTTTGGCTGCGGCAGTGGCCGATTATACTCCAGAACATGTAGCTTGTGAAAAGATCAAGAAAAAAGATGGAGATCCCATGCGCATTGATCTTTGTCGAACCAAAGACATTGCCCAAGAATTGGGAAAAATCAAAACCGATCAGCAATGTATGGTAGGTTTTGCTTTAGAAACACAGAACTTTAGAAAAAATGCCAGCAAAAAGCTGGAGAAAAAGAACTTTGACTTTATCGTCCTCAATAGCCTCCGTGATCAAGGTGCTGGTTTTGGCCATGACACCAACAAGGTCACTTTTATTGATCGACAGCTAGAGATTGAAGAGCATGAGCTAAAATCTAAGCTGGAAGTCGCGGAGGATATTGCGGCAAAAATCTGCAAGTTGCTCCAAAAAAAAGCCGAAAATGCTAAGGAGCTAACTGCCCAATTTTAGTCTAATATGATGCGAAAATTATTGCTTTCTTTGGCCTTAGTTTTTGGGCTAACACAGGCCTGGAGCCAAGAGATCCGTAGCTCGGTAACCATTAACACCCCCAAGCTGCAAACAGCCGACCCCAAGGTGTTTAAAAGTTTGAAAACGGCCCTAGAGGAGTTTGTCAATAACCGAAAATGGACGGATCAGGAATACGAGCCCGAAGAGCGAATTGAGATGAACATCATCTTGACAGTAGATGAGGAAATTTCGCAAACTAGTTTTAAGGCGCAGTTGACGGTACAGGCTAGCCGGCCGATTTATAAGAGTGGTTATAATTCGGTCCTTTTTCAGTACCTAGATAAAGACTTCTACTTCAATTATGGAGAATTTGAAGTACTTGACTTTGCTGAGGGGAGCTTCACCTCTAATCTGACCTCTACAATTGCCTTTTATGCTTATATTACTTTGGGGCTAGATCATGACTCTTTTGAGGAATTGGGCGGAGAGAAGTACCTCAACAAGGCCCAAGATATTCTAAATGCCGTGCCGAGAGGAACCGCTAAAGGATGGACTGTTAATGACGGAAATCAAAGTCGTTATTGGCTGATTGAAAACCTACTCAATGTACGGGTTAAGCCTATGCGCCGTGCCATGTATAAATATTATCTTCTGGGCCTAGACCGCCTGAGCCAAGAAGATAGCCGAGCGGATGGGATTAAAGCCATGGAAGAGGCCTTAGTCAGCATCAAAGCGGTAAATGCCGCTTATCCCAGTATGTTGCTGATGCAAATTTTCACTAATAGCAAAAGGGAGGAAATTCTCAATGTGTTTGAGGTGGCTGATTTTAGGACCAAGCGAAAAATCTACGACTGTATGGTCAAATTAGATGGTACGCATGCCTCCGATTATCAAGTGCTGACCCAACCCTAGGGCCCAAATGCAAAAAGGGCTGCCGAAGATTCGGCAGCCCTTTTTTTTGCTTGCATTAGTTCAACTTTTTAAACTGATACTCTTTACCATTATTATAGATAAAAATGCTGCGCTCATTTTCGAAGCGAAGCTTTAGTTTATCATCAAAGGGGAGGCTATCGGCTTTGAGTTGGATAGAGCGGCCATCTTGGGCCACTTCCCAATAGCCCTTATTTTCGAGCTGATCGATTTTGCTCTCGTAGCGGCCATCTGCATTAAACTTGAGATAGGCCGCATTGAGGGCTTCAAAATCATAATTCCCGCCATATCCCGCTTTGAGAATAGCACTCACATTGCTCAATTCCCATTTGCCTTCTAGTTTTTCTGCATAATTGATGCTATTGCCACTACAGGCCACAAAAAGCGAAAGGGCCAACAACAATAGACTTGATTTGAGGTAGTTCATAGCTAGTGTATTTTCTAGAAAGTTAGGGAAGCTTTTGATGAAAGCGAAAACTTCGGCTAAAAAAAAGGCTCCCTAGGGAGCCTTTATAGTTCATCTACAAATTGTAGTCTTGTTTAGAGCTTGTACAGAACGGCTTTTACCGCTTTCACTACGCGCTCGGGATTGGGCATGTACTCATCTACATAAACAGAAGAATAGCCCAAAGAAGTATCTGCAGAGTTGACCCGCATAACGGGAGCATCTAGATAGTCAAAAGCATGGCGCTGGATGACATAAGCAATTTCTGAAGATACAGAAGCATAAGGCCAAGACTCATCGACCACAACGAGGCGGTTGGTCTTTTTCACAGAGGCTACAATAGTATCAATATCCAAAGGACGAATAGTTCTCAAATCGATTACCTCCGCAGAGATGCCCTCTTTGGCCAATTCATCGGCAGCGGCTTGAGCCACCAGCATCATTTTGTTATAAGAAACGATGGTTACATCGGTTCCTTCTCGCTTGACAGCCGCCTTACCGATAGGAAGAATATACTCCTCCTCGGGAACTTCGCCCATATTCGAGTAGGCCAATTCCGACTCCATAAAACAAACTGGATCTTCATCGCGAATAGCGGCTTTTAGAAGGCCTTTGGCATCATAGGGATCTACGGTAGAGATCACTTTGAGGCCGGGAACCTGGCCCATCCAGCTCTCAAAGGTTTGAGAGTGCTGCTGCGCCAATTGTCCAGCAGCACCAGAAGGGCCACGGAAAACGATGGGGCATTTAATCTGCCCGCCAGACATATGCAAAATCTTTGCTGCATGGTTGACGATTTGGTCAAAAGCCAAAACCGCAAAGTTCCAAGTCATAAATTCTACGATTGGACGCAAACCCGCCATAGCGGCCCCAGTACCAATAGCCGCAAAGCCTAACTCTGCAATAGGCGTATCAATTACTCGTTTTGCGCCAAATTCGTCGAGCATGCCCTGGCTGACCTTATATGCTCCATTATATTGAGCGACTTCCTCGCCCATCAAGAATACATTTTCATCTCGGCGCATCTCTTCTACCATTGCTTCACGCAAGGCATCGCGCAAACGAATCTGTCTTGTTGCCATAGTTGCTGTTTCTGTTTATAGCCTAACTCCGTTGGGCTGCGTTAAAAACTGGGCTCAAAATACAATGCTCTGCTTGATTATACAATTTTTTTATCGCTACTATTCATCTTTTTGTAGTTTTTGGCCCTTCTGCATCTAGCAGGCGGCGAAGCCGCCGCAGGCTGAGGGATGGACAGCAGTGGCGCGAAGCGCCAGACCTAGCCAGCTTGCTGGCGCAGGGCCGAGCGATCAGCGAGCTGCGACAACCAGCCCCAAAGGGGCGCCAGTTCGACGAAGTAAACAGCCCGACCCGCCTGAAAGGCGGGGCAGCCCCAAAAAAAAGACCCAGCCAATCTAGCTAGGTCTCTTTCTATATTAAAAGGGCAAATCATCTTCGTAATCATCGCCTACTGTGTCCTCTTCGGGAGGAGGAGGAAGATCGCCAACGGGGGCGTTATTGGCAGCAGGAGCGCCCAAACGCTCTAGGCGCCAAGCGTTGAGGTTGGTAAAATAACGACCATTCCACTCGCGACCACGGATGTTAAAATGTACACGCACCTCATCGCCAACTTTATAGTCGTCAATCAAGCTGCATTTCTCCTGTGTAAGTTCTGCTTGAATGAGCTGTGAGTAGTTTTCGTCTGTTTCTACAACAAAGGCACGCTTCTTAAAGCGGTCTGTGACTTGTTGAGTATCTTCAATTTTAATGATCTTTCCTTCATAGATCAGATTGGCATCCATAGTATTTCGATTCAATTGTTACGCTAAAAAGTAAGTGCTCAAATAACGGCATTTTCCGTAATTTTGACAAGCCGCTTGCCCAAAGATACGCCCATAAAAACGATTAATCTATGCGTTATTTATTTTTGTCCTCTTTTTTTCTACTTTTTTTATCGCTACAGGCCCAAAAAGTAGATCAGTTTCCGACTGATGACCCTAAAGTTTTAAGTCTAAGCGCCGAAGCCCAGCCTTTGCAGTCTGTTCGCCTGGGGCAAAGTTCCGTTTATTGCAGTGAAGTAGATTGGGAAGCCCTGATTCATGCGGGGGCGTCGATGTTGGAGCTTGAGCGGCTCGGATTATCCAATGTTCAGCTTTTGAGTTCGGCTGCTTTGTCGATTCGACTGCTTTCTGACTTTGAATCTTCGGTCTGTTATCATCGCCCAAAGACCTATGCCAACTACCTTAAACAGTGGCTAAGTCCTGCCGAACAAGATTATTTGGATGCGGAACTCCTGCGCATGCTGCAATGGGATAAAAAAACGCTTTTATGGCATTGGGAGGCCTATCTACAGCGCTTTCCCAGCATCCAAAACTTTAATGCTTATGGCGATAGCCTGCTTGTTTGGGCCAAGGAAACCCCTGAACTAGATGCCCTAGATTATGAGGCTAGCATTCGAGCGCATTGGGGGATGGCCCTTTTTGATGAAGATTATTTGGAGGAGGCCGTACATCATTTTGAAGGCTGTTTTGAGATCAGAATGCAGCGCAATGATCCCCTTTATTATGTAGAGTGGCGACTGGCCCAAACCTATGAGGACCTAGAAGAATATCAACAGCTTTCTCAGTTTTATAAACGCATTTTAGCCGTAGGTAGAAGCGATTTGAACCGCCTGCGGCCCGTGCAACTTTGGCGCGCCATGGAAACGCTCATCCAACTCGAGGAGCCGGAGCCCGCTATCGCTTTTTATGAGGATATTTACCTGCCCAATGCCGATTTACCCCAACTTTGGGAGGATGCCAGCCGCTCGCCCTACCGCTGGGCCATGATGGAGTCGCATTCTTGGGCCGAGGCCAAGCCCTATGCCGAAAGCTGGTACAAAAACCTCAAAAAGTATTGCCCCAAACCCCGCTGGAGAGAGGCCAGCAGCTATCTGCTCCGCACTTGCCGCCTCTACCAACAAGAGGCCGATGCCCGCGACTTTATGCAGACTTGCTTTGAAGAGCTGGTTTTTACGCATCTAGAAAGCTGGGGCCAAGATGAGTTTTACTTCCAATGGGAGCACTATCTGCCCTATGCCTACCAACTAAAATATGCCCCTAGCCAGACGGATTCTCTGCTGATTTTGGAGCATTGGACCGAGCAAGCCCTACGCACAAAAGATACCGCCACCATCAAAAGTATGGGCCTCAGCCTTTCGGCCAAATACCGCAATATGGGCCAATGGGAAAAAGCCGATCAGTATTTTGAGGACTATTTTTGCCGCTACCTCCGCCCCTATCTCCAAAATCCCCCCAATGAAGCCCTCTACCCAGAGTATATTCTCTGGTACAACAAAGCCCCTTATTATCCCGCTTTGGTCCAAAATGAAGACTACAACCGCTGGGCCGATCGCTGGGTGGCTTTAGCCGATCAATACGGCTTTCAAGATCTTCGCCATTGGTGCCGCCTGAGCCGTGCGGGACTGGCCTGCCGAGCAGGCAATTTTGCTCAGGGACTGGCCTACTATGAACAAAATATCGAGGAGTTGGCCGCCCTAGGCGATAGCCTTTCCGTTATCAGACAATGCTATTATTGGCTGAGCCAAAGCCGAGAAAGTCAAGATGTTTTGGCCATTTGGAAGGCCGCTAGCCGCAGCTATGCCCTAGATTGGCAATACCGACAACAAGCCCATAGCGAGTATCTCGAGGCCGCCATCTCAACGATTGTCCAACTCCCCTATCAGCGGAAAATTAAACGCAAACTACTGCGCAATATGAATAAATGGCGCAAACAACAACAAAAAAACAAGCAGCCAGCCGCCGCCGAACAATGCAAACGATTACGGCTTTTTATTAAGAAAAATTGGCGCTAAATCTTGCTGTTTTGGGGCCTCCGCCTCGCTACGCTCGTCGGCGCTACGCTTCAGGGCTCGCTATTCGCTCGGCCCTGCGGCCTGACGGCCTTGGTCTGCGGCTCCGCCGCCCCCTTTCGCATCGCTAGGCCGATACTGTGGGTTGAAACCCACAGCAAGGATGCTATTGCTTCGCAATGTTTTTATAGAATGAGGGTTAAAACCCTCATTGATTTAAATCTTTTGGCCTTAGAACTGGCTATTTTCCTCTACGTATATGGGCTGAAGGTTTTAACCTTCGGCCCATTTTATTAGGGCTAGCATGGCCTCCCTTTTTGCTGTGGGTTTCAACCCACAGGCCGATATGATATAAATTCCCCCCTAGGGCCAAGGCCCTAGGCTATAGAATCTATCATCCCCTCCTTCGAGGGGATTCGCCTTTCCTCCTGATCTTGAACAGTTAAGCAAAAAAAATCTTTAACTACCAATTATTCGCTTGCTCTTCAAACATAAACTTAGTACCTAAGGGCCAATACAGAAAATTACGTCTGGGCCCAATTAACCAATAGAGCCAAACAAAAAGCCCCCTCGAAGGAGGGGGCGACTATGACTATTAGCCTAGGGGCTTGCCCCTAGGGTAAAACGACAAGAGCTTAAATACAACCCTATCCAATATTTCGCTGCTAAGCGAGCCTAGCTGATTTGTAGTAGGGTCGGTCCAGGAAAAAAAGATAGGGCCTTATGCACCCTCCCCAAGCTAATTGTAATTTGCAGATTAGCTCTGGGAAATTCCCAACGCCAATTGTAATCTGCAGATTAGCTCTGGGAAATTCCCAACGCCAATTGTAATTCGCAGATTAGCTCTGGGAAATTCCCAACGCCAATTGTAATCTGCAGATTAGCTCTGGGAAATTCCCAACGCCAATTGTAATCTGCAGATTAGCTCTGGGAAATTCCCAACGCCAATTGTAATCTGCAGATTAGCTCTGGGAAATTCCCAACGCCAATTGTAATCTGCAGATTAGCTCTGGGAAATTCCCAACGCCAATTGTAATCTGCAGATTAGCTCTGGGGGTCCAGTAGCTAGGCGGCTGCAAACAGCTGTTTAGGGCAAGGGAAAAAGATGAGCGGCCTAGCGATGCGGCGGGGTGGCCCGAAGGGCCAGACCAAGGCGCCGAAGGCGCCGCAGGGCCGAGCAGACCTGCGAGCCCCAAAGCGTAGCGCCCGCCGCAGGCGGGAGGCCCCAAAAAACAGTCTCTTTTTAAGGAGTGGCTTTAATAAAGGGTTTAGAATAGCTAAAGTCATTCGTTTTGAGGCTTAGTATATAAGCTCCATTGGCTTGATTGCCGAGATGAATTTGGCGTTGGAGTTGGGGTTGAGCTTGTTCGATTTCCTCCCAGTAGATGAGTTGGCCCAAAGCATTATGGATAAAGATTTCCATTTTGTTTTGATTTTTGGGGAGCTCGAGAGAAAAGTCTAGAGTTGTTTTGATGGGATTGGGAAAAAGTTCGAGTTTAAAATCCTCTGATGCGGTGCTTCTTAGGGCATTGCTTAGGTCGACCGTAAGCAAGAGGCTATCTTGATCGCTACAGTTATCGCGGAGAGCAGTAAGGACCACCCAAAACTGGCCTGTTTGGGTATAGCTATGGCTCAGGCTAGCTTGTCCGCTGCTGTTGCCATCGCCTAAGTCCCATTGGAAATGGGTAGCATTAGTAGAGAGGACCGACTGTAATTGGATGCTAGCGCCTTGGTCTAGGTAGAGTGTTGTATTGCTGCTACTAATTTGGGCGTTGGGGGCTGCTCGTTCTGTAATTTGGGCAGTGGTGCTACTTTGTTGGCCTTGGCCATCTTGGATATAAACCGTATAGTTTCCGGCAGCCAAGTTGTTAAAAACGGCATTGGCTTGAAAATTCACGCCATCTAGGCTGTAGCTATAATTACCATCTCCGCCAGAGGCCGAGGCGGTGAGGCTAGCAGTACTTTGTCCACAGCCAGCGATTGTTGTTTGGGCTGTACCGGCCACTAGCGGGCTAGTTTGATTCAGGCAAAAGGCATTCGTCTCTTGGCTAGTAAACTGTCCATTACTATTGACGAGAATATTACCTTGGTCATCGATCAATTGATAACTTCCACTGCCATAATCGCAGCATATACCGTCTCCATAGCTATCATAGACATGTAGGCTAAAGCAGCCATTATTGAGGCAGACTGCTTCAATTTGGCTAGGCATGCCATCGGTATAGCTGCCTCCGCTAGTTAATATTTGTCCATTTTGGTCTACAATCTCCCAAGAGGTTTCTGAGGCATAATTATCAAAATCAAGGACCAAGTCGAGTTGATGTGTGGCATAGTTGACCTGTACTTGTTGTTGTATCGTATCGGCTCCATGTTGATTTTGGACAATCAGGCTAGCGGTATAGGTACCAGAGGTGGGATAATGCACCTTGGGGTTGGCCAAAGTAGAGTTAGAGGGGCTTCCTCCTGGGAAGCTCCATTGCCAGTTGGGGCTAGCATTGCTAGAGAGGTCGGTAAACTGTAGTGAATCGGAGGCACAGAGCAATTCATTGGTGTACATAAAGCTAGCGGTAGGTGGCATAGGAACGATGGCAAATAAATCAGACTCCCAAACGCCTCGGCCATAGGTTGCGGCTCTAATTTTATTTATCCCGTAATGGATTTCCAGTTCATAAACGGGCACATTGGGGAGTCCTGTCATATAAGACTGCCAGTTGCTGAGGGTACTGTCTGTATAATAGATCCCGACATCTGTTCCTACATAGAGCCCGTTATTTGAGTTATTTTGGTAGGTAATGCAATTGATGGGGAGATTGGGTAGGTTGGCGGAGGCATTGGACCAAGTTTGGCCGCCATCATTTGTTGTATACACCTTTTCGCCTGCATTATAGCCAGAGAGGGCTAGCCAAATTTGGTTAGGATTATTGGGGTGGATAGCGACATACTTAATGGCGGAATTATTGGGCAGGTTGGGGGTAATTGTTGTCCAAGTTTGGCCACCATCTATTGTGCGGTATAACGTCCCATAGGTTCCCGTATAGATATAATCTGCATTGGAAGGGGCAATATGTAGGTAGCGGAGATTGGCACCTGTACCAAAATTAGAGATTTGGGTCCAGCTATTTCCGCGATTAGTTGTTTTCCAGACCTCCTCATAGCCAGCAAAAAGCTCATTGGGGGCAAGAGCGTTAATTTGGTAGGGAGTAATCCAAGCGCCTCCATTTGCATTAGCGGGTTTGATGCTTGACCAGTTTTGGCCCCCATCAATAGTTTTTCTTAAAGCGCCATTTTGGATACAGCCATACATAATTTGGCTGTTAGAGGGATCGATAGCGGCCTCCATGCCATCGCCGCCTAGGGCGTGCAGCCAAGTTCCATTTTCTAGGTAATTAGTTCCATTATCTTGGGCACCGCCAATTATGCGGTAGGCACTTTGGGCTGAGGCGCCGATGCGGTAAAACTGAGTAATTTCCATTCCGGTAGATCGAAAGGTCCAGCTAGCGCCAGTATCAGCGGAGGTAGAAAAGCCGCCATCGCTGCCACAGTGCAAAACAGAGCCGAAGAAATCTAGGGTATGGATATCGGCATGTACATAGCCGAGGTTATTGGGGTGGACCCAATGCGTTTGGCAGCGCCAATTGGCTCCGCCATCATTAGACTTCCAGACATTGATTCCGCCGGCGTAGACCTCATTCGCATCGCTAGGAGAAACGGCTAGGGCCATATCGTACCAGCTTTGGCCACCAGTTCCGCTGCCATCGGTTTCGTAGGTGAAAATATTTGGCGAATTAGACTGTAGGCTAAAACTTTGGCCACTATTTGTTGAGCGATAGATCCCGTAATAGCCGGCATCGCTGCTAGCTCCAAAAAGGATATAAATATAATTGGGATTGGCGGGAGAAACGGCAATAGACGCTCTATTTACATCGGCGGCGGCGGGCAGGCCCACTGTAATTTTATTAAACGTTTGGCCGCCATCTGTAGACTTATAAAACTCATCGGTGCAGGCATAAACGGTGTTAGGGTCTCCGGGTTTAAACTCTACATCTCGCATGCTGCCTGTTTGGGTTCTGCTCCAGTTGGTCCCAGCATCTGTTGTGCGGTAGATACCATTATTTGTTGCGGCAAAAATAATCTGATTATTTGTGGGGTGCATAATCATTCTGCGGATGAGGCGATTGCGGCCTGTAAAGCTCAGGCCTGTAGTGGACCAGTTGAGGCCACCATCTACAGATTCGAGTACACCGATGCTATAAGTGTCTGAACCATCGCCATCGCCTGTACCGATATAGATATGGTTAGTGTTATTGGGATCTATAAGGATAGCGGAAACACCCAGTACGGGTAGATGGTCGGTTAGACAGCTCCAAGTTTGGCCGCCATTTGTGCTTTTCCAGAGACCACCAGAAGGGGCCCCTGCGTAAAGGACATTCGCATTATTTGGATCGGTGGCGGTGCAATTGATACGGCCATTGCCGGGGTTCCAGCCCGTTTGGTTGGTCCAGTTATTAGGGCCTAAGGCTTGCCAGTTGGCGGAGCGGCTGCCCCAGTTTTGGCTTTGGCGATATTTATTTTTAAAGGCGAGATGTTCCTCCCAGGCCTTATTGGGGCGGGGGCGTTTACCGTGTGGATAAGAGCGGTCCTCCATAAAGAACTCCCAACGTTTGTATTGTTTCCAGCCCTTTCCTCTTTCGTAGGGGCGGTTGCCCCATTCATTTTCAAAGGCTTGTTGGACCTGATTAAAGTTAATTTCGGGATTTTCTAGTAAGTCGACCCAATTTTGGGCGTAGAGGCTGCTGCTCCAGTAGCCTAAGCAAAGTAGGACTAAGGTTGTTTTGATCGTTTGATTCATAAGCATTGTTTTGGCGGAAAGAATGCTCTAAAATACGTTAAACAGCCTACTATCTGTTTAAATAGCAAAAAGAAAGCTGTCAAAAAGACATATAAATTTAATCATAAACCGACAGATCGTCAGCTTTTTAGGCTTGGTATTTTTTTGGTCCAGCGAGGGGCAGACAAAAGTAAAATACTATGCAACTACCATCACCTTTAGGGGGTAAGCAGCCGGCCTTCCCCATGTACTTTGATGATCCATATACTCGTAAATTATTTGAGTGGTCTGTTTTTCAGGCCAAGCAGGCGCAGGCGGTGCCTGCGGTCAACTTCTTGGTCCAATCGGATCAGTATATTTTAGAATTGGCGGCTCCGGGTTTTGCTCAAGAAGACTTTGTCATTGAGTGGAAATCGGGAGCTTTGCGGGTAGCAGCGCGGCAGTCGGCCCAACGGGCCTTAGGTTCTCGGGAAGTGCAGTTTTTGCATCGAGAATTTGCCTACGATCAATTTGAGCGGGTATTTGCCTTGCCGATGCAGGATATTGTTCCGAGTCAGCTATCGGCTAGTTATGAAGCTGGGGTTTTGCGTATTTACTTGCCCAAGCAAAATCCAAGTCCGCCCGAGCTCCCCCAATCGGTAGATTGGAAAGAGTAGGCGGACACAGCCAAAGCGCAGGAAGGCCAAACGGCCTAGCGATGCGAAAGGGGGCGGCGCAGCCGCAGACCAAGGCCGTCAGGCCGCAGGGCCGAGCAGACCTGCGAGCCCTGAAGCGTAGCGCCCGCCGCAGGCGGGAGGCCCCAAAATCAAAAGAAAAAGCCCTAATTGCAGCTTAGCAGTTAGGGCTTTTCCATTATTGTTATCTTTTATTTTTGGACCACAAAACGTTTCATGGCGGTATTTTGGCCGGCGGAGAAGCGCAGCACATAAATGCCATTGGCGAGATCGGAAATATCTACTTGTTCGAGATGGTAGCCAGCATCAAACTGTTGGCTTTGCATCACCTCTTTGAGTAGGCGGCCATTCATATCATAAATTTGGATTGTAATTTCGTCGGAATTTATGGTATGAAAGGGAATATTGATTGCATCTCTAGTCGGGTTGGGGTAGAGTTCTTGGACTAAAGAGACGCCAGATTCTTGGATCGGCGTAATCGATTTGATGTTCGTATGGCGGTAGCTGCCGTCGGTCATTTCTTGGCGGAGGCGGTAATAAAGTACCTGTGCATTGGGAAGGTCTTGGTCTACATACTCGTATTGACTAGCGGCATCCTCTTGGCCGTAGGCGGGCACAAAATCAAGATCTTCAAAGTCAATGGCATTGAAAGAGCGTTGGATGAGGAAGCCCTCTTGATTCTCTTCGAACTCTAGTTCCCAGGCCAGTTCGGCGCTATTATTTGCCTCTTGATATTGGGCATCAAACTCTTTGAGGCGGATAGGAAGTAGGGGCCCATTGATAGTTTCGCGGAAGACCCAATCGCATTGGGCGCCGGCATTGCCATCTACCACCAAAACGAAATTGCCGGGAGGCAAAGAGGCGATACTCAATTGAACGGCGCCAACACCTACCGAGCAGCCGTAGCCTGTTTCGCTAGCGAGGTCACAGCTAGGCGAGGCGGCGGTACCCGAATTGGAGAAAACGCCAAGTTGAGCGGCGGCGGCGCCACCGGTACAGAGCATATTATCTACGGCAATATTGAAGGGGCCACCGCTATGGTCGAAGGTATACCAGACCATATTTTCATTAGAAGACCAAACCGTATTAGTGAGAGGGTCGCTATCGCCATCTTGGCAAAGGCCGCCGGGGTGAGCTCCTGCGGTCCAAGAGCTAATATCGGGTTCGGCATAGGCACCAGAGCTCTCAGAAGTAGCTTGATAATTACAGCCCAGAGACGATAAAGGCATGGCGGTGTAGCAGCGATCTGCGGGAGCGATAGGGCGAATTTGATTGATTGTGATATCGAAACCTTGGTCATCTTCTTCCCAGATGCGGACCCAGACATCTTCATTGGCTCGGCCATCTACTCGGATTTCGCCATCATTACAGCCAAAGAAGCAAGAAACAGCATCGCAGCCGCGGTATTCTAGGCCAGAGCAGCTTCCGTTAGAGCTAGTGTACCAGGCATAAGTAATATTGGTAAAGCAAGCAAAGCCCGAACAGCCGCCATTATTTTCGAATTGAATGACTACACCTCCAGAAGAATCGGGAATAGTCGTGCGCACCCAAACATCTTCGGGAGAGCTACCATCAATATCGCAAGAGATACCTGCTGTGCTATAGCTATTTTGAGAAGCATCAGCGGGTTCTCGGGCACGGATAGGAACATTTAAAGACATTGTAGATTGTGTTGCTGCGCATTCATATTCGGGAGCCGTAGGCAACACATAAGGATCGCTACATTCATCATGGCAAAGACTGCCTCCAGTAATTCGGTATTGGAGCGTAATGCGCCATGTCACTGTACTTCCACTGCCACAAGGGTCCCCACTAGCCGTGGCGGTATAGGTATTAAGGGTAGTAAAAGTAGTTTGATTCAGATTTAGGCTAGCAGCGGGAATGTTAATTGTTCTATAGCCCGTATTGGCATCAGAGCCAGCTCCATCGTCTTCAAAGCCTCGCCAAATGAAGGTAAAAGAGGGAATTTCACAATCATAAGCTTGAGAAAAGAACGTATTATTGATGGTTCGCCAGCCGGGGCAGTTTGTTCCGCCAAACTCTCGGCTATCATCATCGCTAGTTCCAAAGGCATCAGTAATTTCAAAATCCCATTGTGGGTCAGAGTCGCCGGCACCCCAGCCATCCATATCATCTACATTGGAATAAACTTGCGAGATGCGAAATTCTACTGTTTTCTGGCCCATTAGGGGCATAAAAAAGAGGCAAAACGCCCCGATTAAAGACAATGTATTTGTCCAATTCATAAGCTTGCTTATTTTTAAGTTCAAGCCACACAATAAGTGGGAGGAAATGCTGAACTTGGTAAATAATAGGGTAATCTTCAAAGGGCTTATCTTTGCCCAAAGCTTATTAAGATTACTTAAACTAGAACAGCAAATTTAGTCTTTTCTTAGAGAGTTCGTTTATTTTTTAACAGAAACTTAGACATAGAAAACGCTATATACAACTGAACATCAATATTCTGGCGTAAATTTTACCCGCTTTTAAATGGCAAAAATGACGCTATTCTTTATGAAAATTCTGTAAAAACCGCCAATTTCCAAAAGGTATGAAAAACATACTCCCGCTACTTCTTTTATTTGTGACAGCTTTTTATGCAAAAGGGCAATTTTCTTCAGCCGATAGTCTGCGGGGGGGATTAAGTCCTCTACGCTCTTGTTATGATGTCAAATTCTATGATCTTTACCTCAAAATTGATTTTGATAATAAGTCCATCCAAGGGATGAACAGTATTCACTACAAGGTGCTACAAGGCTTCAATATGATTCAACTCGATCTTTTTGAAAATATGAAGATTGACAGCATTTTACATGGGAGTCAAAAACTGGATTTCCATCGTAAAGGCAATGCTTTTTTTGTCGATTTTGGAAGTATGCAAGCCGAAGGCAGTACAGATGCCATTACCATTTACTATCATGGCAGCCCGATTCAAGCCCAGAATCCCCCTTGGGATGGTGGTTTTATCTGGCGAAAAGATGAAGCGGGCAATCCCTGGCTAACTGTCTCTTGCGAGGGCATTGGCGCTAGCCTTTGGTGGCCGAATAAAGACCACCTCTCCGATGAACCCGATAGTATGCGGATTCGTACTATCGTCCCCCCCAATCTTATGTCGGTCTCTAACGGACAACTCCGCTCGGTCTTCAAAAATCAATATGTAGCCAATTATACTTGGGTAGTCACTTACCCCATCAATAATTATAATGTTACGCTCAATGTGGGTAATTACACCCATTTCGAGGATCGCTATATCTCCCCCACCGACAGCAGCCAACTCGCTATGGATTATTATGTTTTACCTGAGCATCTGGAGCAAGCCAAAACCCAATTCAAACAGGCCCATGAGGTCCTCCGTACTTTTGAAAAGTATTTGGGCAAATATCCGTTCTGGAACGATGGCTATGCCCTGGTCGAAACGCCCTATTTGGGTATGGAACATCAATCGGCTATCGCTTATGGCAATCAGTTTAAAGCGGGCTACTTCGGCCGTCATCCCGAAGGCATGCCCGAGGATTTTATTATCCTTCACGAAACTGGACACGAATGGTGGGGCAATAGCGTCAGCTGCCGAGATCATGGCGAAATGTGGCTGCACGAAAGCTTTTGTACTTATATGGAAGCCGTTTTTATGGAGGAGAAATATGGGCCCGAAGCCGCCGAACGCTACCTAAAGTTCCAATACAATTATATCGATAACAAACAACCCATGCTCGGCCCCCTAAATGTCAATTTCCTAAATAATGATTCCGACATTTATTATAAAGGCGCTCACATGCTCCACAGCCTCCGCCAATGCTTCCAAAACGATAGCCTTTGGTGGGCCGGCCTCAAAGGCTTTTACCAGAAGTACAAAATCAATTCGGTCAATACCCAAGATTATATTCAGTTTGTCCAAGAACTCACCGGCCAAGATTATGGCTATTTTTTCAAACAATATCTAGAGGAAAGCCAAATCCCCCAACTCGAATATGAGGTCTACAAAAAAGGCCGAAAACGCTTTATCCGCTACCGCTGGACCAATTGCCGCCAAGATTTTAAAATGCCCGTTTTCCTTATCAATGAACAAAATGAACGCCTAGCCCTGCAGCCCAATACCCAAGAATGGCAAAGCCAAGTCATCAGCAAAAAGATGGCTAAAAATATCCAATTTGCCTATGCCCTTTTCTTGGTCAAAGAACTTAGAGATCAAGATAAATAAGGTATTTTGGGGCCTCCTGCCTGCGGCAGGCGCTACGCTTCAGGGCTCGCAGGTCTGCTCGGCCCTTCGTCGCTTCGCTCCTTGGTCTGCGGCTGCGCCGCCCCCTTTCGCATCGCTAGGCCGTTTGGCCTTCGGCCATTCTGGACCAGCTTCTTTGCTTTTATACAATGCCCCATAAAAAAGCGCCCTGTTTCTATAGAAACAGGGCGCTAACTTTATCGGCTATCTACAACCTAGCGGCGATTATTTCGGCCACCGCGGTCTCCACCACGTCCGCCACGATCACCTCCACGGCCTCCGCCACGACGATCATCATTGCGATCTCTGTTTTCGCGAGGAGGACGCTCTACATACCCCTCAGGCTTTTCGAGCAATACCTTGCGAGACAAACGGAATTTTCCAGTACGAGGATCGATTTCCAACAATTTCACTTGGATCTCTTCCCCTTCTGTCAATACCTCTTCTACATTCTCAATGCGCTCCCAAGCCAATTCTGAAACGTGAAGGAGGCCCTCACGACCAGGCAAAAACTCGATAAAGGCACCATAAGGCATCAACTTAACGATTTTTGCATCATAGATTTCTCCTACTTCAGGCTCGGTAGTAATTCCGTTAATGAAGGCAGCAGCTTTGTCTACATTGGGCTTATCACCAGAAATGTGTACATAACCTTTACCATCTTCTTCATTCACAGTCACTACAGTGTTGGTCTCTTTTTGTAGTCCTTGGATCACCTTACCACCAGAACCAATCACGGCACCAATATAATCGGCATCGATGATGATCAATTCCATACGAGGCGTTTGAGGTTTGAGATCTTCACGAGCTTCAGACATCGTCTCATTCATGACGCCCAAGATGTGTAGTCTTCCCTCACGAGCTTGTAGCAAAGCCGTGCGGAGCAACTCATAATCCAAACCGTCAATTTTGATATCCATTTGTACCGCACAGATACCATCTTGTGTACCCGTTACTTTAAAGTCCATATCTCCTAAATGGTCCTCATCACCAAGGATATCGGTAAGAACAACAGAACGGCCTTTACCATCGGTAATCAATCCCATAGCAATACCAGAAACGGGCTTGCGGATAGGTACACCAGCATCCATAAGGCCCAAAGAACCTGCACAAACGGTCGCCATAGAAGAAGAACCGTTAGACTCTAGAATATCTGATACAATACGTACAGTATAAGGATAGTCTTGTGGCATTACACGGGCCAAAGAGCGGCGAGCCAAGTTACCATGCCCCACTTCGCGGCGGCTAGTTCCTCTTGGACGTCCCACCTCGTTTACAGAGAAAGGAGGAAAGTTATAGTGCAACAAGAAGTTGTCATTATGCAATGAAAGTGCATTGTCAATCAATGCCTCATCCATTTTAGAACCCAAAGTCACAGTGGTCAATGATTGAGTTTCTCCACGAGTGAAAAGCGCAGAACCATGAGGAGCAGGTAGATAATCTACTTCACACCAGATGTTACGCACCTCTGTGGGGGTACGACCATCCAAACGCTGTTGCTTGCTCAAAACTACCTCACGGGCGCACTCTTTCTTGAGGGCATCGAAATAGCCACTGAAGAGATGAGACATTTCGCCCCAAGCCTCTTCGCCAAACTGCTCAGTGAGGGTGGCTTTGGTCTCGTCTTTTAGTACTTTGAAAGCATCTTTGCGTGCTTTTTTATCAGAAGGAGTACTGGCAATATCCATGAGTTTTTCACGGCAAGCGCTATCTACAGCGGCTTTGAGTGCTTCGTTCTCTTCTTTTTCTACTACGGGGCGGTTTTCTGTTACGCCTTTTAATTGGCGAAGCTCGAGCTGCATTTGGCATTGCTCTTTGATGGCTTCGTGAGCCACTTTAATGGCTTCGATGAGGTCCTCTTCTTGGCATTCATCGGCTTCCCCTTCTACCATCACGATATTGTCCATGCTACCCGCAATCACAAACTCCATATCGGCAGTTTCTAGCTCTGTGCGAGAAGGGTTAATCATGAATTCGCCATTGATGCGAGCTACGCGCACCTCTGAGATAGGTCCAGCAAAGGGAATATCAGAAACCATAAGAGCAGCAGAAGCAGCAAAGGCGGCAAAAGCGTCGGGTAGGGTTTCTCCATCGGCAGAGATAAGGAAGATAAATACTTGCGTCTCGTTAAGGAAGTTATCGGGGAAGAGCGGGCGGATAGCACGGTCTACCAAACGAGAAGTAAGGATTTCATATTCTGAAGGGCGGCCCTCTCTACGGAAGAAGTTGCCAGGAATACGACCAGCAGAAGCAAATTTCTCACGATAATCTACTGAAAGAGGAAAAAAGCTCTGATCGGGCTTTGCTTCTTCGGCGGCTACGGCTGTAGCCAAAAGCATAGTGTCACCGTAGCGCAGTACAACTGAACCATCGGTAAGGGCGGCAAGTTTGCCAGTTTCTAGTGTGAACTCCTTGCCTGCAATAACTGCAGAGGTGCTCAAAGGGATTTGTTTACCCATTTCTAATAATTGTTTAAGATAACGTCTGACAGCAGACCTCCTTAGCCTGCTGCTAAAAATGCAATTTGTTGTATTGCGGACAAGAAGTGTGGCTAAAACAGAAAGGCTTGCGGGCTTTCTGTTTTATTTATTTGCGTGTAGAAGGCGCGAAGCGCCTGGCCTAGCGATGCGAAAGGGGGCGGCAAAGCCGCAGACCAAGGAGCGAAGCGACGAAGGGCCGAGCAGACCTGCGAGCCCTGAAGCGTAGCGCCCGCAGCTTGCTGCGGGAGGCCCCTAAAAAACAAAAGGGCCTCTACTAAAAATAGCAGAAGCCCCAATGGTTTCTTATTGATTGCGGCCCAAAGTATCGCGGATACCTAGTTTAGCGATCAACTCACGATATTTGAGAATATCTTTCTTTGCCAAGTATTTGAGCAAAGACTTACGGTGACCAACCATTTTGAGCAAAGAACGACGAGTTGCGTGATCTTTGTGGTTGATTTTGAGGTGCTCAGACAAGTTTTTGATGCGGAAAGATAGCAATGCTACCTGGCCTTCTACAGAACCTGTGTTGCTGGCGCTGCCTGCGTAAGTTTCAAAAATTTCGTTTTTGGTCTCTTTAGAGAGGTAAGTTGCCATTGTTTAAAATTTTAAATGGTTTACTAATCAAGATTGCTGAGAATCATATCTTAGCTGCGGCAAAAATACGATAAATAGGGGGATAAGGAATTTTTTTTCAGGCCTTTTTCAAAATTTAAGTCATTTTCGACTATCTTCCTTTGTCTTTGGGTTCTTATTGGGCCCAAATGGCCCTATCCCTGCACCAAAAAACGAAAATATAAGCCAGTCATGGGCAAAAAAAAGCATCAAAATTCCGTAGATAAGACCTTGCTCGAATGCGAAGCGATGATTGATCACGCTTTGGCAGAAGGTAAGAAGCTTCCCCCTGGTCTATTGGCCAGTCTCAAGAAATTTAAGCTCTACCAAGATTATGTAGAAAATGGGACCGTTTCAGATGGCAGCCGAAATGCCAATGGAACCCACCCATTTTTGGAGTATAGCCGCCGCCAAACCCTAGGCGGGATGGCCCATCGCTCGGTTCAGGCCGAGGAGGTACACATTCCCTCTCAAGAGGATATGATTAACCAATTGAGTATGGTGCATGAGGATTTGACCGCTGCGGTCTATCCCGCTCAACCTAGCTCTATTGTTTTACTGGAAGAGCAAAAGAAGAGCGCTTTCCGCTTTTTGGGCCCCATTCCCCTTATTCAGCGCATGACTTTTATTGCGATTATTTCGCTGCTGACTTTTTTGGGGTTATTCATGTTTGAAGAGGTTGACGCTCGCTCTGTCAATGGGAATATCCTAGATTATCAGGATCCCATGAAGTTTATGCTCAACCAAGTCTTCATTTTGGCCATTGCTGCTGCTGGAGCTTCTTTCTACGCCCTTTTTGAGGCTTATAAGTATATCTCTAATGCCTCTTTTGATACCAAGTACGAATCGATGTATTGGATTCGCTTTATTCTAGGTATCGTTTCTGGGGTAATTTTGGCCCAATTTATCTTTATTGATCCCGCTGTTTATGGTGGCGATGCCTCAGAGGTGGCTAATCCCGCCCAAAGCCTAGGCGGCTTTATTACCTATAAGCCTATTTTGGCCTTTTTGGGAGGTTTCTCGGCTAGAGTGGTCCACAAAATCCTTACTTCTTTGATTGAGAGTTTGGAAACCTTTATTAGCGGCTCTGCCCGCGATATGGTCCGCGCCCGCGAAGAAGCCGCCAAATTGCAAATGGAAGAACGTTTGGCCAATGTCAAAAGAGAAAACTCGGTCAACCAAGCTAGCCAACGCTTTGAAGCCGCTCTCCGCTTGCTCGAGCTACAACGCAAACTAGAAAAAACTGGCGATGCCCAGCAGGTTAATAGCCAACTACAAGCCATGATCAATGACGAATTGGCTAATGTGCAATCGGCTACTGGCGCAACAATTCCCACTAGCTTTACGACCACAGAAAATGAATTCGTAAATACGACCACAACTAATGAAGAGTATAGCTTCAATCCCGAAGATATGCCCGCAGATTTAGATGTGATGCCTGGCGATATTCCCGTTCCCGTGGCGACGGAGGAAACTAGAGATGAGTTTCCTGCTATCCCCGAAGAACTACCCGAAATTCCAGAATATCCCGAAAACTTTGGCGAGGAACTCCCGCCTCTAGATTTAGATAATGATGAGGAGTTTAAGGATTTGGATAATCCAGAAGGATTAAACGATATCGATAAAGATATTCCTCTCGATCCACCTCCTTTTAAAGATTAAATTCATACCCAAAAGGCTGTTAGTTGCGCTAACAGCCTTTTTTCTTTTACGATTCTATGAGCCGAAAAAATATACTCATTCTCCTTCTTGCCCTACTCGTCTTTAGTATCTGGCTCTCTATGGCCCAGAAATATTATTATTGCGTGATTCTCGACCAATGTGGCCCGCCCCCGCCCCCTATCGATAGCAGCCAACTGGCCCATATTCCCAACGACCTAACGATAAGCGCTGAAGGCATTCCCCTCTGGGAAAATTATCCCGAATTTGAGTTTGATTATGGCAGTACCGCCCCGCTCTACCTCCCCAAACAATTGGCCCTGCTCGAAGAAATGGCTCTGCTACTCAAAAGCCAGCCCCAAGCCAAACTCAAAATTATTGGCCGCTATAAGAAGGAAGAAACCCTGCCCGAACAAGCCAAACGCTACGGAAATCTAGGCCGTGCCAGAGCCCTTAGTATCGCCGATAAACTGATGGCCGAATACGAACTCCCCAGCCAACAAATCTATATTCTAGGCGATACTATCCCTCAAGACAAAAAGGCCTTTTATATCGAACTCGAAATTATCGGTTATCTGCCCAGCGGACCCGAACAAGAAAAAAAAGAGGCCGAACGCTTCCGCCAAGCCTATCTCCAAGATGTTAAGCGACTAACTTATGACGCCCGCATGGCCCTTTTCCGATCCCCCAATCAACGATTTAAGCTGGCTCCACCCGTTTTTGGCGAATATCTCGATAGCCTGCAAAATTATTTGGCCCAAAATCCCAATGCCCAACTGATTGTCATCGGACATACCGATTCTAAACTAAAAGGGCAGGCCGCCCAAGAAGAAGCCCTCAGTTTTGCCCTACAAACCAAGGCCTATCTAGAACGAAAGGGCATTAGCTGCCCCATCCAAACCCAAAGCCGCTCCAATCAAGAGCTCCTCCAAATAGATACCCTAGCCGATGGCAGCCGCGCCCTATATAAGGCCGCCCAAAACCGCCGTGTAGAAATTTTAGTGGAAGAGGTTCCTTAGTAGGAGGATGTTTTGGGGCCTCCGCTGCGGCTTCGCCTTGCGGCGCTACGCTACAGGGCTCGCTACTCGCTCGGCCCTTCGCCGCTTTCAGCGGCTCGGTCTGGCCTTCGGCCCCCCTTTCGCATCGCTAGGCCAACCAATCCACTGATGAATAATAGAATAATAGCGCCTAGATCCAGTTGGGCCCCACTACTTTCTAAACTCCATCCCTTTGCGCTCATACATCTGTTGCCAAAGCTTTATCCCATAGCGGTCGGTCTCTAGCCAATACTGAAACCAATTGAGTAAGGAGGGGCTATGCCACCAGCAAGCCGCCTCCCAATCTTCATCTGGCCCTAATAATTCGGGATCAAAAGCCCAGACAGGCGCCTCGGGGTTTCGGCTATCAAAGAGGGAGTAGACCCCCGTGCCCCAATGCAAAAAGGGAATTAAATGCGGATAGTGCCGCCAAAAGGCCGCCTGTTCTGGCTCGGCCTCCAAACTTTTGCGGGCTGCCAACAAAGAGGGGCGCCCGAGGTTGGGCAATAAGGCCAAAAGCCCACTATCTGGTCCCCACCCCCCAGCCAAGCCATTATATAGATAGAGCTGTTGAAGCAAAGGCGGCAAAGAAAAGGGCAATTCCCGTTCTGCCGCCTGAATATCCTGCCAATGCTGCTGCAATTCCCAAACCCCAAAGTTCGGACGATGTGGAAGCAATTGGGCCAAATTGCGCCAATCGCTCCAAAGCTCGGTTTGAGGCCGCCAAGCTCCCCTTTGCCAAGCCAAACGAAACTGGGGGTAAAGCTGCCGCCAACCCGATTTCAAGGCTAGGTTAAGGCAGTCAGTTAACCCCTTAGGCGTTAGCTTTTCCATCCCCTTGGCCTGCTCTATCCGTAGCTGCTGATCGGGCAGAAGGAGGGGCCAAATTCGCCATTCTAAACGATCTGGTCGAAAAGCTTCCTGAAGTTCATAAGCATAGTTTTCGCCAAGGGCCCAAAGCATAATATAAAGGGATTTAAGTGGTCAAAGTCTTGGGTTGAAGATACAAAATTCCTATTTTGCCAATGCTTCTTCCACCTAAAAAAGCCTTAATTTATGCCTGCTCCTATTCATAATTTATCTTTAGAAAATTCTATTGCCAATCAATATGTGGCCGAATTGCGTTCCGTTGATATTCAACAAGATCCGATGCGCTTCCGCCAAAATTTACAGCGGTTGGGCGAGGTCATGGCCTATGAAATTAGTAAAACCCTAGCCTATCAGGCGCAAACCGTAGAAACGCCCTTGGGGGAAGCCGAAGTGGCCCTGCCTATCGAGCAACCTGTTTTGGCCACCATTCTGCGGGCGGGCTTGCCCATGCATCAGGGCTTGCTACATATCTTTGACCGAGCCGATAATGCCTTTGTGTCGGCCTATCGCCGTCATCATAAAGATGGTAGCTTTGAGATTCATCTAGAATATGTTTCTTGTCCAGAGCTAGAAGACCGCACCCTCATTATTGCCGACCCCATGCTGGCCACTGGTGCCTCTATGGCCATGACTATCGATGCCCTTTCGGTTTATGGGCAAGCTAGAGATATTCATATTGTGGTGGCCATTGCCGCTGCCGATGGTATTGAACACATCCAACGCATGCACCCCAGAGTTCATATCTGGACCGGTGCTATTGATGATGAATTAACCGCCAAATCCTATATTGTTCCTGGCTTGGGCGATGCGGGAGACCTAGCCTATGGCTCTAAGATTCAAGATTAGAAGAAAGATTTTTTGCGTCTAGAAGCTGGCGAAGCCAGCTGGCCTAGCGATGTGCAGGGGTGGCCGAAGGCCAGACCGAGGCGGCAAAGCTGCCGAAGGGCCGAGCGAACAGCGAGCCCCGAAACGTAGCGCCGACGAGCGCAGCGAGGCGGAGGCCCCAAATCAAACAGCAGAACAACAAAAAACCATTTTATGGAAATTTCTAAGTTTCAGAAGACCAAGATTTTGGCCACAATTGGCCCCGCATCCAATGACTATCAAAGCCTATTGAGCTTGGTCAAAGCGGGTGTAGATGGCATTCGGCTCAACTTTTCGCATGGGCAACATGAGGACCACAAAAAGGTCTTTGACTATGTGCAATATATCAATAAAAAATACGGGACCAACATTAGCCTTTTGGCGGATTTGCAGGGGCCCAAACTTCGGGTGGGCCAGATTGAAAACGGTAAAATTCCGCTGACTAAAGGACAAATCTTGACCTTTACTGCTGAGGAATGCCTGGGCACAGCCGAGAAAGTCTATATGAGCTATACGGACTTTGCCAAGGATGTGAAAGTGGGGGAAAAGGTACTAGTAGATGATGGAAAAGTAGAGTTGCTGGTTAAGAGTAGCAATGGTAAAGATGAGGTGCAATTAGAGGTTTTATATGGCGACTTTCTTTCTTCTCGCAAGGGCGTAAATTTGCCTGACACCAATATTTCGCAGCCTTCTTTGACCGAAAAAGACCTGCGTGATTTAGACTTTATCTTGAGCCTACCTTTTAATTGGATTGCCCTTTCTTTTGTCCGCAAAGCCCAAGATATTGAGGATTTGCGCAAGCGCCTAAAGAAAGCCAAGCATCCTGCCCGCATTATTGCCAAGATTGAGAAGCCCGAAGCCATTACCAATATTGATGAAATTATTGCTGCTTCGGATGGGGTTATGGTAGCTCGAGGCGACTTAGGCGTAGAAGTGCCCATGGAGCGCCTGCCTATGTTGCAAAAAATGATTATTCGCAAATGTATTGAGCAGGCTTGTCCCGTTATTGTGGCCACACAGATGATGGACAGCATGATTAAAAACCCCACGCCCACCCGTGCCGAGATTATTGATGTAGCCAATGCCGTTTTGGATGGCGCCGATACGGTTATGCTCAGTAATGAAACGGCTATGGGCTTGCATCCAACCAAGGTGGTAGAATCTATGAATAGCATTATTGCTCAGGCGGAGGAAATGCCCACAGTCTATAATCGCGAACTCACTCCTTCTGATGATTCTGAATCCTTTTTGTCTGATGCAATTTGCTATAATGCCTGCCGAATTGCCAAGCAGGTAAAAGCCAAGATGATTATTGGGATGACCAAATCGGGTTATACGGGCTTTATGGTCTCTAGTTACCGCCCAGAAGCTGATGTGGTGGTTTTCTCTTCGGATGAGCATTTGATTAAGACCCTCAACTTGGTTTGGGGCACTCGTTGCTACTATTATGATAAGTTTACGAGCACCGATGATACCATCCGAGATGTAGTGAATATCCTCAAGGAAAAAGGCTTGCTCGAAGCCGGAGATGTGATTATCAATACGGGCTCTATGCCGCTGCATGAGCGGAAAAAGACCAATATGTTGAAAGTGACTTTGGTGCAGTAGTTTCGCCTCCAAACAGCTAATCAACACCAACGGCCAGCACGCAATTTGCGTGCTGGCCGTTTTTTTTCCTTCTCTAGGCTTTCTTATAACACCTCAATCACTTCCACATCAAAGATGAGGACGCTATTGGCGGGAATGCTTCCGCTGCCCGTGGATCCATAGCCTAGAGCAGAGGGAATCAGCAATTTGCCGCTACCGCCTTCCTTAAATTTGGGAATTCCTATCTGCCAGCCCTTAATCACATTGGCTAGGGGAAAAGTAGCGGGGGTTCCCCGATCAACAGAAGAGTCAAATTTATCTCCATTGAGGAGATAGCCCTCATAATGCACCTTAACATTATCGGCAATGGTAGCCGTATCTCCTGTTCCCTCGACCTCAATGACATAAAAGAGGCCATCTTCGCCTTCTTGGGCATTCAGATTATTATCCTCAATGTAATTGAGGATCTTCTCTCGGTCTTTTTCCGATTGCTTTTCGCAGGAAGTTAAAAAGGGAAGGGCCAAAAGGCAGAGGATAAAAAATTTGTAGTTCATAAGTCGTTCTATTTTTTAAATAAGATGCATTTTACTGCCAAGTGGTGGGCAAAATATAGCGGATGGTCAAGGCGCCACGCAACAAAGAACTGCGGGGACTCCCCAAAATGGGTTTCCAATCCAAGCCAATATTAACGGGCGTAAAATTAAAGGTGTATTCGGCCCCCAAAGCAATGGCCAAGCCCGCCCCAAAGCGTCTTTTTTCTCCCACAGGGGTATAGATGCCCATATGTAGGCCTGCGGCTCCATAAGCCGAGAAGTTGGTGTTAAAGCCAATATCCTGATGATAATACCACATCCCTTCCACCACATAACCATTGGTAAAAGAGCGGCGACGCTCATCTATATGGACCCCGACCAATACCTCCCAAGCCATCTGGGGCGAGGGATAATAAGAAAAGAATTCTTTATAACTAAGCTGAAAAGAGGTCCCTCCACGCAAACCAATAGCCTGATCATAATGCTGGGCAGATAAACTAGAAAAGCCCATAAATAGACAAAAACAGATAGATAGAAATCGAGCAACTGACATAACTAGAGTTTGATGATGTTTCCCAAAAAAAGCAATAGTCGCAAAACGACAAAACGCTTGCGACTATTTTATACGGACTGCTTTTCTACTAATCCTCACAAAGTTGCTTTCTATAAAAGCCCTTTTCGTTGTAGGGACGAGCATAGTCAGATTCTTTACATTGGACCGAACAGGCTCCTGCCATTTCTTGGCTACAACGCTCACACTGTACAAAGTGATCGTTGCAATGCGCATTGCAGCAGTTGACCATTCTCGTGGTCTTTTCACCACAGTTGTAGCAGCGGCTAATGACCGAAGGATTTACCGTGTTTACAGGCACATGTACCCGACCATCAAAAACGTAGCAATCGCCCTCAAAATCTTCTCCACCAACCTCTTTGCCATAGTTAATGATGCCCCCATGCAACTGGTAAACATCCTGAAAACCCTGCTGGATCAAATAAGCCGAGGCTTTCTCGCATTTGATGCCGCCCGTGCAATAGGTCAATACTTTTTTATCTTTCAGATGGTCCATTTCCTTGATCTTCTCTGGAAACTCCCGAAAGTTATCAATGTCCATCGTAATGGCCCCTTTAAAGCGGCCTAGCTTGTGCTCATAATTAGATCGCATATCAATCACTACCACATCTTCTTGGTCCTTTAGGGCCTTAAATTCGGCAGGCTGTAGGTGCTTTCCCGTCTCTTTTGTAGGATCTACGCTATCAAAAAGGCCAGAGTTTACAATTTCTGCCTTGTAGCGAACGTGCATCTTAACAAAAGAAAGCTCCTCCACATCGTCAATTTTCCAATGAATGCCTTGCAGGCGGGGATCAGATTCTACATAATCCATATAAGCCTGGCATTGCTCTGGCGTTCCCGAGATCGTTCCATTCAACCCCTCATTGGCAATAATAATGCGGCCCAAAATGCCTAAATCCTTACAAAATTGGAGGTGTTTAGGCGCCATTTCTTCCGCATCTTCTAGATGGGCGTACTTGTAGTACAACAAAGTTTGATACATGATTGTCAGTGTTATATTATGCAAAAATATAAGGCTGCAAAGATAAAAGATTTTTTTGTCTTTTTTTATAGTCGCTGCATTTGTTCTGCTGTTTTTGGGGCTGCCCCTCCCTTTGGTCGGGTCGGGCTGTCTCGCAGCTCGCTGTTCGCTCGGCCCTGCGCGGGCTTTGCCCGCTTGGTCTGGCCTTCGGCCACTGCTGTCCATCCCTCAGCCGAGGCTGCGGCCTGGCTGTAGTGCAAAGCCTATTGCTCTTCTCGAGAAAGGGCTGAACTGCCACAAAAAGCGGTATAAATACAGCAAAAACAGGCGCTAAAATGGTCCAAAAAACAGCTACAAAAAAACTCGAAAATAATTTACAAAACACTGTTTATCAGGCAAATAAAACGCCTGAAATTTAAGCAAAAAAGTAACAAAATGCAATTCTATACGTATAATAATTATACATTGTTCACAACAAAACAGGCTAATCTTATGAAATCGAACAGCGCATTGCATCTCAACCTACACCATGCTATTTCTCAGCAACTTCTAGTGGCTTTTCGTTACAACGATCAGGACGATTGGCGGGTGGTCGAACCTTTTTGTTTGGGCCTTAGCTCGGCTAATAATTGGAGCCTAAGAGCATTTCAGCGCTCTGGCCCTTCTGGCTCCAAAACCGACTGGAAACTTTTCAATTTGGATAAGGCACAAGACCTGCGGGTACTTAGCCAGCAGTTCTCTGCCGATTTGCGCAAAAAATACCGCATTGGCGATAAGCAGATGCAAACGATTTTCCGACAACTTTACTAAGATTTTCTCTCGATTCTCCATATTGGCCAGCCGCAGTTTCTGCGCGCTGGCCTTTTTCGCGGCCTTTGGCCGCCTTTTCTGGCTGAGGGATAGTAGCGGGTGGCCCGCAGGGCCAGACCGAGCTTTTGAGCCTAGCGAAAAAGCGAAGGGCCGAGCGAATAGCGAGCCCGCGCATAGCCCGACCCGAGCGAAGCGAGGGGCAGCCCCAAAAAAGAGAAGCCCATCAAGAAAATACAGGAAGATTCAGGCATTAAAGGCTTTTTTTTGCTAGTTTGCCTATTCAACTGAGAAACTAGGCTATGATATATTACAAGAAAGATAGTGAGGGGATTGTTAGCCTCACCTTAGATAAAAGCGGCGAGCGAGTCAATACCATTAACCCACAGATTGCCAAGGCTTTTTTGCCTGTATTGGACCATCTGGAAGCCGATAAAAGCTTGAAGGGCGTAATTATTTTGTCGGCCAAACGCTCTTTTTTGGCGGGTGGCGATCTAGATTTTTTGCATCGGGCCGAGGACCCTGCTAAAATCTTTGAGCATACGGACCTTTTAGGGGAGATTTACAGACGTTTTGAACGCTTAAAGGTGCCCGTAGTGGCTGCCATTAACGGAGCTGCCTTGGGCAGTGGATTCGAATTGGTCTTAGCTTGTCATTATCGCATAGCCTTGGATCATCCAAGGACCTTATTGGGTTTACCTGAGCTATCCCTGGGGATGATTCCAGGTGGCGGGGGCATCATTCGCCTGATGTGGATGTTGGGCCTAGAGGAAGCCTATAAATTTATTAGTAGCAGTCGACTCATACACGTTAAAGAGGCTCTACAAAGGGGCATTATTGATGAGGCCGTAGAGCGGCCCGAAGATTTGATTCGGCATGCTAAGCGCTGGATTCTCTCTTCGCCTTGCATTGAAAAGCCTTGGGATGCCGAAGACCGCATTGCCAAGGAAAGCAACCCCAAGCATCCTAAAACAGCCGAACGAATTGCTAAACTCAGTAGTGAGTTGATTGCCAAAACCCGCAACAACTACCCTGCGCTTTTGTCGCTGCTCAACTGTATGGCTGAAGGGGCCTCTGTTGACTTTGATGCGGCCACCCGAATCAATGCCCGTTACTTTACGGCTATGATTATGAGTAAAAATTGCCGCAATCAGACCAAGGCCTTTTGGTATGATCTAAATAAAATCAAGCAAGGGATGAGTCGCCCTAAGGGCTTTGGTCGCTTTAGGGCCCGAAAAATTGGCGTCATTGGGGCTGGACAAATGGGATCGGGCATTGCCTATGTGGCCGCTATGCAGGGTATAGAAGTTTTGCTTAGAGATGTGAGCAAACGCCTAGCTGAGCAAGGAAAGAACAATGCGAGAGAGAAACTTAGCCGCCTAGAGAAAAGTGGGAAGATGACAACAGAGCAGGCCCAGGAGATTCTGGACCGCATACAGACCACAAGTGATATGCGCGAGATGGAAGACTGTGATCTGGTCATTGAAGCCGTCTTTGAGAACAGGGCTTTGAAACAGCGGATCATTAAAGAGGTAGAGTTAGAGATGCAGCAGCATAGCTTCCTAGCCACCAATACTGCTTCTTTGCAGGTATCGGATTTGGCTGAGGCGAGCATACAGCCTGAAAACTATATTGGGATGCATTTCTTTTCGCCCTTGGCACGTATTCCCTTAGTAGAAATCATTGTGGGCAAAAAAACGGCAGATGAAACGGTAGCTAGGGCCTTCGACTTTGTATTGCAATTGCGCAAAACCCCCATCATTGTGCAAGATCGTCCCGCCTTTTTTGTTTCTCGGGTAGCCAGTACCTACTTTATGGAAGGCATTTTACTGCTAAAAGAAGGGCAAGGACCAGCAGCCATAGAAAATGCGGGTTTGCAGGCGGGGATGCCCATGGGGCCCTTAGCCTTTGCCGATAATTTGGGCTTTAAGTACATTATCTCTGCGGAGGAACAGGCCGCACAGCAGCTAGATGGCCGCTATCAGGCCTCTCCAGCAATTGCTGTTTTACAAGAGATGCTGGTCCAAGAGCGTTATGGGAAAGCCCGCAATGGTGGTTTTTATAACTACAAAGAAGAACCCGCCCGCTTGTGGCCTGCCCTCAAAGAGAACTTTCCCTTGGCCCAGGAACAGCTACAGCCTAAAGATTTGCAAGATCGTCTGCTCTTTATTCAGTGCTTAGAGGCGGTACGCTGCCTAGAAGAAGGCGTTATTCAGAATAGTTATGATGCAAACTTGGGCAGTATTTACGGTTGGGGCTTTGCTCCTTTTAAGGGAGGAGTCATCCAATTTATCAATGATTATGGTTTGCGGGAATTTGTTGCTCGAGCAGAGGTCTTGGCCCAGCGTTTTGGTCCCCGTTTTAAGCCATCGGCTACCTTATTGGAGATGGCTGAGCAGGATACCAATTTTCTCTAAGCATTAGTTCTTTCTAAGATGTTCTTATATACCATTAAACGGCTGTTGCTGTTTATTCCTAGCTTTTTTATGGTTTCACTGCTTGTCTTTGGCCTTAGTCGGTTAGTAGAAGGCGACCCTGTTGATATCATCCTGAATAAAGGAGGAGATGACAGTCCCTTTGCTTCTGAGCAAGCTTATCGACAAAAAAGTAGAGAGCTAGGATTAGACCGCCCTGCCTTTTATTTTCGGTTAAGCTCCAAGGCTTATCCTAAAGATTTATATCAATTGCAGCCGCAGCGGCATAGAGAATTACTTGCTCGCTTGATGAATCAGTATGGCGCAGCGGAATATTGTATGGCCTATTATCAACAGTTGAAAAATTGGGAGCATTTATACTATAAAGAGAAAGTTGCTTTTTCCTATGAAGAAAAAGGGCAACTAGATCAGCTCAAAGAGGAGCTTTGGCTACGTTATGAAGAGCAACCTTTAGATATTTTACTTGATAGCTTGGCCCTCAAAACAGCTAAAGTGGCTCCTTTATCTTTGGCCCTAGATAGTGTTCGGCAAGCTTTGCATCAGTTGCGGAGAGGGGCTAGGCCTAATGAAACCCTAATCCCTCAACTCTACGTTTATGGCTTCAATAATCAGTACCATGTTTGGATGTTTGGGGATTACCCCTACTTCTCGGCCCCTGATAGTAGCGTACATCATCGCCTAAATAGTTGTTATGCAGAATTGGGGCAGCTCAATTTGGTAATAGATAGCTTGAATAAGGCGGCAAGGCGGTTAAGTTTTCAGCTGGCGCAAGTAGACAGCAATGCCCAAGCACCTTTTTTGGCCCAATTGGCTGCATTGGAGGAAGAAAAACAAAGCTTAGATCAGCACTATCAGCAGTTGGCCCTAGAGCGAGATAGTTTGTTGCCCTTGCGCGAGGTTTATGCTAGCCGAGGTTTAATTCGAGGAGATTTGGGCATTTCTTATCAGGATCAACGACCTGTTTTGCTCAAGATTTGGGAGGCCTTGCGTTGGACCCTGCTCATGAATTTATTGGCCATTCTCATTTCTTATGGGGTTTCGGTCCCTTTGGGGGTAGAGATGGCCAGTTGGCGATATCGCCCCACGGCTTATTATTCCTTTTTATCGCCTTTGCAGCTTATTTTTGGGGCTTTGTTGGCGCTTTGCTTTTATTTGCAATTGATGGAGCTTGTTCCTGCTGCAGTTTGGGCCATTGTTCCCTTACAATTGGCTTTTATTGGCTTAAATTATCGAGCATTTTTAAAGAAATGGGGACGATCTTTTGGTCCAGAGCTTCGTCGCTTTGCCCAAGCCCTCATTCGAGGCCGCTTTTTGGATATTAGTGAATATAGTTTGCTCTTTTTACAGCTGGCCTATCTATGGTTTTGGGTCTTAATCTTTTTGAGCTGGGGCTTACAACCGCTTTGGTTAAAGTTTGGCGTATTGCTTTTGCCCCTCTTCTTCTTCTTGGGGCCTTGGCGCGGCAGTTGGCGGTTTTCCAGAAAGAACGGTTTAGAGTTGGTGGGCGATCAGCGGGATAAATTGAGTAGTAATTTTCTCTTTTTGCTTTATTCTTTGCCCTCCTTTTGGCTGGCGAGTTTGTTGGTCGTCTTTCTAACTACTGCCACCTATGGAGCCCATTACGATTGGTTTCCCACCCAAGGTTTGCCCGATAGTAATGTCTTTTCTTGGAGCCTATTGGGCCAATATCTCTATCATCTTTTCTTGCCCATTTTTGCGGTTACCTATGGTTCCTTTGCCTATCTCTCTCGGCAGATGCGTTCGGCCATGTTGCAGGTATTGGCTCAGGATTATATCCGTACGGCTCGGGCAAAAGGCTTGCGTCGGCAAGAGGTGTATTGGGGCCATGCTTTCCGCAATGCTTTATTTCCCTTGATTACCTTATTTAGCGCTGTATTTCCCAGAGCATTGGCGGGAGCTATAGCCATTGAGTTAATTTTTGACATCAATGGGATGGGGCTTTTGGTCATTGATGCCATTCGGGCCTATGATTGGCCTTTGGTTTTTGGGGTCACCTTAATGGCGGCCTTGCTGACCATCTTGGGCAACTTGGTGGCCGACCTTCTTTATGCTTGGGTAGATCCGCGGATCAAGTATTAATCTATTTTGGGGCTGCCCCTCGCTGCGCTCGGGTCGGGCTGTGTCGTGGCTCGCTGTTCGCTCGGCCCTGCGGCGCAAAGCGCCTTGGTCTGCGGCTGCGCCGCACCACTTTCCATCCCTCAGCCGATGCTGTGGGGGAATCCCCACAGCAAAAAGCGGTTTCGCTTTGCGAACATGCCCCTAGAAGGGCTTTTGCCCTCCTAGGATTTAGGCCCTGCGGGCCTATTGGGCCAAAACAGCCGCCTTCTTTGGATCTAGAAGCGAGCGCAGCGACTGGCTGAGGGATGGTAGGGGGTGGCCGCAGGCCAGACCGAGCTTTTTTGAGCGTAGCGAAAAAAAGCGAAGGGCCGAGCGAGCAGCGAGCCCCCGCACAGCCCGACCCGCCCGATAATTCATGAGGGTTTTAACCCTCATTTTGTATAGCTTCGCAAAGCGATACCGCTTTGCGCTGGGTTTTAACCCAGCGGAAGGGGCAGCCCCAAAAAAGCAATCAGAAAGGGAAAGAGAACAACCTAAATCACGCTTTATTCAGTTGGGAAAGCTTAATTTTGCCCCTCATCAAAATAGATTGCCATGAATATTAAACTATCAGAGCTCATTATCATTCCCATTGTTATTACCCTAGTCTGGGTAGGATTTCGTTGGTATCGTCAGCCTGGAGTAACATCGGGTACGCCTGCGCCAGAGTTTGCGGGCCAATTGGCTAGTGGAGATAGCCTGCGTTTATCGGATTTGCGGGGACAATGGGTTTTATTGGACTTTTGGGGGAGTTGGTGTGCGCCTTGTCGGCAGTCTAATCCTCAACTTCGTCGTCTTTACGACAAATATCATGGGGCCAAATTCTCGAAAGGGGAAAACTTTACCATTTTGAGTGTAGGCATTGAGACCAGCAAAGAGGCTTGGTTGGCCGCCATCGAAAAAGATGGCTTGATTTGGCCACATCATGTATCGGACCTCAGTCGCTTTAATGACCATGTGGCCGCTCTTTATGGAATAAAAGAAGTGCCCACCACCATTTTGGTCAATCCCGACGGTAACATCTTGGGCATCAACATGGATTACGACAATGTGAATGCGCAATTATCCCGTTTTTTGGCAAAAGAAGAGGTTCAATAGTGACCCAAAGGGAAAAAAGTCCTCTTTAGGACAATACATATTACTTCATCAATGAAAACCAACATGAAAACTAAACTTTTGCTACTCCTTGGGCTATTGGCCCTTGGGACCACTGTTTTTGCCCAAGAAGAAGAAAAAAAGAAAGAAGAGGAGCCAGAGGGCTGGAAATATGATGCGGGTATAGGTCTAGACTTTGCCCAGCTTTTGTTGATTAACCCCAAGGTTGGGGCTGGAGAAAACAAAGTAGCATTTGGGGGAAGTACCACAATGGGGGCCGATTATAAGAAGGGGCGCTTCCAATGGGAAAACACCTTTAGTTTAAACTTTGGGGTGCAGCGGCTAGGGGTTAGCTCCAACCCCTTTCAGAAGGCTATTGATGAATTGCGGCTTAGTTCTTTTGCCGATTATAAAATTGTAAAAGATGAGCCTTGGGGTTATGCCTTAGATTTCACCTTTTTGAGTCAGCTAACACCTACTTATGAGGGCAATATACTGTCTTATCGAGAAGGGATGGGGAGTAAAATTCCGCGTTCTAAATTTTTCTCGCCAGCGACGATCACCATTTCGCCCAGTATTTCTTACAAGCCCGACGACCATCTATCGGTATTGATCTCTCCAGCTTCATTGAAAAGCATTATTGTAGCGGATGACTCCATTGCCGCCATTGCCAATGCGGATGCTAGTGCGGGGGTACATGGTACACCTTATGGGGGAAAAGATCGGGCTGCTTTTATTGACCGTTGGGGAGTTCGGCCAACGGGCATGACAGCAGATAGTGTCCTTTACGCCAATCATAGTATGCAATTGGGGGCCACCATTAAGGTCTTATATAAAAATAAGTTTTTCCTCAATGCGGATAAAAAGCCTCGTTTGGGCTTAAAGACCTCCTTGACCTTATTCTCCGACTACCTACACAATCCACAGAATATAGATGTAGAATGGTTAACCACCACGGATCTCTATATTTTTAAGGGATTGTCTATCAGCTTAAACACCATTGTCTTTTATGACCATGATGTGCAGGTACAATTAGATCGCGATAATGATCCCGATACTGGAGTGAATGGATATGAGAGCACAGGCCGTCGAGTTTCTGTGACAGAAAGTTTGCTGATCAAGTATAACTTTTTATTCTAAATGTTTGCATCTTCTTAAAAAGCTATATATATTTGAGCTTTAATTGGGGTGACTTTAAGGTCGCATTGCAACAGCAATGTGGCCTTTTTTTATGCGTAAAAAACACTAAACCAATACACTAATAGCGTATAAGGTCAGAGTAATCATATTAAAGCCCTAGTTTACTAAAAAACAGTTTTTTAACTAAAAAGATGAAGCGACCAACTCCTTGGCCTCAGGCCTTGCCCCTCCCCCACTGGCCTTT